>CAOJVB010000008.1 GCA_948444845.1 uncultured Clostridiaceae bacterium | reverse complement strand
TTTCGCTAATAAAATAAAGCTATTTTTTAGTGAAATTTTCAAAAAGTATTGACACGATTGTTATAAAGTAACTAATAAATTAATAAAACTAGATACCAGCCATACATCTATTGTAACTAATATAATAGTTATCCCTAATGTATTAATAATAAATTTATTATTATTATACATATTAATCAGTTTTTTTACACATTTCCTTTCTTTTAATTTAATTGCTTGTCCATACCTAATATTAAAAATTACATCTTTTGTGTATTCCATAAAAAAATCCCCCTAAAATTTATTCTTATTAAATATATATTCATATATATACATTTTTATGAAATAAATCGTATACAAAATTGTTTTATAATTCTAAATAATTTGTCAATTATATAAAAAATTCTTTCTATTATTTTAAATTAAATAAATATTATGGAGAATTCTACCGAAAGCTGTTGCATTTTATGTAAAATTATATTATGATATAGTCAGAAGGTTTCTTTTAGGAATGCCTTCCGAACATTTCGGAGGGCACACACCCTCCAAATATCAATTAATATTAAGGAGGACAATGATATGACTTTACGAGAACAACAAGAGGACCTGGAAAGAAAGTTAGCAGAAGTATCCCATCAAATTCAAAATTGCAACCACGAGTATGGTGAGGCTAAATATGACCCCAAAAAGGTACGTGTACCTTATGGGTACCGAATGTCCTCACAAGGCTCCGACATTTATTGCGAACCCGCAGGCTACAGAGAAGAAACAAGCGACCGATGGAGCCAAACTTGCAGAAAATGCGGGCATGTGAGATACACAACCAATGTTCAACCAGTTGTTACCTCATACAAGCCAGTGTTTTAATTCCAAGCCCTATCCTTTATTGACTAGTTCATTGAAGGGTGGGGACTTATTATCCTAAAGTTTTGATATCTTTTATTTAAATAAAGTAGGAGTTAAGTAAATAATCACTCAACTCCTACTTTAAAATCAATAGTTAGAATATGAAACTTTGTAAGCTTCTACAACTACTTGAGGTCCGTCTGTATATGCAAAAAACATTATCGGATATTCCTCTGTATTTCTGAATACAAAGTTTTTATTTGGATAGCTTACTGTCGCATCCATTCCCTCTTCTACATATGAAGACTCTATAGAATGGTGATGATGCTCTATTGGCACTATACCTATTTTGTATATACAGTTATATACTGCTGTACTTACTTGGCACACTCCTCCACCGTCACCTAATACAGGTTCTCCATTTAATATTATTGTAGCCTTTTTGTATCCATTCTCTTCATTTGCTGGACCTACTATTCCTTCTGTTTCTTTAGTAGAATACCAAGCAAATTCTTCTCCTGGCAGT
Source organism: uncultured Clostridiaceae bacterium (assembly GCA_948444845.1). GTDB lineage: Bacteria > Bacillota > Clostridia > TANB77 > CAG-508 > UMGS1663. The sequence continues at coordinate 51,132 of CAOJVB010000008.1, read as the reverse complement.
ATTACTATGCCATTAATAAAACTAGCAGCCCGAGCCATGTTGAAGTTTCTGTTTTCTGAGCTTCCATCTGTTTTTGTTATTACTGCTACAGATATAAGCTCGTAACTATCTAATTTTGAATAGCCAATTTCTAAATAGTCACTTTTTACAAAACCTACTATTCCTTCCTGTGTTTCTACCTGGAACCATTCATCTTCTGGCGTTACAAACACAGTTACAATTTCTCCTGGTTTTAACTTTGCGAGAATTTTACTACTTGTATTTGGCTCCTCCCTTACATTAAGGGAGCTAACAACTTTTGCATATCCCTTCGCACTCATAATGGGTGCTGCTGTCTTTGGCTCTTCTTTCATGTCTTCTGTTGCTAATACTTTTGTTGACGGTTGTATAAATACTATGATTGCTACCATTAACAAACAAAAAAGCTTTACCCATTTGTTACATTTTTCTTTTCTCCGAGAACTCATTTGAATTTCCTCCTTTTAATATAAATCATTTTTGATACTTTTTTATTATAGCACTTCATTTATGTAAAGTCAACAATTATTATAAATTATTATATTTATATTTATATTTATACTTAATGCAGTAGATTTAAGTATTATATTGACTTTTTGTAATAACTATATTACAATTATATTGTTTACAGTTACTAATTAACCTTATTTATTAATTAATAGGAGGATTTATTATGATTGAAAGAATCTTAGAAGAAGCACAATATATCGTTGATACTCATGCTTCACTTAAAGAAACTTCAATAAAATTTGGTGTCTCGGAGAAAGTAATTCAAAAAGATATCATAGAGTTATACAATTATTCGTATGCACTTTATTGGCAGGTACATAGATTAATTAATTTAGGAATAATTTGATAAAAAAGAAAAATAGAAGATGTCCATACAGTAATCAAGCTAAGGACATCTTCTATTTTTGTATTAATTTTGTGTAATACTGCAAAAATACCCCAAAAAGACCTGGTCCTTTTGGGGTATCTTTTTAAGCTACTTTTACATATTTCCATAGTAACTATCAATCAAAATTTGTTTAAGCTCTTCAACTAGTGGAAGACGTGGATTTGCGGTAGTACATTGGTCTTCGAAAGCTCTGTCTGCTAGCATATCTACTTTGCTTAAAAATTCTTGTTCATCTACACCTTGTTCTCTAAATGATGAAGGTATTCCTAAATCGCTGTTTAATTTTTTAATCTCTTCTATTAGTGAGTTTACTCCTTCTTCATTTGTATATGCAGGGAAGCCCATTCTTCTTGATAGGTCTGCATATTTTTGGTCTGCTATGAAGTATTCGTATTTAGGGAATGATACAAATTTTGTTGGTTTAGTAGCGTTGTATTTTATTACATATGGAAGTAATATTGCATTTATTCTTCCATGTGGTAAGTGGAATTCTCCTCCTATTTTGTGTGCTAGTGAGTGGTTTACTCCTAAGAATGCATTTGTGAATGCCATTCCTGCTATTGTACTTGCATTGTGCATTTTTTCACGAGCGTGTTTATCGCTTCCGTTGTTATATGCTGTTCTTAAATTTTTGAATACTAGCTCTACTGCTTTTTCTGCTAACCCATCTGTGTAGTCTGATGCCATATTTGAAACATATGCTTCTATTGCATGTGTTAGTACGTCCATACCTGTATCTGCTGTTATTCTTTGTGGAAGGCTCATTACTAGGTCTGGGTCTATAATTGCTACATCTGGTGTTAGTTCGTAGTCTGCTAGTGGATATTTTTTGTTTATTGTTTTATCTGTAATTACCGCGAATGATGTAACCTCTGAACCTGTTCCTGATGTTGTTGGTATTGCTACCATTTTTGCTTTTTCTCCAAGTTTTGGGAATTTATAAGTACGTTTTCTAATATCCATAAATTTTAGTTTTAAGCCTTCTACATCTGCATCTGGGTGCTCGTAGAATAGCCACATACCTTTTGCAGCATCTATTGGGCTACCTCCACCTAATGCTATAATAACATCTGGCTTAAATTCATTCATCATTGCCACTCCTCTTTTAATTGTATCAAAAGAAGGGTCTGGCTCTACATCTGAGAATATTTCTGAATGAACATATTCATTTCTTTTTCTTAAGTGGTATAATATTTTATCTACATAACCAAATTCTACCATAGATTTATCTGTTACTATAAATGCTCTTGTTATATCTGGCATTTTTTCTAAGTATGATATTGAACCTGCTTCAAAATATATTTTATCTGGAACTTTAAACCATTGCATATTAACTCTCCTTTTCGCAACTTTTTTAATATTAATTAAGTTTACACTTGATACATTTGATGTTGTTGAGTTTCCTCCAAATGAGCCACAACCTAATGTTAGTGATGGCATATTTGTGTTATATATATCACCAATTGCACCATGCGTTGAAGGTGAATTAACAATAATTCTTCCTACTTTTACCCTCTCAGAAAATCTTCTTATTGTTTCATCATTTTCTGAGTGAATAACAGCACTATGACCTAAGCCTCCAAATTCTATTAATTTTTCTGCTAAATCAATTCCTTCATCTTCATTTTCAACAATGTAATATGCAAGAACTGGACTTAATTTTTCTTTTGAGAATGGATATTCAATACCTACTCCATTTTCGTGTAATACTAATACTTTTGTATCTTTTGGCACTTCTATGCCTGCTCTTCCTGCTATATCATAAGGACTTTTTCCTACTATATCAGCATTTAAAGCGCATCCTTTTTCTTCTATAAACATACTATTTCTTAATTTGCTAGTTTGTTCATCACTTAAGAAATAACATCCTGCTTCTTTCATTAATCTTTCAAATTCTTCGTGAATATCATTATCAACAATTACAGATTGCTCTGATGCGCAAATCATACCATTGTCAAAAGATTTTGATAAAACTAAATCATTAACTGAAGTTTTTAATTTAGCTGTTTTATCTATATAACAAGGTACATTACCAGGACCAACACCTAAAGCTGGCTTACCTGATGAGTATGCAGCTTTAACCATACCTGTACCACCTGTTGCTAGTATTAGATCAACTCCTGGGTGATGCATAAGTGTTGAAGTAGCTAGTATTGAAGGCTCTTCAATCCATAAAATACAATTTTCAGGAGCACCTGCTTTAACTGCTGCTTCCCTCAAAATTTCTGCTGCCCTTGTACTACATTTTTGAGCAGATGGGTGAAAACCAAAAATAATAACATTTCTAGTTTTTGCTGAAATTATAGATTTAAACATTGTTGTAGAAGTTGGGTTAGTCACAGGAGTAACCCCTGCAATAATACCAATAGGCTCTGCAATTTCTTCGTATCCTTCTTCTTCATTTTCATTAACTACTCCTACTGTTTTAGCATATTTAATGCTGTGGTAAATGTATTCTGTTGCAAACATATTTTTTGTTATTTTGTCTTCATAAATACCACGACCTGTTTCTTCTACTGCCATTTTAGCAAGTTCCATGTGATGTTCTAATCCTGCCATAGACATTGCCTTTACAATATTATTAACTTGTTCTTGGTCTAATTTCATATATTCTTCTGATGCTTTTTTAGCCTTTTTAACCAAGTCGTCAATCATTGTTTTTACTTTATTTTGTTCTTCTTCTGTATAATCTGTCATATTTTTATCTCTCCTTTTTTCCCATTGGGGACGTTTCCTTTTGAGGCATCTGTCACTTTTGGGAATTTTTTTATATTAATATTATATATTAACATTAAAAAAAGTCAACAATTTTTCGTTGACCTTTTTCTTCAAGATTTTCATTAATAACTCTTTTTCCATTACATATAGCATAATTTTATGTTATATCCTTTCATGCTTAATATCTATCTTTTCATTAGAAGAATATTCAAAAGATTCATAGTCTATTGTCGCATTATTATTTAATACATAGATATCAAAAGTACAATCCTTCTTAAAATATGATATGAATGTTTGAAATTCAATATTTGCATTAATAATGTTTCCACTTTTTAAATCTTGGCAAACAACATTTATAATTGTATATGTTCTTCTCTTATTGTCATATCTCTTGTTAACTTTACCGAAATGATTTTTAATGCTTACTTTTAATGCACGTACTCTATATTTCTCCCCTAATTTTATAGCTTTTTTATATTTCCTAATTTTTCTTATACTATCATGGTACATTAGTATTACTATAAAAGTAAAAAACATAGCAAATACACCATACCCTACTATGATATCTAGTTTATAGCTAGATGGATTGAAAATATAAATATTATAAGATGCCAATGCACCTAAATATTTTTTTAAATTACTATTTCAATAATCGTAGCACTAATTATGAAAATGCTATGGAACCTATAATAAGGATTTTTAGTCATATGCTTCACCTCCTAGTATAAAAGTAGCTGCAAAAACTAATTCTGTTTTATATACAGAAATAACATATAATTTGAATACCATTGTATATAATGGTGATTTAGTTTTAGATGGGCAAACACAGATAGATGGTGCAACTTTATCAAATAATACCTACTCATTCAGCAACCCTTCTACAGATGTTGGAACCGCTACTGATTATGCTAAAAATACTGTTGTGTTAAGAGTAAATGGAGATTTAACAATCAATTCAGGTGTAACTTTAACAGCTTGCGCTAGTAGTGCAAATTACGGTGATCCTAAGGGATTAATAATATCATCTTCTGGAACTTTAACAAATAATGGTTCAATTTCTATGGCCGCAAGAGGTGCAAAAGCTAAAAGAGAAAACATATATTTATACCGTAATAAAAATGGTACATTTGAATATGTCCCTGCCATTGGTGCAACTGGAGGAGCCTCAATAGAAATGTCCGGCTTTAATCGTTCTACTAATGGAAATAATGGAAACAATGGTTTTAATAGGCAAACTGGTGGTGGTGGAACAGGTTCTGGAAGGGCTTATGTAAATAGAATCAAAATTTCTTCTGGTGGAACCGGAACTTCATATTCTGGTGGTTCTGGAGGTGATGGAGCTGTACGTAGTATTAATGGTTCTGGCTATGGTCAAATATCACTTGGTGGTACTGGTAACCCTAGTGGTTCATATGCAACATATAGAGAATCAGTTGTAAATTATGTTGCTAGACATGGAACTGGTGGTTTATTAGTAATAGATGCTAAAACATTTGATAATTATGGAACTATTTCTGCAGATGGAGTATCCTCTTCTACTTCTTCTTTATCAAACTCCAACGGAAGAGTTGATACAGGTGGTGCCTCTGGTGGCGGAAGTATTAATATATTCTATAAAAGAATTCTAAATAGGGGAACTATAACAGCTAATGGTGGCACTTCAATAACAGGAGAAGGTCGGTAATGCTGGTGGTGCTGGTGGTAATGGTTCTGTATCAATGGGTAATATTTCATCTAATTCTTATGTTGCTGAATAAAAGTTCATCAAAGTGACATTTCCTAATAGGAAATAATGTCACTTTGGTGAACTTTTTTATATAATAGGGAAATAGGGCAGAGTTACTAATTCCGCCCTATTGTTTGCTTAAAGTTCTTTGACCAACTTATTCTTAAAATATTTCGAAACTGTCGATGGTACAACTATGTATAATATAAGCAATATCACAAACACTACTACATTTGCCCATCCAGTGAAACATAGCATATAAAAGATACTATTACTTATTGTATCTTTATTACTCAAAATAATGCTTAATATACTGTTTTTGTATAAGTCGACATTCTCATATTCTATTGCATACTTTACTGAATTGAATATTTCGGAGAGTATAAATATACTTAAAGTTATACCTATACCAATTGGAAATAGTACACCAAACATTTTATACGGCATTTGATGCACAAATACACCAAATTTGTACAAAACCATTGGAATTGCATATGCAATTAATGCTAGTTCTACAAGATTTCTTATTGTATCTATTACTTTTATTGCCCGGTCTAATTCGTTAATAAGTTGCCTTTTTACTTCTCTTGTCATACATTTTTCTCCTTTACTTAAAAAAATTATTTTTTAACTTACTACAGTGCATAACATTATTTTACCACAGTTTACCATAATTTGCAACTATTTTTTATTTTTCCCTTCCATTTCTTAAAATAATATAGTATAATGGCAATATTATTAAAAATTCCCAAAAGTGGCAGATACCCCAAAAGGAAACGTCCCCAATGGGAACAAAAAGAGAGGATGATTTAAATGACTTATAACTTTAACGAAATTGAAAAAAAATGGCAAAACTATTGGGATAAAAATGAGTCTTTTAAAGCCGTTACTGGCGATACTAAAAAAGACCCTTATTATATTTTAGTCGAATTTCCATATCCTTCTGGAGCAGGCTTACATGTTGGGCATGTTAGAAGTTATACTGCACAAGATGCTATTGCTAGAATGAAGAGAATGCAAGGGTTTAATGTTTTATACCCTATGGGTTGGGATGCTTTTGGTGCCCCTGCTGAACAATACGCTATTAAAAACCATATTCACCCAAAGGATGCTGTTAAGGAAAATATTGCAACTTTTAAAGGTCAAATGAAAAATTTAGGCTTTTCTTTTGATTGGTCTAGAGAATTTTCTACTACTGACCCTGAATATTATAAATGGACTCAATGGCAATTCTTACAATTTTACAAACATGGTATGGCCTACAAAGATACTATAGGCGTTAACTGGTGCCCTACTTGCAAAAGTGTTCTATCTAATGAAGATGCCGCTGGTGGTGTTTGCGAAAGATGTGGAAGCCAAGTTGAGCAAAAAGAAAAAGCTCAATGGATGCTTAGAATGAGTGATTATTCTGAAGACTTACTTAAAGGTTTAGATGATACTAACTTTGCTGATAGAGTTAAACTAGGGCAAATTAACTGGATTGGTAAATCTACTGGTGTTGAACTTGATGTTAAAATTAAGCAAGGTGGAAGTTTTTCAATTTTCACAACTTGTATTGAAACAGTTTATGGTATTACTTTCTTTGTTATTGCACCAGATGGTAAACTTATTAAAGAACTTATGCCAATGGTTACTAACAAAGATGATGTTAATGAATATATTAAAGAAACTGCTAAAAAAAGCAGTATGGAACGAACTGAACTTAATAAAGGTAAAACTGGTTGTAAGTTAGAAGGCGTTAGTGCTATTAACCCTATTAATGGAAAAGAAGTTCCTATTTTCTTAGGTGATTTTGTTTTAGGAGATTATGGTACAGGCGCAGTTATGGCTGTTCCTTCTCATGACCAAAGAGATTTTGAATATGCTGTAGAACATAATTTGGATAGATTGCAAGTAATTGATGGAAAAGATACATCAAGTGAAGCTTTTGAAAAACAAGATTATTTAGGTAAAGGTTGCAAACTAATTAACTCTGAAGAATTTACTGGTTTAACTGTTGAGGAAGCTAAAGATGCCATTACTGAAAAACTAGTAAATATGGGTATTGCAAGAAAAGTTAATAATTACAAAATGAGAGACTGGGTTTTCTCTCGTCAACGTTTCTGGGGAGAGCCTATTCCTATGATTTATTGTGAAAAATGTGGATGGCAACCTATGAAAGAAGGAGACCTACCTTTATTATTACCAGATGTTGCAGAATATGAACCTACTGAAAATGGCGAAAGTCCACTTGCAAATATTACAGACTGGGTTAATACAACTTGTCCATGCTGTGGTGCTCCTGCTAAGAGGGAAACTGATACAATGCCTAACTGGGCAGGTTCTAGCTGGTATTTCTTAAGATTTATGGATGCTCATAATGATAAAGAGTTTGCTTCTATTGATGCTATGAAATATTGGAACAGAGTTGACTGGTATAATGGTGGCATGGAACATACTGCAAGACACTTACTTTATGCGAGGTTCTGGGTACAATTCTTATATAATATTGGCTTAGTACCTAATAAAGAAATGATTTGGACTCGTGTAAGCCATGGTATGGTACTTGGCTCAAATAATGAAAAAATGAGTAAGTCAAAGGGAAATGTTATTAACCCTGATGATATTGTAAAAGAATATGGTGCAGATACTTTAAGAGTTTATGAAATGTTTATGGGTGATTATACTCAGGACGCTCCTTGGAGTACAGATTCTTTAAAAGGATGTAAACGTTTTATTGATAAAGTTATTCGTTTGAAAGAAAAAGTAGTTGATAGCGAAGAATATTCTGCAAAATTAGAAAGTATAATTCATAAAACTATTAAGAAAGTACAAACCGATTTAACTACTATGTCTTATAATACTGCAGTATCAGCCTTAATGATTTTAGCAAATAGTTACGATGATGAAAAAAATATAACTAAAGCAGATTATAAACTTCTTTTAACATTATTAAACCCAATTGCTCCACATATTACAGAAGAACTTAATGAAGAATTAGGATTTAAGCCACTATGCGAATCTACTTGGCCTATATATGATGAAGCTAAAACAATTGATAGTGAAATAGAAATTCCTGTTCAATTTAATGGAAAGCTTAAAGCTACAGTTACAGTTCCTTTAAACTCAGATGAAGAACTTGTAAAGGAAATTGTCCACAAAAATAAAACAGTTTGTGGATTGTTAGAAGGTAAAACTATTATTAAAGAAATTTATGTTAAAAATAAAATCTATAATATAGTTGTGAAATAAACAAATATAGGAACCTCAATTAGAGGTTCCTATATACTTTACTTACTACTTAAGCAATTATCCAGTCTTCGAATTTTGTGTAATCCATACCTAAAACGACTGCCCTTCCACAATAGTCAACTACAGAATATAAAAAAACTAGTAGAGTTCTACCAGTTTTTTATATAGAGCATTTAAAGTTTATTAGTCTTCAATACCATAAAATTGATTTATAGCATTGTTTATTATTTCATTTTCTCTTATTAACTCTAATTTTACATTCTCTTCCCAAGCCTGTCCTTGCTCTATGTTTATGTTTAAGTTGCTTGTTATTAATAACCCTAATCCTTCCCCATCTGCAATATTTACTATGTCATCCACTATATCATCGATTTTTTCTTCATAGTCACATATTGCAAAAATGTAAGGATTTAATAATTCCTTATTCTCAAGTTTAGTTATTACTAAACCTGCCACTATATATGTAAGTTTAGCATTTTCATCATAACAAAATCCAAATTTATTGTATAGTTTTAAAAATAACTCTTTTGTGGTAATTTTTTTCTCTTTAAATATCCTCCTCCACCATTTTGTCTTTTTATTCTCCTGTTGTCCCATAGGACTTATAAAGGCTGCCTTTCCTTCAAGCTTTAACAATTTTATAAATTGTTCTACTACTTCTAACTTATCACCTAAGTTAGTTTCAATAATTACGGCATCTATTTTCTCTATTATCCGTTTAACTCCGATGTCCATTATATATCCAATCTCTTCCTCCTTTATTTCACATATAACTAAAAGTCCTAAGGATTTCGCAACTTCTACTATATTCCAATATAGTGGTCTGTCTTTCTCTTTGGATATAATTTTTACAGCTGGAACAATTCCTGCTATTACCTGTAAATAAGCACTTAGGTATTCATATGTTACTTCATCACTATCCATCTTTGGAATATCAGAGTCAATGTTTAAAACCACACATATTCTGCTATTCTTACTTTTTATATGGTTATTTATCCGCTCCATTGCATTCCCCTCAAACATATTACTTTCTCCTTTCTATAGTCAAATTAGACTATTAAAACCAAATACAAATATCTAATTCTATTTTATCACATATTTCTACATTTTTCAAATTTTTTCTCCAAATTATTGCCTAATTAGTTTACATATAGTATAATATTCTATGTAAATTGTTATGTTATCGTTCTTTGTAAAGGAGGATTTAATATGTTGCGGATTTATTCTTTAAATGAATTGTTTTTAATATTTTATAACCACTTTTTTATTCATTTAAGCAATATTCTAAGTAAGTACTTAGTCCCCAATATCTTTTGTACACTTCTGACTTTAGGCATTTTCTTTATTATCAATATTGTTAGAAGTACTATTAAGAGTAAATTCTTTTCATCTTTGTTTACTATTATACTTATATTTTCGGAGGTTTTTCTTTTAGTTTTGTTTGCAAAAGAATTTGGTATTTATTCATTATTATGTAGTTTTATAACTATTATAATAATATTTATAGAAATCTTCAAAGAGATTTAAATTCTATACTTAATTTATAAATATTATATATTTCTTTAAGTATTTATTAGTTTTTACATTAGAAAACAGCTACGAATAGTGTTCTTTCCACTTATTCGTAGCTTATTTATATATTATTCTAATATTATACTTTCTAGCCCATCTTTTCTCATCTGTTTTATTAACTCACAACTTTCATTTAACTGTTCTTGCTCTTTTTCATTTAAGTCTAATTTTAATAATTCTCGTATTCCATTTTTATTAACTATTGCTGGTACCCCAATATATACATCATTTTGTCCATATTCACCATTTTCTAGGTAGGTAGATACTGTTATTATTGCGTTCTCATCATCTAATATCGCTCTTACTAATCGGTTTAAGCTCATTCCTATTCCATAATAAGTAGCTTTTTTTCTATTTATTATTTCATATGCTGCATTTATAACATTTTGATGTAATTTTTCTAATTCATCTATTGGTGTATTATTATCTTTTAATATCTCTATTAACTTTTTACAACCTACATAGCAATGTGACCATGGTACAAATGATGAATCTCCATGTTCTCCCATTATATATGCATGAACATTTTTACTAGATACATTTAAGTATTCTGCTATCATGTAGCGAAGTCTTGCTGTATCTAGTACTGTTCCTGAACCTATTACTCTATTTTTTGGTAGCCCTGATACTTTATATACTACATATGCCATTAAATCTACTGGGTTACTTGCTACTATTATAGTTCCATTAAATCCACTTTCCATTATATTTTTAGTTATTTGTTTTACAATTTTAGTATTTACTTCTGCAAGTTCTAACCTTGTTTGACCTGGCTTTTGTGCAGCACCTGCTGTTATAACTACTATTTCAGCATCCCTGCATTCACTATATTCTCCTGCTTTTATTACCATTTTTTGTGGTGCGAAAGGAAGCCCATGAGATAAGTCCATTTCTTCCCCAACAGTTTTTTCTTTATCTATATCTATTAAAACAAGCTCTGATATTCCTCCTCTATTTAACATTGAGTATGCCATACTCATACCCACAAAACCAGTACCTACTAATACAACTTTTCCATTCTTCATATTAAACTCTCCTTTTTTCTTTTTTTACTTCTATTATATTATACCACTTTTTTTGTTTTGTATCACTAAAATTTGTTTTATAATGATTTGTATTATAGAAGTTTTTCTCTATTTGTGAACAAAGTGGCTTCGCTATGCAAACGAGCGATGCTCGCCCCTACAATTTAAAATTGATTTTTCCTATAATAGAATAAAGGTAGCTTCGCCACGTTGATGAGCTACTAGCTCCCCCCTACAATTTTAACTTAAAACAGAGTAGTTTGCTAGTATATAAAAAAAGAAGTACAGAATTTTTGTTTTTCTTTACTCCTTTTACTTTTTTATATAGATTTGTTTTTAATCATAGCTTTCACTATCTTCGGCAATTTTTGATTTTGGATAGTTGTCTTCGTAAGTTTCAAAATATGTGTCAATATCAAAACCGCCAGTTAAAATGAATTTCCTTAATAGAGTGTCCATTTCTATGCTTATTGTAGATGGTCTCATTTTGGTGTTAGTTTTGCTTTCAAAATATTCTTTTGCTTTTGCTCTATCTATTGTTTCTTTTAACTCGTTAAATCTATTGTATTCATTGATATTTTTCTCTGTTAGTCCTAATTTAATCATTGTTCTTAGCTTATTTTCATCTAGCCCAAATACCTTTGAAAATTTATTAATTTCATCATTTTTTGTTTTTGTTTGGTATTCTGTAATATATTCTTTGAAGGTTTTATCTTTTTCTAATATTATTTGCCCACTTTGAATATCTCTTATAAATATAAGTGCAAATTTTCTCTCTTCTTGTGTTAGTGAAGAAAATGACTTATGAAGTTGTGCTAACTTTTCTTCTAATTCTTCTTCTGTGACATTAGGTTGATTTATTACTTCTATCCATTTTTCAAACTTTGAGTTAATATATTCTGCATCTATTTTTTTGGATTCCATTGTGGTAATATATCCTTCTAAATCATATGGCGGTTCATCACTACCATTTCCTCCTCTACCTCCTGAGTTTGCTAGTTCTTTATATCTATTAAGTAACATATTAAATTCACTTTCTGATATTTCTACATGGTATACCTTTTCATTAATTTCATAATAGCGCTTTTTCCAATTAAATCCTTGTATTTTTGCTGCCTCTATAGTGTTTACTAATTCTTTAAATAATTTTGCAAATTTTGCTCTTTCTGCTCTATACTCTGGTAACTTTTCAAAATTCCCTATTTTACTACTTGTAAATAAGTCTTTGATTTCCATATATATTCTATTTATTTTATTAATATTTGCATTTAGTTTTTCTACAAATACTACATATGGTTTGTTTCCAGAATACTTTTTTATTGCTTCTTCTATATTTTGTTCCATTAAGTATGGGCGCCTATAATATTTGATTGTTCCAAATTTTTTATCTTCATTATATATACGATTTGTTCTTGAAAATGCCTGAATTATATTTTCATATTCTAATACTTTATCTACATATAATGTATTTATATATTTAGAGTCATACCCTGTTAACATTTGTTCAACTACTATTAATAAGTCTATTTGCTCTTCTTTATTTATGTATTTATATTGCTTTTTATGTGCTAACCTTAAAGCTATATCTTTCTTTAATTTTGCATATGTTCGAATTGAGAATGATTGACCAAATTTTTTATTATAATCTTCTATTAGTTCTACTAGTCCATCTTCTTTAAAAACAGTTCCTCCTTTATTGTCTATAGTCGGGTCAAATAGTCCTGTTACATTTAAGTTTATATTTTCTTTTAAACATTTCTGTTTTATAAGTCTATAATAAATAATTGCTTCTTTTATATTTGCTGTTGCAAAAATTCCTGAAAATTCTTTATTTCGGCTAAGTATACTCCATTTGCCTACAATATCATCTATTACTTGTTTTCTATGCTCTTTAGTTTGGTATTGTGAATTTGGTAAAGAGTCTTCTACCCCTTCTGCTTGCGTCCCATCTTCTCCTTTAATTCCTATCATTGGTAGTTCATACATATATTTATTAAATATCTCTTTCTTTTTTTCATCTGCTAATGCTTCTTGTATATCTTTAGCCTTTGCTTTATGCAGTGCTACTTTAAGTCTTATATCATCATTTTTAAAAGTTGGCACTTTATAAGTATCAAAACCTAAAACGTTTCCGTCTTTTATTCCCTCTGCAATTGTATATCTATGTAATTCATCTCCAAATATAGTAGCTGTTGTGTTATCATTCTTATTATTTTCATCATCTATTGGTGTTCCTGTAAAACCAAAGAAAATACTGTATGGGAATGTCTCTTTTATTGTAATTAGCATATCTCCAAAAGTTGACCTATGGCATTCATCTACTATGAACACTATCCTTTTTGAATTTATTTTCTCTATATCATAGTTATTCATTCCACTTTCTTCTTTTATTCTACTCATTTTCTGTATTGATGTAACTATTAAAGTATCTGTGCTATCATCACTTTTTAATTTTCTTATTAAATCAGCTGTATCCTCTGCTTCTTGTATTTCTTCGTCATCATCTGCAAAGCCTTTGTAGTATAGTAGAGCCTGTGTCCCAAGTTCTATCCTATCCATTAAGAATACTACTTTATCTGCATCTCCTGAATTTGAAATTAGCCCTGCTGTTTTGAAAGAGGTCATTGTTTTTCCTGAACCAGTTGTATGCCAAATATATCCTCCTAAAAGATGATTGCTTTTCCAATCATTTTTTATTTTTGAAACTTTATCTGCTATTTTGCTTGCTGCCCAATATTGATAACTACGCATTACCTTTAATACTCCATCTGTATCATCTGCAACTGTATAGAAACCTATTAACTGGTGTGCCATTGAACTTGATAGTAATACTTCTGCTATCTCCCTCCAATCATTAATTGGATTATTATAAAAATTTCCCCAATGAAAGTAAAACCTTTTGTTAAATTTATTATTCTGCCCTGGGTTAGCAAAATATATGGTTTCCTCTGGAGTCATTGCAACAAATATCTGTATTAAAGAGAATAACCCTGTATATACTCCTTCATGAGAATATTTCTCTATTTGATTACATGCTTCTGATATTGGCACACCACTTTTTTTAAGTTCAATGTGTATAACAGGCATTCCATTTATTAAAAGTATTATATCTCCACGTCTTTTATTAAGTATTTCTGATTTTGTATTAAACCTTGGTTGTTCTACAATTTGATAACTACTTTGACCTGCTGCTATTTCTTTCTTGTCATAAATTTTTAAATTTATTTCCTTTCCATTATTATTTATATCATCTGGGTTGTCTCTTTTAATAGTAATATAGCCACCGTTTATAAATTTGTTTAAATTTAGTGGTGTTCTATTTTTGTTTATTTGTTCTAATATTTGAGCCATTTCTGTTTGCGTTAATGGGTAATCTCCTAACCTTTCTTTTGACCTATTGTTTTGAAACAATATATTCTTCCAGTTTTCTATTAAGTCTTGTTCTGTTGGATATTTTAGTACCTGTTCACTCCAGCCTTTATTTTTTAGCACTTCAATTAAAGCTTTTTCAAACTCTATTTCATCATCAAATCCCATTTATTTTTTTCCTTTCTATACGAACATTTTCTCTAATAACGATTTTTTTATATTTTCTAATTTTTCTATTTTATTTTCATAAAGTTTAATAAGCTTGTCTATTTTAGCGAGTATTAATGCTATTTTATTTTGTTCAGCTTTATTTGTAGTATAAACCTCTTTAGCTTGTACTACTGAAATATAATGACGAGCATGCCCTAACACCTCAAATTTAGTTGAATTTAGTAATTCATAATTAAATCGTAAATTATCAGTGTTTCTATTTTTGAGTGTTAGTATTTTAATTGCTGATGATTTTACCATATAAGGAAAATCTACAAACTTACTGTCTAATGTAAAATCATCAAAAATAATACTTTCGCTTTCATATGTATTTGTTTCATCAGTATACCCTAATATAAATGCTTTATTTGCTGTTAATACTGGTATTTTACTGTTTTCATTATAATTGTCACATTTAACAATATATTTGTCAGGTCTTTCGTAATTGAATATTTCTTCAAATGTACGTTGTTCCCAAGCTTTAGTAAATTCTTTGAATCTAATTTCTGGAATATTTTTTCCATTTTTAGGGAACATTTTCTGTAATAATGCTTCTTTAAAATTAGTTAATTTGTTATGTTTGTTTTGGTAAAGAGTAATAGTACTATCTATTTTTTTAAATATTTCCCCTATTTTGTCTTGTTCATTTTTTTTAGGATAGTACTCCTTAAACTCTTCCATATCCTCCATAGATAAATTAGTTTGTTTTACTCCATCATCAAATTGTAAAAAATATTTATTCCTATTCATTAATATATAAAGATAATAAGGGTTTATATCTTTATTAGGAGTAATTCCTGCAATACGTTGATTTAATGTATATTTATTGGATTTATCAACTATAAATGTTCTAGCTAAGGCTTTTCCATTAGGAACATCGCTTAATACAAAAGCAATTTCATTTTCTAACAATGGTTCATTTTGTTTATTTGAAAATTTACGTATTTTTCCATTTGTTGAAACAAATTTTGAGTTAACTACAACATATTTTCCTTCTTTGTCAATATCATTCTCATGAGCTTTTCCATTCCTATAACTTGCAATGTCAAATAACTTATGCTCTTCCCACTTTTCTGTAAATCCTTTAAATCTTATCTGAGGAATATTCTTTTTTTCTTCCAAGTTAATTACCTCCCAATAATAGTTTTAGTTCGTTAAGCCCTTGTATATCAAACTCGTTTCCTGTTAATTCATTAATCATTGTAGATAGTTCTTTTTCAGAGCCTTTTATTTCATTTTCTAAATCAATTAGCGTTGTATCATATTTTGTTATAGTTTTTTCAATTCCTTTAGTAAATTCAGCTATTACTTCCTCGGGTAGTTTGTTAATATTTTCTATTAATCCTTTTACCCATTTTTCGTTTAGCATTTCATATATTTCTTCATTTGATAAGTTCTCTATAGCTTTTTTTGAGTCATTTTGTAATTTTATTTTCTTTTCTCTTAGTGTTTTATTTACTTTCTTTTCTTCATCATGTAATTTATCTAATTTTACAATTTTCTCCTCCATTGATCCTTTTGCAATTTTTATTCTATTTGCCTTATATTCTTTTACTTTATTTGTAACACTTTTAAAATCAATTTTGTCACCTTTTTCATTTGTTATACTTTGTTTATCTTCTTCTGGAATTTCATCTAATATACCTTCATATTCAGATGAAATTGTATTTAATCTATTTTGCTCTTCTTCTATCTCTTTTAAGCTATCTTGTAATTTACATTTTTGTATTAACTCAAATGGAATTATACGACCTTTCCAGCCATCTTGTACTTCAGTTTCATTATTCCTTAATATCATATTAGGGTCAACTTTTCTTACACTATTTATTCCTTCTTTTTGAATTATTTCTAAATCTCCTGATATTATATTCCAATTATCATCTAGTATTTCATATGCTTTATATTTGTCAATTAAACTATACTTTTTAAGCTCTTCAAACATTATGTCTGTTAATACTTTTTCCTCGCTATCAATGTCTATTTGCTCTGGTTTATATACTAAATTATCTTTTAAGTATTGTTCAAAATTACTAAATGACTTTCTGAATATTTCTTTTAAATTTTTAATATCTTTATCATTATTAATAATATCTTTTATGTCTTCTACTTTTGGTTCAAAATAATTTTCATTTACTTTTCTAAATATATTATTTTTTAATTTTGGAAATGCCCCCCAAATTTCTTCATATTTGTTTATTTCTGTTTCTGGAACTCCTCCAAACATTGATGCATATATATCAAAACTTTCTGTTTCTTCTGATGAATCAACATATCTTGGAATATTTAGGTTATATCCGTTTTCTCTTATTTCCTCCCTTGTTACAATTCTTGAAAATTTAGGAATATTCTCCCTATTTATTACTGCATCTATTATTTTCTTTATGTCACATGCTCTTAATTTATTGTTTTTTCCTTCTTTCATAAAACCTTTTGATGCATCTATTATTTGTATATCTGAATTTTCCCTTTCTTTCTTTAATATCATAATAATTGTTGGTATTCCTGTACCAAAGAAAATGTTTGATGGAAGCCCTATTATAGTATCTATGTTATTTCTCTCTATAAGTTTTTTTCTTATTTCTCCTTCTTCTCCACCTCTAAATAGCACTCCATGTGGAAGAACTATCATCATAATTCCACGTTTGTCTACATGATATAAGTCATGTAATAAAAATGCATAATCTGCTTTTGACTTTGGTGCTAGTCCATAGTCTCTATATCTAGGTTCTGCTTCTTTATCTGTTGAATCCCAATTTTGAGAATATGGTGGATTTGAAACTACTGCATCTACTTGTTGATTTCTATATGTTCCTTCTGGATTAAACTCATCAAAATAAGGCCAGTCATCTTCTAATGTGTCTCCGTTTCTAGTGAAAATATTAGCGGGAATTATTCCTCTCATAATTAAATTCATTCTTGTTAAGTTGTAAGTATTTTGTTTTAGTTCTTGTGCATAATAAATAATTTTATTATCATCTTTAATGTATTTTGAAGCTGATTTACCAATATTTATAAGGAGTGAACCTGAACCTGAAGTTGGGTCATATATAGCTATTTTTTCTCTATCTTTTAAATGATTTGCAACAATTTCTGACATCAAAAATGATACCTCATGTGGTGTATAGAATTCGCCTGCTTTTTTTCCAGCATTTGCAGCAAAATTACTTATTAGGTATTCATAAACAAAACCTAATACGTCATAATCTTGTTTGCCATCCATTGGTATATCTCGAATTAGTTTTATTAAGTCTTTTATAGATTTAGTTTGTGATTTGGTATTATCCCCTAGTTTAGAAAGACCTGTCTGAAGAGTATCAAATATTCCTGAAAATACTCTTTCGTGGTTTTCATCAATGTTTTTTTCAAACCTTATTAAAGCTTCTCTAACATTAGTTACGTTAAATTCACTTCCCATGTTTAACCAAGTAGAAAACAAATCATTATAAGCTATAAAGTATCCTAAATTTTGCTTACATAAATTTGCATCATCTTCATTTTCTTCAGTTAGTTCTTCTATTTCGTCATCAGTATAGAATTCTTTTTTTAAGTAATTAATTTCCTTATCTGATAAAAATTTATAAAAAATAAAACCAAGGATGTAATCTTTGTATTCATTTGCTTCTATTTTAGAACGCATTTTATTTGCTGATGCCCAAATTTTTGATGCTAATTGTTGTTTATTCATTATTTGCCCCCAATATTTATATTTTTTCTATTATATTTTATATCACAAATAAAACCTTTTAACAACATTTTTCTACATTTAAGTGTTTTATTTTTTTAATGTAAATATCTGTTTTTAGTTTATATAGCAATATAGAAAAAATATTAACATTTATAGGCTTGAAAACAAACATAATTTTCATAAGTCTTTTTATTGCAAATATATTTACTTTTAAACTGTACTATTAACCTTTTTTATTTTCGGTAATCAAAATGTAATAAAACTTTAACACTCCTGTAACTCTAATTTACTTATTATATTGTATAATGTATTAGAAATAAATGAATTTCATTACTTGGACGAGCTATGTTCGCCCCTACAAAGGAGAAAGTTTGAATGAATGTTGAAAAAGACTTAAAAAAGGATGGTATTTTGGTTATTAAACAATTAGATACTCTTACAGTAACTTTAATTGCTAAATATGTTGCTGAAAAGTTAATTTGTGCTTTTCCTTTTTATGGTTTTAATTATAATAAATTATTTATAAAAATTTCTAATATACCTATGTATATAGCAGATATTCCTAGCAGTATGGGTGAAGCAAGCTATTTTTATAAAAATTCTAGCATATATTTTAGAAATAAACTTTCTATAGAAGATATGCAAAAATATGCTGTACATGAGTTTATTCATTTTTATCAAGAAGTAAAAGATAAGAAAAATGTTCTTTATAAATTAGGTTTATGTGATTTTACAGGTCTAAGGGTTAAGGGAATGGCTTTAAATGAAGCTTCTGTACAATTAATTACTGCAAAAGCACTAAAAAATGAAAAAGAAGTTGTTAAATATTATGATATTGAACTTTTAACAAATACTCCAAATTGTTACCCTATTATATGCACTTTAGTTAGTCAAATGGCTTATGTTACTGGTGAAAATGTTTTATTTGATAGTACTTTTAATAGCAATTCTAAATTTGCTAAATCTTTTATAAACATATGTGGAAAAGATAATTTTTATAAAGTTCAAAGTAACTTAGATAAAATATTAAATTTAGAAGAAAAAATAGTTTCTCTTTCTTCTAAGTTTGAAAAAGAAGTATTATCTGATAGATTCATAGCTTCTGCTTCTACTAAAATAGGTAATTATAAGAATAGAATTCAAAAAATATTTTTTGAAACGCAAGAGCTTATTTTAACTTCCTATTTTAATAATAGTTTAGCTAATGTATATTCTGCACAGGAAATTGAAGACTATAGAAGAAAATTATATAATTATAAAGATTTAATTGGTGTAACTGATAATTATTCTTTCTTTAATGATTACTATATAAATATAATGACTAAATTAGATGAAAAATATGCTGCTTTAGAAAATACAGAACTTGCTATGGTTCCTTATAATAGAAGTATTGTTCAAATTTTATTTACTAAAATACGTGCACTTATTGGTAATAAACGGAAGAGAAATGAGTTTTATAAAAGTGAAGTAGTAATTTAAATAACAAAAGTGGCTTCGCCACTTTTGTTATTTTGTTAATTTCTTTATTTCTTCATATATTCTGTCTATCGCATCATTTGATGCAATTTTCCCTGCACTTTTCCCCATTTTATTTATTACTTGTGGATAATTAACTATATTTTGTATTTCTATGTCTAGTTTTTCACATTTTAAGTCTTTATTTAATATTATTTTTGCAGCTCCTACATTTTCTAATACTTTTGCATTATATAATTGATGGTCATTACTTACATTTGGAAGTGGTACTAATATAGATGGTTTGCCTAAGTTTGAAATTTCTGTTATTGTCATTGCTCCGCTTCTTGCAACTATTACATCAGAAATATTCATAACTTCTTCCATATTGTAAATATATGGTACTATTTTCATATTTTTTATATTGTTTATATTTAGTTTTATTTCTTCAAATTGTTCTTTTATTATTTGATATTGCTCTGGTCCTGTTGCCCACATTATTTGATAATTTTTATTTAAGTTTTTATTGGCTATTTGTATTATAGCTTCATTTATTGCTTGTGCGCCTTGACTTCCTCCAAATACTAAAACTGTTGGTATATTTGTTTTTAGTCCTAACTTTTTCTTTATTTCTTCTTTTTGTTTTTCCTCATATTCATGTTTTTTTATTTTTGTTGGAGTTCCTGTATGTACTATTTTATTTGCATTTTTTATTCTATTCTTTGCTTCTTCAAATGAAACTAATATACAGTCTGTTTTCTTAGAAAGCATTGTTACTGCTTTTCCAGGGAATGCATTACTTTCATGGAGAATAGTTGGTATATGTAATTTGTTAGCAGCAGTAATTGTTGCTCCACAAATATATCCACCTGTTCCTATTACAATATCTGGATTAAATTCTTTTATAATTTTCTTTGCTTCCCCATAACCTTTAAGAGTTTTATATAATTTTGCAATATTTTGAAATGAAAGCTTTTTACTTAGTCCATAAGCTTGTATTGTTTTTAATTCATATCCTGCTCTAGGAACTAAGTCATTTTCTAACCCTCTTGTTGTTCCTATAAATATTATTTTAGAACCTGGCTCTTCAAATTTTATTTTATTTGCTATCGCTATCCCAGGGTTAATGTGCCCTCCTGTACCAGCTGCCGCAATAATTACCTTCATATTTTTCTCCTCTCAAAAAAATTATTCATCATTCATTATTCACTATTCATTCTTCATTATGTATTTTCTTTGAAACATAAATATACTAAAAACATCTGCCACCTAAATATTAATTTAATAATTTTTTAGGGCTTTATTCGGTATTTCTCATAGGTATTCCTTCCCGATAAAGCCCCTACATTTTTAATTCGATTTTTCCTATACTAGAACACTGGTGGCTTCGCGACACAGACGAGCACTGCTCGCCCCTATACGTTTTTAAACTTTAGAAATCGAACGTGATATATTAAGCAATATCCCAACACTACATAGTAATATTACTAGTGATGTTCCTCCATAGCTAAAAAATGGTAGTGATATACCTGTAGCTGGCATTGATGATGTAACAACTGCTATATTCATTATTGCTTGAACTCCTATTAATGAAGTTATTCCTACTGCTACTAAACTACCAAAGCAATCTTTTGCTTTCATTGCAACTATCACACCTCTCCAAATGAATATTGCAAATAGTGCTATTACTGCTATACAACCAATAAAACCTAGTTCTTCTGCCAATATTGCAAATATAAAGTCATTATGAGGCTCGGGTATATATAAATATTTCTGCTTACTTTCACCTAAACCTACACCAAATACCCCTCCAGAACCTATTGCATATAAACCTTGAATTACTTGCCATCCATCTCCTGTTGGGTCTTGCCATGGGTCTAAAAAAGTTAAAATTCTTGCTAAACGGAAATCTCCCTTACCTGTTTTTTGTGCTAGTGCAAACATTCCTATTGCACCTAATACTCCTGCCGATAAACCTGCTGTCAAAAAGTATTTTAATCTAGTTCCTGCCATTAGCATCATAATACTAGTTATAGCTACCATTATTATTGCAGCACTTAAATGATCTTGCAGAAAGAATAGTATTACTACTGGTGGAACCATAAATAGTAAAGGCTTTATAAATCCTTTTTTAAAAGAGTTAAGTTCTGTTCTATGTTCTGAAAGATAACCTGCATAAAATATTATAAGACCTATTTTAGCTATTTCTGATGGTTGAAATCTAATAAAACCAAAGTCTAACCACCTTGTCGCACCTTTTGCTCCTGACCCTATTACTGGCATTATTACTAATGACAACATTATTATGGAAAATATGTATGCTAATTTATAAAACCTTTTATAAATTCTATAATCAATTTTAGATATTATAAACATTAAAACTATTCCAATTACTGCAAATATTATTTGCCTAAAAACATAATAGTAGCTATTACCGAAACTTTGATAGTGACGAAGGTGCACTTGCTGATAGCACCATAACAATTCCTAATGCAAGTAATAGAAATATGACTATACACAATATAAAATCTAATGGTTTTTTATTTAATTTTTCTTTATCTTTACCTTTAGTAGGCATTATCATTTCTCCTTTTATAATTTAAAAAGTTCTATACTCTTTCACTAAAAAGCAAAGGGCACAGTGGTGTCATTAGCAAAGAGAGATTTTAGTAAACGGTACCCCTACACTTTAGCTTAAAATACTTGCTTTCCTAGTATATTAAAAAATAGTAAAAATTAGAATTTGTATAATAACTGTATGTGTTTAAATTGCAAATATTCCTATTATGCATGCTACTAACGTTACTATACTAAATATTGATACTACT
Source organism: uncultured Clostridiaceae bacterium (assembly GCA_948444845.1). GTDB lineage: Bacteria > Bacillota > Clostridia > TANB77 > CAG-508 > UMGS1663. Next base: position 28,397 of record CAOJVB010000008.1, on the reverse strand, counting down.
TTATTTTCTTTCCAGCCTGTTAATTCAAAGTGATGATGTAATGGTGCCATTTTAAATATTCTGTTTCCTGTTCTTTTGAAATGGGCTACTTGTATCATTACTGATAAAGTTTCTAATATTGGTATAATTGCTATTATTAAAAGTAATAGTGGCATTTTTAAGTATAAAGCTATTGCAGCTACTGCTCCACCTAAGCAAAGTGACCCTGTATCTCCCATAATTACTTTTGCTGGGTATAAATTGAATAGTAAAAACCCTAAGCATGCCCCAGATAAGGTACTTCCGAATAATGTTACTTCTTTTATATTAAATATAATTCCTATAACTGTTAAACATGTAAGTATTATTGTTGTTACACTACTAGATAAACCATCTATTCCATCTGTTAAATTAATTGCATTAGTAGTAGCTAACATTACAAATATTGCAAATGGAATATATAACCATATAGGCAATGTTATACTTTTATGTACAAATGGTATATATATGTCTGTTCCTATATTTAATATATTAGTTAGAAACAATGCATATGCTACTGCTATTATTAAAAGACCTATCATTTTAGCTGATGGCTTTAATCCTTTTGTATTTTTTAATACTAATTTTTTGAAGTCATCTACAAAACCTATTATTCCAAACCCTATACTTGCAAATAATAATGGTAATATATTTTTTGCAATTGTTGGTTCCTTCCTCATTTTAGTATAATAGAAAAATAAAAATGCACATACTATTATTATACTAATTATTATAATAATTCCACCCATCGTTGGTGTTCCTTGTTTTTTCAAGTGACTTTGTGGTCCATCTTCTCTTTCTATTTGACCTACTTTTAATTTTTTTAGTATTGGTATAATGATAAAAGATATTACTACTGTAATAATGAATGTTAATATCAATACTTTTACTTGAAATTCCATTTTTAACCTCCTGTTGGAAATTAGAGGTCAGAAATCAGAGGTCAGATTTTAGTGCAATTCCTCTGGAGAATGGGTCGCCGATGGCTGCGGCCCCTACATTCTCGCTTTCCGACTTCTGTCTTCCGACTTCCATCTTCTGTTTATATTCTATTTTCTATAATATCATTTACTATAATTCTTTCATCAAATGGATGCTTAACTCCATCTATTTCTTGGTATGGCTCATGTCCTTTGCCTGCTAAAAGAATAATATCTTTTTTATCTGCCATTTTTATTGCTTCTTTTATTGCTTCAATTCTATCTACTATTACAGTATATTTTCCTTTTGTTTTCTTTATTCCTTCTTCTATTTGGTCTACTATTTTTTGTGGCTCTTCTGTTCTTGGGTTGTCTGATGTTATTATTGTAAAGTCTGCTATTCTTCCTGATATTTCCCCCATTATAGGTCTTTTAGAAGTATCTCTATCTCCTCCACAACCAAATACACTTATTACTCTTCCTCTTGTATAGCTTTTTACTGCATTTAGTATATTTTCTAAGCTTTCTGGTGAATGAGCATAGTCTATCATTATTGTTAGCTCTTTTTTATTATTTACAAGTTCACTTCTTCCTGGTACTCTTACATTTTCTAGTGCTTCTTTTATTTGGTCTATGCCAGCTCCTAACTTTTCTCCTACACATATTGCAGCAAGTGAGTTATATACACTAAATCTTCCAGGTATACCAGTTTTTATTCTTTCATTTTTCATTCCTAGTTTTACTTTGAAGTCTACATATGAATTTGTTATTGTTATATCTTTTGCAAGAACATTACAGAAGTTATCTATACCATATGTTGTTATATTACATTCTGGCATAAGTTTTGCAAGTTTTGCTACATGATAATCATCAGCATTTATATATGCTGTTTTACACATTTTAAATAACTCTAATTTTGAATTAAAGTAATCTTCCATGTCTGAGTGTTCATTTTGGCTTATATGATCTTTTGAAAAATTTGTAAATATTCCTATATCAAAGTCACATCCTGCTACTCTATGTAATTTTAAACTTTGTGAAGATACTTCCATTACAACTGCCTCACAACCTGCTTCTACCATTTTTGCGAATATCGCTTGTAGTTTATTACTTTCTGGTGTAGTTCTATCACTATCTTCTAATTTCTCGTTTCCTATATATGTAGCTATTGTTCCAATTAAACCTACTTTTTTCCCTGCTTTTTCTAGAATAGCTTTTGTCATAAATGATGTTGTTGTTTTTCCTTTTGTTCCTGTTATTCCTATTAATTTGAATTTCCTTGATGGATTCCCATAAAAGTTGCATGAACATATTGCTAATGCATACCTTGTATCTTTTGCTACAATTACAGTTATTTCTTTTGGCAATTTTTTTACAGTTTCTAAGCTTGCTCCCTCTTCAAGCATAACTGCTGTTGCGCCTTGCTCTATTGCTTTTTCTATGTATTCGTGTCCATCTTCACTAAAGCCTTTTATTGCTATAAATAAACTATTTTCTTTTATATTCCTTGAATCTTTATCTATACCTGTTATATCTATTTCTAAGTCTCCTCTAACTTTTAAGCCTTCTAATCCTGTTAATATCTCTTTTAATTTCATAAATACCTCCAATATTTTAAAATATTTTTAATTTTATTTTTGCAAGTACATTATATCTCTAAACTTATTATTTGTAAATTATATTAGTAAAAATATTTTATAAGCTCATTGTTTAATAAAATTTTTTCATATAGCTTATAATGGTATAAATAAATTATAGCTTGATAAAATTTAATCCTTTATAACTCACTAACATTCAAACAACTAATAAATCTACATTAAGTGTATTAAATTTTACCATATATTTATGTAAAAGAATACTTTCATAGAACTAAAAAATAGTCATTACAAATTGAATAATGACTATTTTTTCTTATTTATTTTATGTTTTTAGAAAATAGTTTGTATTTTACAAATAATCCGCCTGCTAGTGCTATAGTAGCAACTAATGTAATAATTACCATATATGATTCTCCTGTTTGAGGAATTTTATTTCCTTTTGCAGTTGTTTTATCATTCTTATTTGCACTATTAGTATTTGATCCTGAGTTTGTTCCTGAATTTGTTCCTGAGTTTGTTCCTGGGTTTGTTCCTGGGTTTGTTCCTGGGTTTGTTCCTGGATTTGTTGGGTCTGTTGGATTTGTTGGATTTGATGGATCTGTTGGATTTGATGGATCTGTTGGATCTGTTGGATTTGATGGATCTGTTGGATTTGATGGATCTGTAGCTGCAGTTACTTTAAATCTTACAGATGGCTCATTAACATTATTATCTTTATAACAAACTCCTGCTGCTTCACCATCAAAGTCGTCTCCACCAGCATCTATGTTTATTACTTTTATAGTAGTATCTTCTGCTTCTTTTTTTGCTCTAAATTTCATTGTTACAATAGCTCCAGAAGCATGAGTTTCACCACTGTTAACAATTATATTTCTATCTTGTGCTGTTATTGTCCATCCACTTGCTGCTGTTGCATCTACATAGTCAAATACTTCTGAGTCGTAAACTTTTTCTCCTGTAAATGTTGCTATTCCCTTAAATCCAGTTACACTAACAATATTTAGTTTTACTAAAACTTCATCTCCTGGTTTTACATTTACATTTTCTGTAGTAAGACTGAATTCAGCTCTGTAATCCTCCTCATCATTCTCTACTGCTTTTACATTGGCAATACTTCCTATTAACATAGAAAATGTTAATAAAACTATTAGTACAAACTTACTTGTTTTATTCATTTTGCCCTTCTCCTTTCTTTCTATTTTATTTATTCTTGTACTTAATCATTTTGTACAAGGAATTTGTTCTAATATTACTATAAAATATTTAGTTTCAAAAATCAATACCTAATTTTTCATCTTTTCTTTCTTATATTTTTTCTATCTTGCTTTTTTATACGGAAATACACATCTTTATTCATACTTTACAAATATTATAGTTTTATTATATTTTTTTTACAAAAAATAACCTTTTCCAACAAAATACTACGGAATAGGCATTTTCTAATATTATATAAACATTTTTGGTTATTAAAATTAAGAGACTGTGAAATAATATGCTAATGGGAATGGAGATTTTTGGCTATTTTTATTAAAATAAAAATAGCCAAAAATCTCCGTTCCCATTAGCTTCATTTAAAAATTATTTTTAAGAAAATATTGCACTAATAGCACCAAATACACCTGCTGATGCAAGCCCCATTATTATGCCTGCTAAAACAACACCTGCCATAATGGATATAGTACTTTTCTTAAAGTCCATATCTAAAAAGCTAGCAGCTAACGTTCCTGTCCATGCACCTGTACCTGGAAGTGGAATTCCCACAAAAAGGAATAATGCTATATATAACCCTTTGCCTGCTTTTTCTTGTAATTTTTTACCACCTTTTTCCCCTTTTTCTAAACAAAATGTGAAAAACTTTCCTATTATTTTCTTATCTTTTCCCCACTCTAATACTTTTCTTGCAAAGAAAAATATAATTGGTACTGGAAGCATATTTCCTAAAATACAAATAATGTATAATGGAATTATTGGAATAGGCTCTCCAAATAAATTACTTAATCCTATTGGAACCGCTCCTCTTAATTCAATTAGTGGTACCATAGACACTAAAAATGTTACTAAATATTTCTTAAACATATTTCATTTCTCCTTTAGAAGATATTCTACTATATAAAATCATAAATGTCAAAGGGTAAAGATTTGGAACCGTCCCAAATCTTTACAAAAAACTTTTCGAAATAGTATTTACATAATTTATTTTTTATGTTATACTTTTATATGTTATTATTAATATATGTTACAAGTCAACTAATCAATTTATTAAAAACAGGAGGAACAGTTTATGGCACTTTTTGATTTTTTTGGAAAGAAGAACAAAGGTACTTCACAGGTAACACAGGGAACAAATTCAAGTACAGCTTCAAGCGGCGCTAATGAGAAACAGAAAATAATTCTGTGTAAGAGCAAGGAGGAGCTGCAACGGGTAGTTGTAAACTTATCAAAGGAAAAAGGAATTAACTTTGATAAGCTGAAGATTCGAGTAGCTATTGTTATGGATCATTCTTATTCTATGGATTGGCAGTATAACAATGGAAATGTACAGAATATTCTTACAAGGTTACTTCCATTTGCATTACAGTTTGATGACAATGGACAATTAGAAGTATATCTTTTTGATACCAACTGCATAAAAATGGATGTAGATATGACTGAGGAGAATTACTCTACATATGTAGATGATGTAATAAAGAAAGGTCACTACCCTTATGGTGGTACTGAGTATGCACCTGCTATCAAGATGACAGATAAGTTTTACAATGATGACGAAAGTAAAAATACTCCAACACTGATATTTTTTATTACCGATGGAGACAATTCTAAAAACGATCGTACTCCGAGTGACGAAGCTATTATTAAGTCTTCAAAGCATGGCATTTTTTATATGTTTATCGGAACAAGTAAAACTTGTGACTTTGAGTATTTACACCATCTTGACGATTTGGACGGTAGAAAGTTTGACAACACTGGTTTTATGAGTGTTAAGGATTTAAACTCTACTTCTAATGCGGATTTGTTCTTGAATTCCTTGAAGGACTTCATTCCTTGGCTTAAGGCAAAAGGCTATGTTAAGTAATACAGCCTTATATGTTTATTTTATGATATGAACAACATAGCACCTATTAGATTTTTTCTAATAGGTGCTTTTGCTAGGAAATAAATGTGAGAGAAAGAATTGGGACGTGAAAGAATTCTTCCCTATCTGTTTAAATTCTTTCAAATTCTATTGTTACTTTAAATAGGTCACCGTCTAAATATATATTAAATTTTCCTTTTTGCAATGTTGTTAAACTTTCTGCTATTGATAGGCCTAATCCGCTTCCTTCGGTGTTTCTTGAGGCTTCTCCTCTTACAAACCTTTGCATTAGCTCTTCTGATGATATATTTAGTTTTGCCTTTGATATATTTTTTAATTGCATTTCTACTTTGTTTCCATTTATTATTATATCTACATATACTCTTGAACCTTCTAACGCATATTTTGATATGTTTGAATACATATTTTCTATTACTCTGTAAAGATATCTGCTATCCGCTTTTATTTTTACTTCTTCGTTTGGCATGTTTAGTATTAGTTCTAATTTTTTTTCATTTAATTTGTCTTCAAATTCTCCTGATATTTGCTTTATTAGCTCTTTTACATTAATGTTTTCCATATTTAGTTTTATATTTCCTGAAGATGCTTTTGATGCTTCTACTAGGTCTTCTGTTAATCTTTTTAGTCTTTGCGATTTTTTGTCTAGTATTTCTAAATATTCTTTTGCTTTTTCATTTGGCATTTCTTCTTTTTTTAGTAAATCTACATAGTTTATTATTGAGGTTAAAGGGGTTTTTATATCATGTGATACATTTGTTATAAGTTCTGTTTTCATCCTTTCACTTTTTAAGCTTTCTTCTACTGCTTTTGTAAGCCCTGTTGATAAACTATTTATATATTCTGCCATTTCTTTTAGATTCTTTTCTAAGTTTGTAGTATCTATTTTTATATTTTCTTTTCCTTCGTATATATTTTTTAATACTTGTTTTATATCATTTAATTGTTTTGTATAATTTAGTATTGCATATAATGCTAACCCCCAGAATATTAATAGTAAAATTATGCAAAACCATATTGCCGCTGTTGATATTATTAGTATTAATGATATTATTATGAATGCTATATAATATATTATTAGTTTTGTGGTAATTTCTTTATTCCATAATATTAAATTAGATATTTCTTCTATTTTTTGCTTTATCCATTTTAATATTTTATATATTAATGTTGTTTTTATAAATTTTCTTGCTTTTATTCTTTTTATTGTTGTTATTCCAATACTTGCACATGTTATATAACATATTAAATAGGCTATTAATGATATTACTAATGTATATATATTGGCATTTGCAAGACATTCTCTTCCTATTAGCGAAAATGTCGCTAATATAATAATACCTGTTATACATATTATTTCATATGAAAATTTGTCAAAATTATTTAAATATATCTCTTCCTTATTATTTTTATGACCTATCGACCATATTAAATATATACCTATTATGAATAGTATTAAAATTGAATATGACATTGCATATATTGGCATACTTCCTACATTTGCAATAAAATTATATGTTGCTACATTTATTTTATATTCTAATGTTGCTGATTGCTCTTTATTAAATGATGTGTATATAGAAAACTTACTATTTTTCGTATCTTTTAAATTTTCTATTCCATAATTATATGCTAAACCTTTATCATTTATCTGTTCAAAGTTTGTACTAATATTTGAATTTTCTTTATACCAATAATATTCACTATTTTTCATTTCTTCTATTTTAGAATTATAATTTTCTGTTTGTATATTTGTAAATATTGTTCCATTTTCATCTATTATAATATAATTAAAACCTATATAGTATCCTCTATATGTTTGTGAGTAATATATTTTAGTTGGAGTTTCTTGTACTAATATATAATTGTCTACAAATGAATTGTAATATTCGCCTTGCTCTCTAAGTCCTTCATCTATACTCGAACATATTCTAAATACTCTTTGCAAGTTTGGATAGTATTCGTTATATACAAAGCTATTTGTTTTATAATAGTCTCCTCTTGATAGGTCTTCTTTATTATAGGAATTATATTCTATGTATATTACTCCTAATATTATTGCTAATGCTAAGAATGGAATTAGTATGTATGATATTATCTTTAGTGTGTCTGAGTTTCTTAGTTTTTCCATTTTTTCTATTAATTTCCTCCTTTGTTCCCATTGGGGACGTTTCCTAATGGGGTATCTGACACTTTTGGGGTATCTGGCACTTTTGGGAACATATTTTATTTAAATGTGGGGATGATTAGCAATCACCTGCTATTTCTGCGTAATTACCATATTTTTTGTATTAGTTTTAGCAATTGCCCCTACATCTTATATTGTTTTTTTAATCTATTTTTTCTATTTTATATCCAATACCCCAAATAACTTTTAAATATTTTGGTTCTTTTGGGTTTATTTCTATTTTCTCTCTTATGTGCCTAATATGTACTGCTATGATGTTATCTGCTCCATATGCTTCATCTTCCCATACATTTTCATAAATTTGCTCTATTGAATATACTTTTCCTTTGTTTTTTGTTAAGAATTTTAATATGTTGTATTCTGTTGGAGTAAGCTTTATTTCTTTTCCTTCTACTGTTACTTCTTTTGTGTCATCTTTTATTATAAGCTCTCCTGTTCTATATATATTTTCACTCTCTGTTTGTTTGTTTGCAATTGAACCTAACATTGTATATCTTCTTATTTGAGAGTTTACCCTTGCTATTAGTTCTATTGGGTTAAATGGTTTTGTAACATAGTCGTCTGCTCCATTATTTAGACCTGATACTTTGTCATAGTCTTCTGATTTTGCAGAAAGCATAATAATTGGAATACTTTTTGTTTTCCTTACTTCATTTGCAACTGCCATCCCATCCATTTCTGGCATCATTATATCTAAAATAATTAAATGGATCTCACCTTTTTCAATAATTTTAAGTGCTTCTTTTCCATTGTATGCCTTTAAAATATTATACCCTTCTTTGTTTAAGTAAATTTCAATTGCATTAACTATTTCTTTATCATCGTCACATACTAAAATGTTGTACATCTTACTTTTCATCTCCCTTTTTCTTATATAAGTATAACACATATTTCTTAATAAAAAATAGATAGATTATTAATTTTTTATTAATTTACCCCAAAAGGACCAGGTTATTTTGGCGTATAACTTAAGTTTTTCATTATCCAAAAACATAAGTAGCTTCGCTACATGGGCAATTACTACTCACGTCTACATTTTAACTTAAAGCAAAGTACTTTCTAATATAAAAAAATACCCCAAAATAACCTGGTCCTTTTGGGGTAAATAATTTTTATAATTTATTCTGTTTTTCCTAACTTTATCTTTTCCTTATTTTTTATATTTTTCCATTCTATAAAATCATCTATTATTAGCTTTAATACTGCTGCTACTGGTACTGCTAAGAACATTCCTATAACTCCAAAGTATGCTCCTCCTAATGTTACTGCAAATATTACTAGTAGTGGACTTATTTTTAATGAATCTCCTACTATTTTTGGATTTATTACGTTTGCATCTATTTGTTGAAGTATCGTTACTACTATTACCATCCATATTGCCTGCGTTATTCCTCCTGTGAAGAATGTTATAATTGTTGCTATTACTATTGCTATTATTGCTCCAAAGTATGGTATTATATTTGCTAAACCTATCATGAATCCAAGTAGCACTGCGTATTTTATGTTTAATATCGACATTGCAATTGATGTTAGTATTCCTACTATTATTGCATCTAATATTTGACTTGCTAAGAATTTGAAGAATATCTCGTTTGTTCTGTTAAAGTATTTATTGATGTTTTCATATGCTTTTCCTTCTACTATTGCTTCCAATAGCCTTTTTAGGAAATTAATTATTTGTTTTCTACTACTTAGTATATATACTGATACTATTATTGATACAAATATGTCGAATATTCCTCCAAGCATTCCGATGACGCTTTGTATATATCCTGTAATTGCTTCTGTGTTTATTATTTGCTTTAAGTCAATGTTTTGCATTTCTTTAATCGCTTTTTGTACTATTTCATTTTTAAAAACTGAGTCTTCTGGAAGTGAATTTATTTTTTCTACTGCCATATTATAGTAATACCCAAAGTTATTTACTAAATCTATTATGCTTTGCACAACTGGTGGTAATATGAAATTTATTAATATGATGATTAATATTAATGCTATTACATATACTGTTGTTATACTAAGTGCTCTTGATTTTTTTTGTATAAATTTTACTTTTTTGGCTTTTAAGTATATTTGTTCTATTTTTTTACATGGTACATACAGTATATATGCAATTAATGTACCTACTAAAAATGGTGATAGTACTCCTAAAAATGATTTTATTCCTTGTGTTACTTGACCTAAGTTGTCTAAGGTTTTGTATACAGCTACTACTGCTATTGCTAATGAAAACCAGAATAGCCATTTGGTCCAGTTTTTGTTTTCCATTGATTTTCTCCTTTTTTTATATTTCTTTGTTTAGTTTTTGATTATCTACTTTTTTCCACTATTTAGGGTAGTTCTTCTTGAGACATCTTCTAGTTTCCGCTATTTAGGACAGTTCCTAATCTAGCCAGATTATTTTTGTTTGTTTCTTAAAGTTCTTCTCTATCTTGTTTCCGATTACGAACCGTCCCCAAAGCTACTTCTCTATCTTGTTTCCACGTTGGGGGCAGTCCCTCTTGGGACATCTTCGATTACCCAAGGGGGTGCTTTTTGTTTTTTACTTCTTGCTTTTCTCTACCCTTTGTTCTTTCTTTGCTTGGCTTCCGATTGGGTACATTTGTTGTTTTTTCTACATTATTTTTTTTTCGTATTATTTCTTTATTTTTCTTCTTGTTTTGGTTACCCAATCTTGTTTTTCTGCACCCATTCAGGGACAGTCCCCAACGCTAGTCTCCAATGCTAGTCCCCAATGCTACCTTAGTGTTATATTTCTATTTGTAGTTCTACTGGGCAGTGGTCGCTTCCTAGTATTTGATCGTGTATTGCACTTTCTTTTATTCTGGTTTGAATGCTGTTTGATGTTATGAAGTAGTCTATTCTCCAACCTATGTTTTTTTCTCTTGCTTTTCCCATGTATGACCACCATGAGTAACAGTTTTCTTTTTCTGGATATAAGTATCTGAAGGTGTCTGTAAATCCTGCTTCTAAAAGTGTCGTCATTTTGCTTCTTTCTTCATCTGTGAAGCCTGCATTTCTTCTGTTTGTTTTTGGGTTTTTTAGGTCTATTTCTTTATGTGCTACATTTAGGTCTCCACAATATATTACTGGCTTTTTTTCATCTAGTCTTTTTAGGTATTTTCGCATTTCGTCTTCCCAAACCATTCTATATTCTAGCCTTTCTAGTTCTCTTTTTGAATTTGGCGTATAACAATTTACAAAGTAGAAGTTTTCAAACTCTAAAGTTATTATTCTTCCTTCTTTATCATGTTCTTCTATTCCTAAACCATAACTTACATTTATTGGTTTCTTTTTTGTAAATATGGCTGTTCCTGAATACCCTTTCTTTTCTGCACTATTAAAGTATTGATAGTAGCCTTCTAATATAAGTTCTAATTGGCCTTCTTGCATTTTCGTTTCTTGAATAGCGAAAATATCTGCTTCTATTCTATTGAAAAAGTCCATAAAACCTTTATTTACAGCCGCTCTTAAACCGGTTTACATTCCATGATATAAGTTTCACTTTTATTTCCTACTTTCTTCTATTTTTTAGAATTATATCACCTATTTTATTTAATGTAAAGTATATTTGCCTTTTTATGTTAAATGTGCTATAATATATAATATATGTAACTTATAATTAAATAATTATTGTAAAAGAAGGGAGACTTACAATATGAAAAAAATTGCAACTATTTTATTGGTACTTTTAACTGTTACTTTTACAGGGTGCGGAAGCAAAAAAAATGTAAATGACCCTGACCGGCTTGTTAATTCTGTAAATATTTTGACTAATCAATTGGAAGCAGCAAATGATAATTATGATAAGTTAAAAGAAGATATGGCTACCGTTAAGGCCGAAAATAGCTCTCTTATTTCAGAAAATAATGACTTGTGGCAGCAACTTAACAACATTAAATCAAATAGTGAAAATAGCACTTCTAATAGCCAGCAGACCATTAACAATTTAACCAAGCAAATCGATGATTTAAAAAAGCAATTGGAGGATGCTCATAATAACAAATCAACTCCTTCTGAAACTGGAAGCAATTCATATTACCAACAAACAATTGACAATTTGAATGTGCAGATTGCTGATTTAAAGAAGCAACTTCAAGCAGCAGCAAGTTCCAGTTCTTATCCACAATTGCAAAATGAAATCTACAATTTAACTATGGATTTACAAAATTATAAGCAGCTAGCTGCTAATTTACAAAATCAATTGGCAGAACAAGTTGCTTTAAATAGTCAGAACTCTTCGACAGCTAACTCATCATATATAGCAATTAAGTTTTGGTCAGACGAATTTACGTATACCGCTGATGTGAAGTGGTATTCTGACCCCAATTGCTGTAAGCCTGCGGGTAACAATATTACAATTACCTCACCAGTAGTTAGCCAAGACAAGTTAAGTAACGGCTATACTGTGTATACCTGTATGAGCACAAATGGGTTGGTATACTCTTCTGAGTATCCATACCTTTCAAAAAACAAATAATTATTTAGTAAAAGCACTTCGATAATTTGAAGTGCTTTTTTTATAAAGTAACAAAAATGGCTTTTTCATTTTAAAATTAATTTTTCACATACTATAAAAATAGGTAGCATATAACATATTATTTCTAAAATATTAAATTGTAACTATAACTTAAAAACTAATTATTTCATTATATATATCTATTGCATATTTATCCGTCATTCCAGATATGTAGTGTATAATTGCTTTTGAATAATCTTTTTTCTCTTTAAAACTATATAATTTATTATTTTGTCCTTGGTTGTTTTCTTTTATATATACTATTACCCAATCTATAAAACCTGCTATTAAATTCGGATATATGTTTTGTTTTTCTTTTAGTTTTATTATTGTATTTTCCCCATCATATAAATTATTTAGTGTCATAAATATTTCTTCTAATACTAATTTAAAATATCTATTTGCACTTTTAAGTTTTGCACTATTATAGACATTTTGAGTATAAAATTCATTTAATTTATCTAAAAGCTCTACTTTTTCATTTGAAAATTTAAGTCCTTGTTCTATACTACTATTTTCACATAAGTCTGATATTAACGTACTTATCATGCTACTATTATTCATATTCTTACCTATGTTTAAAACACTTGTAAATTGTTTAACTTGGTTTTTGTCTAATACTTTTACAGATATAGAGTCTTCTATATCTCTTCCCATATATGCAATTCTATCGGCCAATTTTACTACACACCCTTCCCATGTATATGGCATATATTCATTAGGCTTTGTATATAATTGTAAGTCGATGGCTTCATCTCTTGGTCTTAATACTGCATCGTTTACTTCTCCACAATGTGATATTATTCCATCCCTTACTGCATATGTTAAGTTCAAATTCGTTTTTTCTCCATTGTGATTTTCTAATAAAATCATATTGTCAACTGCATTTAATCCATTTTTTTCATGCCAAAAAGTTTCTCCTAATTCTCTTTGCATAATTTCATTTAATATTTTTTCTCCTGAATGCCCAAATGGACTATGTCCTAAGTCATGTGCAATTGATATTGCTTTTGTAAGTTCAGTGTTAAGTCCTAAGTTATTAGCTATTGTATAACTAATAGATTCTACATAGTTAACATGTTCTATTCTAGTACATATGTGGTCACTTACTGGCGAAAAGTATATTTGAGTTTTATGTTTTAGTCTTCTATATGCCGTAGAGTATAGTATTCTTGTATAGTCTCTTTCAAAGTCTGTTCTGATATCTCCATCCTTTTTGTTTAGCTCTTTTTGCCTTTGTATCATTTTATTCCATTTTGGATTTTTTTCGTTTGCTGCAACACTTTCAAATTTTTTCATATATTTCACCTTTCTTCCCATCGTGGACGTTTCGTAATGGGGTATGACGTCACTTTTTGGAACTTTTTATTTTTAATTTAACTTTATTATATACTTGCATATATACTTTCTAATGCTTTTGCTATTTGGTCTGGGCATGATGTTCCTTTTCCGTTTGCAATCTATCCCTTTTAGCCTTTTTATTACTTCTTCTACTTTCATTCCTTGAACTAACTTTGCAACTCCTTTTAGGTTACCATCACATCCTCCTATTACTTTTAGCTCTTTTACTATCCCTTCTTCTATTTCTAATTCTATTTGCCTAGAACAAACTCCTTCTGGTTTATATGTGTATTTCATTTCTTATTACTCCTTCTTTCTTATTTACTTCATTATATTAAAATATTAATAGGAAAGAATTGGGACGTGTCAAGACTTTCCTTTTATTATAGGAAAGTTTTTGACACGTCCCAATTCTTTCCTTTATAAATCTCTTTATGTTCGGTTCTGTTCAAAAATTCTTTTATTATTAAGACGCATTAGGAAACGTCCCCAATGCGTCAGTTGTTAATTTTTAAATATTTCGTCAAATTCTTCCCCGTCTATTTTTTCTTTTTCTAGCAATACTCCCGCTACTGCATGTAGTTTATCTATGTTTGCTTTTAGTATTTCTAGTGCTGTGTTATAGCCTTGATCTACTATTCTTTTTACTTCTTCATCTACTATAGCTGCTGTTTCTTCTGAGTATTCTTTTGATTGCGCCAAATCTCTTCCTAAAAATACTTCTTCTCCACCTGACCCTAACATTATTGTTCCTACTCTTTCACTCATTCCGTATTTTGTAACCATACTTCTTGCTATTTTAGTTGCTCTTTCTATATCATTACTTGCTCCTGTTGATATGTCGTCTAGTATTAGTTTTTCTGCTACTCTTCCTCCTAGTAATGATACTATATTTTCTTCCATTTCTATTTTTGACATGAAGTTTTTGTCTTCGGTTGGACGATACATTGTGTACCCTCCTGCCATTCCTCTTGGTACTATTGATATTTGGTGTACTGGGTCTTGTGTTGGTAAAAATCTACTTACTACCGCATGACCTGCTTCATGATATGCTACTAGCTTATTTTCTTTTTCACTTCTTACTCTCGTTCTTTTTTCAGGTCCCATTGTTACTTTTATCATTGCATCTTCTATTTCTTTCATCCCTATTTCTGGTATATTTCTTCTTGCTGCAAGTAAGGCTGCTTCATTTAGAACATTTTCTAAGTCTGCTCCTGCAAATCCTGATGTATTTTTTGCAATTACTTTTAGGTCTACATCTGGTGCTAATCTTTTCTTTCTTGAGTGTACTTCTAATATTTGCTCTCTTGCTTTTACGTCTGGTGAGCCTACCATTATTTGTCTGTCAAATCTTCCTGCTCTTAATAGGGCTTTATCTAGTACGTCTGGTCTATTTGTTGCTGCTAGTACTATTACACCTTCGTTTTCTGCAAATCCATCCATTTCAACTAGTAACTGGTTTAATGTTTGCTCTCTTTCGTCATGTCCTCCACCTAGTCCTGCACCTCTTTGACGTCCTACTGCGTCTATTTCGTCTATAAATACTATACATGGTGCTTTTTTCTTTGCTTCATCAAATAAGTCTCTTACTCTTGATGCACCAACACCTACAAACATTTCAACAAAGTCTGAACCACTTATAATGAAGAATGGTACTCCTGCTTCTCCTGCTACTGCTTTTGCGAGTAGTGTTTTACCTGTTCCTGGAGGTCCTACAAGTAGTACTCCTTTTGGTATTCTGGCACCCATGTCTGTAAATTTCTTTGGATTTTTTAAGAATTCTACTATCTCTTCTAGTTCTTCTTTTTCTTCATCTACTCCTGCTACATCTTTAAATGTAACTCTTGCTTTGTCTTGTGGGTTTAGCATTCTTGCTTTGCTTTTGCCAAATGTCATTGTTTTGTTTCCATTAGCTTGGTTTCCACTCATTAGGAAGAACCAGAATACTAAGAATATTATTAGTATTCCAAATGGTGTTAATAGGCTTAACGCTATCATTAATATTGATTCTGATTTTTCAGTTACTTTTATACTTTGTGTTTTCATAGAATCTGATAAGCTTTCCATTAAGCTATCTACACTAGGTATGTTTACTTCTTTTGGATTGTTTTCATTTTTTAAGGTTACTTGGGCTTTTTTCCCATCTGATGAAATTTCTATTTCTTTTATATCACCAGTTTCAATTTTAGATATTAGTTCTGAATACGCAAGTTCATTACTTCCACTGCCTAAAATTGATGTAATTAGTACTATAAAAATTACTAATATAATTAGCCACATTGCTAAAGTTTTTATGCTATTTTTCACTTTTTTTCCTCCTTTGTTGTAACAGAAGTTAGAGGTTAGAAAGCAGATGTCAGATACCTTATGTTGCAAAATACACCTATATTCTAACAAACTCATAACTATTATTTTTCTGTTTTCACATATTTTAACGCTATTTATCATTATATAACATATATTTTTTACTAATTCAATAGTTTTTTATATGTCTTTTTCTTTACAAAGATGAACGGTTTATAAGTTCTTACGGATACTATATTTTGTTTAAATTATATTTTTAAAATTATTTTTTATTTCCATTGCACGTCCCTACAATTTTATTAATTTATCATAGTTGCTCAAAATAAACTTTTCCGTTATTTACCATTACCTTTATGTTTTTATTTGGTGTTAAATATTTGTTCCCTATATTATTACTACATAACTTTACTAGGTCTTCTATATGTACTTTTTCTATGTTTTTACTTGCGCCTAGTACTCTACCAATAGTATATAGCATTAGTCTATTTTTTATTACTAAATCTAGCTTATTAAATTTTTTTAGGTCTATTATTATTTGTTTTTTGCCTTGTAGCTCTTTATTCCCTAGCATTTCTTTTATGAGAACTTCCTTATAACTTTCTTCCACTTTTTTTTGTATAAAATCATTTTCATTTGATGCTAAACTTGATAACCTATTTAGTGAAGTTATTATATTTGGATTAAAGTTTTCTTTTATATATGGAATTAATAAGTTTCTTACTTTGTTCCTAGTATATATGTTTTCCATATTACTTTTATCTATTTTTGGTGCTAAATTTTGTTCTTCACAATATTCTTCAATTTCTGCTCTAGTACATTCTATTAATGCACGTATATATTTGTTTTCTCTAATTGGCTCTATTCCTTTTAGCCCAGATGTCCCACTCCCTCTTATTATATTCATAAGTACAGTTTCTGCATTATCATTTGCATTATGGGCTGTTGCTATTTTGTTTGCATTTACTTTTTTGGCTACTTCATCAAAAAAAGAATATCTTACTTTTCTTCCAGCTTCCTCTGTCCCTATCTTGTCATTCTTTGCTATTTCTTCTACTTTTTCTTTTTTAATAAAACATTTTATATCTTTTTGCTTGCAGAATTCTTCTACATATTTAGTTTCTTCATCCGCTTCAACCCTTATCATATGGTTTATATGTGCTACTGTTATACTAAATTTAAAATTTGAGTTTTCTCTTATATTTATAAGTGCATTTAATAAAGCCATTGAGTCTGGGCCTCCAGAAACACCAACAACTATATTATCCCCATTTTTAATTAGTTCATACTTTTTTATTGTTTTTAGAATCTTCTTTTCTAACATTTTTTATTTCCTTTATAATTTTAAATGTATTGTAGGGGCGTGCTATTAGCACGTCTGTTCTTCGAGTAAATTTCCTTGTAATATCATTTTTAAGTAATTTCCTTGGAGTAACAGACGTGCTGATAGCACGCCCCTATAAATAATTTTTAAATAGTAATAATTAGAATTTGTAGAGTAACCTTATGTGTTTGTATATATTAATTAGTTATTCTCTATATCTTTCTATATTCGCAAACTTTGTATAACTTGCAAGCCATAGTAACTCTACTGTTCCTGTTGAACCTGCACGGTGTTTTGCAAGTATTACTTCTGCAATGTTTTTCTTTTCACTTTCTTCATTGTAGTAATCATCTCTATATAAAAACATTACAATGTCGGCATCTTGCTCTATCGCTCCTGATTCACGAAGGTCTGATAACATTGGTCTATGGTCTGGGCGTTGTTCTACTGCTCTTGATAATTGTGATAATGCTATTACTGGCACATTTATTTCTTTTGCTAGTATTTTAAGTGAACGGCTTATTTCTGAAATTTCTTGTTCACGAGATGCTCCCCTTTTTCCACTTCCTTGAATTAATTGTAAATAGTCAATGACAATTAAACCTATGTTTTGCTCTAATTTTAGTTTTCTACATTTTGCCCTTATTTCCATTATAGAAATACCTGGTGTATCATCTATAAATATTTTAGATTCTGAAAGTATTCCAGATGCATCCGCAAGTTTTCCCCATTCTTCATCATCTATTTTACCTGTTCTTACTTTGTTACTATCTACCATTGCTTCACTACATAGAATTCTGTTTACCATTTGTTCTTTTGACATTTCCAAGCTAAATATTGCAACTGGTGCATTTCCTCTTGTTGCTGCATATGTGGCAATATTTAGTGCAAAGGCAGATTTTCCCATTGCTGGACGTGCTGCAACTAGTATTAGTTCTGAACCATGAAGCCCTGCTGTTTTATAGTCTAGGTCAGAAAAACCTGTTGGTACACCTGTTATATGTTGCTTTTGATTATATAGTTGTTCTAGCTGTGTAAATGTATCTACTAATATATCTTTAATACTTGAATATCCTTTTTGATTCCTTGACTGAACTGTGTCAAATATTCGTTTTTCTGCTTGATCCATTAAGAACTCTACATCTTGGGTTTCATCATATCCTAACTTTATTATATCATTTGCTGTTTTTATTAAACTTCTAAGTAATGACTTTTCTTCAACTATTTTTATATATTTATCTACATTAGAAGTTGTCGGAACTTTGTCTGGAAGTTCTGCCAAATACTCTAAGCCCCCAATGGCTTCTAGTTTGCCCATGCTTGAAAGTTCAGCTTTTAAAGTAATAATATCTACTGGTTCTGCTCTATTGTATAAGTTTAAAATAGCTTCATAAATAGTTTTATTATCTTCTCTATAAAAATCTTCCTCCTTTAGTACTTCTATAGCAGATATTATGGCATCTTTATCTGTAAGCATACTACCTATAACTGCTTGTTCAGCTTCTGTATCGTGTGGTGGTACTTTCCCTAGTTCCATCTCCTTGCTCCTTCCCAAAATAAAAATTATTCATTATTAGTTTAGAATAGCAGTAATTAAAATTTATAGAGTAACCTTATATGTTTGTATATATTAAAATCAAAATTGAATTCCAATAGCCTTCCCACGGCAGTTGAATCCCCATTGTCTTGGAGGGGTCGATTTTTATTTTAATATACACAAAGGCATAAGGTGGATTATTTTAAACCTCTATAGATAATAAACTGTTCTTTCGAGCGTAATTCGGTAAATTCTTTTAGTTATTCCTTATCGATTAAGCCCATACATTTATTTTTAATTGTCCAATTACACCTTCATACAATTTTATATCAACTGTTCTTGTTCCTATAACTTTTATTGTTTCTGTTAAATTTATTTTCTTTTTAGCTACTTCTATGTTATATTGTGATTTTAAATTTTCTGTTATTTCTTTTGCTGTTACTCCGCCAAATATTTTACCGCTTTCCCCAGCTTTTACTTTTATTGTTAGAGTTATATCTTTTAATTTATCTGCTAATTTTATTGCTTCCTCTTTTTGCATATCTTTTCTATATTGATTTGATTCTTGCTTTGCTTTTAAATTACCTAAATTTCCAGTTGTTGCTTCTATTGCTAATTTTTTTGGAAATAAATAATTCCTTGCATAACCATCATTTGCATTTATTATTTGGTCCTTCTTTCCTACACCTTTTATATCACTTAATAAAATAACTTTCATTTATTATTTACCTCCTTTAATATTTCTTATATTCTACATTAAAAATGCCTTATTTTCAAGTATTTTTAAATAATTTTGTTATTCCCTTATTATAAAATCGTTACAATTTAAAATAACTTTTCTATATTCTAGAGGTTGCTAAAAATGCGGACTTCTATAGTTGAAAATAATACTTTTAGAACTGTAACTTTACATTTGCTGTAAATTGTAACATAAAACGATTTTCTATTTTAAAAGTATGCTATTTTTAAATAAAATAATAGCCTATATCATTTTTAGTCAAACAATATAGGCTATTATTCTTTTACAGTTCAATTTGTTAGCTCTTTATTTATTTCTGCTACAATTTGTTGTTCATCCCAATCAGGGTGTGTTTTTGAGATTTGTATATATTTTCCTTTAACTACATTATACTTCTCTTCATCCGTTTTTAAATTTTCTATATCTGCATTTATAACACATACTTCTTTTTTCCTTAATACATAGCAATCTTCCATTTTCTTCCCACAAAATAAACATTTGGCATCTACCCAATAGTAGTTAGAACACCTAAACATAATTATTATCCCATGTTCACATTCACTTTGAATTTGATTAAGTTCTTCCCTTAATTTTTTGATTTTGCTTTCAATATTTTCTCTCCGAATTATAACTCTCATTTTCTCCATATATTTCCCTCCTATAAGCTTATTAATAATAGTCAAAAGAATGTAACTCTTTCGCTATAATTTCACTGTTCTCATATTTGTCCAATATAGGATCAATCAAAACTTTATCTGCTACAATGGTAGTATCTTCCATAATTATCTTGGTATATCCATATTTTACATCTTTAACCCATAACATGCCTTTTACAATTAGTTTAGAATTTTTCAAGTTTATTTGCCCTTGGAGAATTACATGTTCTTCCCAAACCCGCTCTTCATTACACAACTGTAAATTATCAATTATTTTAGTTCCTTGCATTTGCAATCTCCTTTCTAAAAAACACCAACTTTCATTATCATAGTTATTATAGCATATGAATTCAATATAAGCAACATAACTTCAAATAATTATTGTTTTTCTTTTTGGAACAAAAAGGCACAGTAGTGTAGTACCCTACCAGGTATTCCCTTAAACAGTACTCCTACAATCCAAAATCTATTTTTCTTATTAAATATTAAAAGTGACTTTGCCACACGCACGAGCTAGTATCCGCCCCTACAAATCGATTTATATTTTGCAAATAATAAGTTAATAAAAAGAGGCTGCTGAAAAAGTCCATTAGAAAAATAAGATTGGAGTTATAATTTTAACTCCAATCTTATTTTTAATTTAATTTTTTTATTAACAATACAGTAGGCAAAAATAAAAAAGCAATAGAATAATACATAAAAAAACAATTACATGAAGATATAGCGACAGACCAAATAAGTATAAAAGAATATGTATATCCATTTGAGATAATTCTGTCCATTCTCTTATTATACGAATTATCTGTTCAGGAGTATAATCATTTGCTATTATTTTCATCTTATTACCTTTACTTACAGTATGTGCATTATATAGCTAATATTATTTTTTTAGCTTTAAGCACTTACGTTTCGTATGCGTATGATTATTTTTCTATAATTTTCACAAACTAACCGAAAGGAGGATTTTAATATGTCAAATACTAAAATTAAGCAATTACTATTTATTATACTTTTTGTTACAATTAATCTTGTAATATCATTTTCAATAACATACTCTTTAGGAATAACTAATACTGTTATTTATCGTTCTGTTACAAGTATGATTAGTGAAATAACTTACGAAATGGTTATATTTATGCTTTTAGCTCTTATAGAGTCTAGTATATATGAAATGTTACAGATTAAGTTTCAAAATATATAAAATAAAATTAATTTCTCCAGAGCCAATATTTAATTAAGCTCTAGAATTCTTTTTTATAAGTCTTTATATTTTGTATCATGTATTCCTATATTTTTCTTTTCATAATTTTTATATTTTTCTGTATTTAATATCGAACTATCTACATCTTCATCTTTTACCATATTTTCAAAAAATGTATATACAGTTTCACAATAGTGATGCATATATTCTTCTTCAACCATTCTTAAAGTAACTTTCTGCTTTTTGTCTATCCATATATCTCTATATGAATTGTTGTTTCCTCTTCTAATTACATAGCAATCTATACCATTAAATCGTTCTTCTCTTAATGATAATCCTAACCTACTAATACCTTTTTCTAATGTTTTGTAATTTCTTATGTTAGAGAATACATTTAAAGTATCTCCCTTTTTCTCTTCTATAAAATCTTGAGTATAATACTCAATTTGTTTTAAATCATTATATACACAAATTTTATTATAACTGTCATCTTCTAAATATCTGATTCCATCACCTAATTCAATTTTATATTTTCCGTCTTTATAGTAATATGTAGTTTTAACTGTATACATACTATTATCTAAAAAGTTTTTATATGTTGTTTCTTGTATTAATTTATAATTATCTAAATTTTTCATGTATTCAAGTTTATTATAGGCTTCGTTTATAACATTGCTAATGTTATAATACTTAATAGAAAAAGTAGTCATAATAACTATAATAACTATTAAAATACTCGTTATGATAATCTTTAAAAAATTCATATGATTTCTAATTTTTTTTAAGTGATTTATTTCAATTTCATCTTTTTTATCGTTTTTAATATTTTCATTAAATATGTTTGAATTCATGTCATTATAATATTTTTTACAATCTTTACAATTTAACAAATGATTATCTACAAATTCTCTACTATTTGAACTTAACATATCTTCTATGTATTGTATTGATAAATCTTTAACTATATCACAATCATTATTCTTCACTTTCAAGTTCCTCCTTTAATTTTATTTTACCTCGATAAAAAGTTATTCTAGCCCATTCCTCTGAGCGTCCCATTATAATACCTATTTCTTTGAAACTAAAATCTGATTTAATTCTTAGATATATAACTTCTTTTGTTTTTTCATTTAGTTTGTGTATTTTCTTATATATATTTATAATTTCTGACTTATCTGTATAATCTTCTTCAAGTGAATTTGATACTAAAATTTTTTCATTAATTTCATCTATATTGATTTCATTTACTTTTTTCTTTTTTTTATGAAAGTCTATCCATTTATTTTTTGCAATGGTGCAAAGCCAAGTTTTAACGCTACACTCTTGTCTAAATTTATTAATATTCTTTACTGCACTTTCAAAGGTCTCTTGCATCAATTCTTCTGCTAATTCGGTATCATTAGTAATAGAAAGTAAGTATTTATATACTATTTTAGAATACTCTTTATATATTTCTTCCATTTTTCCTCCTTTCTGTATTTATAGACTTTTTTAATTATGCATTTGTTACAATTATTATACATTTTTCTGCAAAAAAATATTTTTTACTCTTTTGTTATCTTTTTGATACATTTTTTTAATATGTGTTATAGTAATAATATAGTTGTTAACTAAGTGTTTTGTCAAATAAAGAAAGTATATCTTTCTTTTTTGATAAAAATGTAAGTGGGGCATTCAAGAAAGAGAGAAACAAACTATGAGAAAACGGATTTTAGGAACTTTAATGTCAGCAATTATGTTAGTTATGGCTTTTGGAACAACAGCATTAGCTACAGAGGTCGAAAAACCTTGTGATGCTACAGCTTACAATGTGGAGCTAACATCAGATGGAGTAGTATCTATTACATATGAAGATGGCAATCCTGTATCTGACTCTGTATTAAGAAGTAGTATATCAGGATATGAACAGGAAACAATGACTACAGATCCTACAGGAGTTATAGTATACGTTGACGCTTCTGGTATTGGCGGAATGGGAGCAACCGTTGAAACTTCATCTAGCTGGAATGGATACATGAGTTTAGATGTTTTCGATAACAACGGTAAAATCTATTGCGAAGGTGTTGCAATTTCCTCAAATGGAACAAAGTATTTTAATAATTGGCTACACATTAGTCCACTGTATATTTGGTTTTCCTTTAGAGGAATTCCTTCTGGACAAAGTGTATTCGTAAAAATCTGGGTTTACGGCTAAGATTGAATTATTATAATTAAGAATTGTAACTGTTAACCAATCCCACTTACATTTAGAAAAGGGTTCATATTGACCCCTTTTCTATTTTTTAAAATTAATTAATATTTTATTTAATATTGCATTTATAGCTTGTTTAGGAGTTACTGTATCTATTGTGTTCTGCTTTTGATTTATTAATTTCTCTGTAGATTTTATTATATTTGTTTTTATATTATTTACATTTTTATTGTTTTTATATGCAATATATTTATAAACATTCTTTTCTAAATTATCTACTAAATCTATATTATTTGAAGTATATATAAATAAAATAGCTTCCATCAAATAATTAGTACCTTTATATTTCCAATTATATCCCATATTGGTTATCTCTTTTACTATTATTTCTTTTATAATGTCTTCTCTATCTATATAATTTATTTCGTCTATACTTTGTTTTATTTTTTTATACATTATTTCTTCTTTTTGTACTTTGTTAATAATATTATTAACTTTATATTCATAATTTGCTTTATTTATTAATATAGCATCTCCAGATATAACTATTACACTAATCTTTTCTATATAATTATAAGCCTTTAACTTTTTCAATATTTCTAATCCACTTGAATCTGGTAACTTTAAATCAAGAAATATTAAATCTATTTTATTATTATATAAATATTAACTGCTTCTTTTACTGTTGTTGCTATATACCTTATTTGGATATCTTCAAATTTACTTAATGTGTTATTTAATGTATTTTTTACATATTCTAAATTATCTTCTACTATCAATGTTTTTATCATTTTTACCCCCATTTATCCTAAAATATAATTATGTTCCTTCTTTATAGACTTTAAATTATAAAATTCGTTACAAAAAAACTTAATTTTTGCTAACTTTTTTACTTTAAATTTATATCATATTTTATTTAATAACACAAAAAATGGGCTGTAAAAAAAGTCCAATAGAAAATAGATACCACTTGATTTTAGGTATCTATCTTTTATTAACTTATTATTTCTTCAAAATACTCATTTATTTTGTTTATCAGCTCTTGTTTTACTTCTTCTGTATTCATCCCTTCTACTTGTGCTCCTGCTAAGGTTATGTGTCCTCCTCCTCCGAAGTTTTTCTAGTATCACTTGTACATTTATATCTCCTATTGAACGTCCACTTATACATATTTTATCGCCTAAATTTCCTATCACAAATGATGCTGTTATATCACTTATTGTTAATAATTCGTCGGCTGCTTTTGCACAAACTATATTGGATTGTTTATCTTTTTCATTATATGTAGATATTCCTATTGTTCCTTTTATTATTTCTGTTTTATTTATTATTTCGGCTATTTTATTATAAGTTTCTAAATCACTTTGGAACCATTTCTTTATTTTTATTATATCTATTCCACATTTTCGTAAAAAGGCTGCTGCTTCAAATGTTCGTACTCCTGTTTTAAATGTAAAGTTTTTTGTGTCCATCATTATTCCAGCATATAACCCTTCTGTTTCTATAGTATTTAATTTAATATCTTTTTCTGAATATTCTATAAGTTCTGTTACTAGTTCACAAGCAGATGAAGCATATACTTCGTGGAAAGTAAGTATCGCATTTTCTATAAAGTCTGTGCTTCTTCTATGGTGGTCTATTATTACTATTTTATTTGTTTTTTCTAGCAGTTCTGGCACTTCTACATAACTACTTTTATGAGTATCTACTATAACTAATAATGTTTCTGATGTTATTTTTTCTACCGCTTCATCTTTTCCTATTATTACATCTTCATATTCTTCATTGTCCTTTGCTGTTTGTATAAAATTATCTAGACCTGTAGATGTTGTTTCATTTACTATATACGCTTCTTTTCCTATAGTTTTTGCTATACAATACACACCAAATGCTGAACCCATCGCATCTATATCAGAATTAGCATGTCCCATTATTATAACATTTTTTGACTCATGCATTAATTCCTCTAATGCATGTGCTACTATCCTTGCTTTTACTTTTGTTCTTTTTTCTATTTCTTGAGTTCTTCCTCCAAAAAATGTATATTTTCCGTCTTTTCTTATTATTGCTTGGTCTCCACCTCTTCCTAATGCAATATCTATACATCCTTGAGCTGATTTATATTTTTGGTAGTTTGTTTCTCCTTCATTTGATATAGCAATACTTAAGGTTGACTTTAATTTCCCTGGTATTGATATTTCTTTTATTTTATCTAATATTGTAAATTTTTCTGCTTCTAACTTAACTAAATACTGTTGTTCTAATATTACAATAAATGTATCTCTTTCTGATTTTACTATTAAACCTTTATACTGTGTTGCCCAGTCATATAGGCTTTTTTCTATTGTAGCTGTAATTATTGCCCTATCTTCTGCCGAAACTCTTTGCATTATTTCTTCATAGTTGTCTATCATAATTACTCCTACACATATTTGAGAATTTCTATATGTAGCTTCTAATTCTATATTTTCTGTTTCATCTATAAAGTATAAGCTTAGCATATACTCTGTAGTTTCTTTATCTTTGGAAGATTTTGTATATTCCCCTAATATTTTATAGGTTTTGTTTCCTATTTTTATTTGTTTCTTTATTAATTCTTTCAGTTCTTTTTTATTTTCTTCACTGCCATTTTCTATTTCTAGTTTTATCTCTTTTATTATATTGGTTAAATATGTTCCAATATCAATATTTGCAAATTCCCTAATAAACTTTGAACTTTTCCATATAATATTACCATTTGTTTCTATTACTATTAGTGGAAATGGTGAGTTTATTAATGTGTTTTTTGCTACATTATCTACTGCCATGCTTAAATCTTTGATATGATCTGATAACTCTACTTTTCTTTTATTGTTTATCCAATATGCATACATTACTATTAAGGTAAATATTAATATTGCTGGCATAATAAACCTATGTTCATAAAAACATATTGCTATTAACAATATTGCTATTATTACTAAATATACTTTTGTTTTTGAAACTAATTTGTCAAAAAACTTTATATTATTGTTTTTGGGCATATAAATCTCCTTTTAATTTTACTTTACATATAATATAATTTTACTATTTTTTGGGACTTTTGTCAAATTTTCATTTCACAATTTTCATTTTATGTATATAACTTTATCTATTACCACTATAAAAACTCCAACTTTATTTCGTTAGAGTCTTTTAGTGTCTATACTATTCTATTACATTTTATTTAATAAATTTATCCATATATTCTATAAAAAATAGTGGTATATTTATAATTTTCCCATCTTTACTTAGGTTATTCATTGATAATCTCAGTGATATATCTTTATTATATTTTTCATCATATTTAGTTAAACTAACGTTATTAGTTCATTTATTTGATTTTACTTCTATAGGAATTATATTATTTTTGTATTGAATTACAAAGTCTATTTCATGCCTAGCAAAAGTAAAATAATTTGGTGTATTATCAAATATAATATTTAGCATATTTAATACATAATTTTCTTCTCCGAATTGTTTTAAAATTTAAGTTTTACCAATCTGCCTTGCACCTTTTAATATTAGTGGTTTTCTGTATTTACTTTCTTTCCATTCTACTAATTTTTCCAATATAAATCTCTTCAAATTAATCATCTCCTATAATGAATATATACCAATTCTATATTAATTAGACTATTTCATCACATTTTTGTAAATACTGCATACATTGGTAAATATTTTATGCCAATTTTAATAACTCATAACTTTAGAAATATTAACTGTCAATTGTTATATTGTTTTCGTATTTTTTACTCTCTATAATATTTCTATTTCCTAATTTATGTGTTATCATACTAATGAAACTAAAATAACATTGTTTTGTAGAAAAGGAGAGTACATATATGAAAAATTTCGATGTACATTTTTTATCAAATAACATTATTGATAGTAAACCACTATCTACTGCTGTGGTAACTTATGAAAATGTGTATCTTGCAAGTTTTAGGTATAATTATTTTACTGGTGGCTTTGAAGATTTAGATCATGTCCCTTATAACCCAGTAATTAAAAACTTTTTCGGCAACAAATATAAAGAATATCAATATGATAATCTTCTAGCAGAAATGAAACTGGCTGTTAAAGAGGTACTCCTGCACATTTAAGCTTGCAGTTATACAAATTTATTAATTTTAGAATTAAAAGGGGCTGTAAAAAAAGGAAAGATTTGGGACGCGTCAAAAACTTTCCTTTTATTTTTGCATTATTTTTTTAACTTTAAATAAAAAAGGAAAGTTTTTGACGCGTCCCAAATCTTTCCTTTTTTTACAGCCCCTTTTTTATTTTTAATCTGTTAATACTTCTTCTTCTGCATCTTCTTCGCCTTCTTCTACTGGTAATTGGTCGTTTTCTGTGCTTATTCTTGTGTTTTTGTATTTTGCAAGACCAGTTCCAGCTGGTATTAGTTTACCTATGATTACGTTTTCTTTTAGTCCTATTAGTTCATCTACTTTTCCTTTTATTGCAGCTTCTGTTAATACTCTTGTTGTTTCTTGGAATGATGCTGCTGATAGGAAGCTTTCTGTTGCTAGTGATGCTTTTGTGATTCCTAGAAGTACTCGTTTTCCTGTTGCTGGTCGTTTTCCTTCTTCTATTGCTTTTTCGTTTATGTCTTTGAATTCGTACATGTCTACTAGCGAACCTGCGAATAGGTGTGTATCTCCGTTGTCTTCTACTCTTACTTTCTTAAGCATTTGTCTACCTATTACTTCAATGTGTTTGTCGTTTATATCAACACCTTGGTTTCTATATACT
>CAOJVB010000007.1 GCA_948444845.1 uncultured Clostridiaceae bacterium | reverse complement strand
TAATATACAAAAACGCCTACAACCCTTTATTTTAGGCGGTAGGCACGAGTTTTGTAATAACAAGCGATATCAATGTTATTCCTTTTGTACTTTTAAACTTATTCATCTTTTGAATTCCTCCCTTAAATAATTTATATTTTTATCGTATCATATCATAACACAATCTTATTTTCAATGATTTTCAAGATAAAATTTTTGCTAGTGTGTATTTTCCATACACACTATATCACAAACAATATTATAAAATCAAGTAAATAATTATTTTTTTGGAGAATAGAATGAAAAAATTTAATGAACAACGTAATGTAGTAGGTAATTTAATAAAAGAATATAGAGAAAAGAACAATTATACTAAAACTCGGTTTATCTCAAAAACTAGACTTACTGGGTGTTGAACTTGATAGATTTGAAATTTATAAGATAGAAAATGGTAAAATGATTGTAAAAGACTTTGAACTAATTGCTTTATCCATAGTTTTAGGTATACCTTTTGATGAAATACAGAAACTAATTAATATTGAATAATTTTAAATATCTATAATTTTAAGAGATAGAGCTTACATCGGCTCTATCTCTTAAAATTATGACCCATTTATAAACTATTTTTCAAATTCAATCCTAATAATTGTAGTTCAATACCTATCTTATTTATTTCAACATTTTCAAATCCATATTTTTTTAAATCTATTCTTGTTTTATTAGATAGTTCTCCTAAAGTATTTACATTTTCTTGTTTTAGTTTGTTCAAGTTATCTTCACTAATAAATTCAAATCTTTCTATTGATTGTTTTTTGTATTTTTCTTCCATTTTACTACTTCCTTTTTTTACTATTCTTTTATTGCTATCATTAGTTCATTATCTTGTACCATTCTATTGGCATTTTGATACTCGAATCTTTCTTCTGTGAAATATACTTTATAACCTTTATTTTGAAAATAGTCTTTACTTATTTTTAATACTTCGTTAGCCTCTTGCTCTGTTAAATTGTATTTTACTCTTAGTTCATAAAAAGTATATTTTACAAATTGTTCATTTTGTTCTTCTTTCGTGCTTATCAATTCTATAATAAATTGTTTTAAGTCCTTATTCATAAAATCACTTCCTATTTTTTAACCATTATAGCATAGTTTCAAAAAAATAAAAGGTATGTAGCACTATTTTCTACATACCTTTTTTGATTTAGTAAATATAAATATATGAATTCATTTGTATTTCTTACATTATATAAATTTGTCGAATTTTGTCAATGCTTTTTATTTAATTTCTCTTTTTCTTACTGTATATTACTTTGTTTATTTCATTTTCTGTAATAATCTTTTTATTTAGTGTTATTCCATAAGCATTTACTATTTCAGCTAGATATTTGCTACCTAATACTTCTAAGATTGTTGCTCTATTGCCATTTTTTAATTCTACTACATTAAATTTCTTTATTTTCATAAGTATTATTTCCTTTCGTATTTTTTAATACATTGGTGTTCCATAACCTAAAATCACACTACTATTTGCATCATAATCTTTTTGTTTACAAGTATCTCCACTTGAATTGCCCTCAATAGTATAAACTCTTCCATTTTCATATTTTTCAACTATTCCAACGTGGTCTGCTTTTCCGTCATTGCTATCTGCCCAGTCGAAAAAAATAATATCTCCTGGTTTAGGTGTATAACCTGTTTCTTGCCATAGTCCACAAGTTTTAAACCAGGTTACTCCCTCACTTTGGCAACTTGAAAATTTAGGAATAGTACCTGCAGTTATATAGCCACATTCGTTTGCACACCAACTTACAAAACAAGCACACCATTCAACTCTTGATTCAAAACCATACCAACTCCAAAATGGTTGTCCACCAATGTTGCCTACTTGTGATAATGCTACTTGTACTATGTCATTACTACCTATTGCAGAGCCATAAAGAACGTATGACCACATTGAATTGTATTTATCTTTTCGTAATTCTGCTAATTGTTGTAGTTGTTGTTCATTAAAGTTATATCTTTGTATCATTTCTTCAACTGACCTACTTTGAATATCTATATATAAAACTTTCCTTTTTACTTTTACTATTTTTGTGTTTCCATTTTCATCAGTTGTTTCAATTTCTTTTTCTTGTTCTTTTACACTTGAATTTATAATATTCATTTCCCAGAATATTGTTTTCAGTTGGTTAATTTTACTATCATTTAAAGTTATTACATCTGTTGTTTCTTCTCCGTTACTTACAATAACTGAATAAACGGAAAGTACGTCTTTCCATTCTGCACGATTTGATTTTATTTCATAGTCATCGTGTTCATTAGTTTTTTGAATATCTGTAATTTTGTTTGTAAAGTCTATATTTATCTCTCTAATTACTGCACTCATTGTTTTATCTCCTACACCATTTTCACTTGAAAAAAATATTCCAAAAACAGAACTGCAGATAAAGGCAATTAAACATATCACAATAACTATGAGTGCAGCGACCCATCCTCCTGCAACTAAAAATGCAATAAGTGCTTTTGTTCCTGCTATTATTGCTTTTAATGTTGTAATTGTAGCTTTTATTCCTACTTTTATTCCTTTTATAGTTGCTTTTGTTGTGGCTTTGGCTACTTGATATGTTTTCTTTGCACCTTTTACTGCAGTTTTGGCTGTTTGTTTTGTTGTTTTATATGCTACTTTTCCAATTTGTTTAGTTGTTTTTATTGTTCTATTTGCATTTTTTATTGTTCCTTTTGTAGCCTTTATTTTATTTTTTGCAGTTTTTATTGTTTTGTTTTCTATTTTTTGTTTTATCTTTTGACTAGCCTTTTGTATGTTCTGCTTTGTTGTTTTTACTGACTTTTTACCATACCTATTAAAGTTATTTATTCCTCTATTAAAAGATATATTTGTTTTTTCTGTTATCTTATTTATTCCATATTCACTTGGACTATTATCTTCATTTTCTTTTGTATCGTAGTTTGCTTTTTCTTTTATATTAAAGAAATTTTCTTTTAATTTTTCCTTATATATTGCTTTTCTATCTACTATTTTTATTGGTGTTTTATTTTCTTGCTTTTTCTTTATTTTTATATCTTGCAAAATTCCACCTCCTATATAACTTTCCTTGCTACAACTACTAATCTTCCGTTTTTATTTGAATATTCACAAGTAGATAGTGTAATTAGTCTATCTCCATATTTTGCTGTTTCTTTTATACTATAAAAAGAGAGTTCTTTACACTTTTTAATAAATGTATTGAACTCTTTTTCATCTTTTATATTATAAAATTCATAATATCTAAAATCTGTGTATGCAATTGTCTTAAATACTGCAATTATTTCATATTCTGCTTTTTCTTTTATAGTATAAAAAATTATATTTTTATGGCTATTATAGTATTCTTTTGATTTATAGTTTTCTAATTCTCCAAATACTCTTTTTCCTTTTATATGATGACCATATATAATTAAGTTATTGCTAGTTTCTATATTACAATTTTCTGCCATATATGGTGTTCCTAAACTTGAATACTCTTTATAAAAGTTTCTCTTTAAATAATAATTTGGTTTATCTTTTGTTTGCATTACTGGGTAATTCATACTTGTATTATCTATTTGAATCCAACCTACTATATCATTATTGATTTCATATAGTTCTTTAATGTTTATTGTGTTTTCTTCTTTTTCTTCTACTTTATTTACAATGTTTGTTATTTCTTCAAATACTTTCTCTTGTTCATAGTCTTCTTTTTTATCTTTATAAATAAAAACAATGCTAATAAATGAAATACTTACTAGCATTATCACAAAAGAAATAAATAAGATTTTTTTCATCTATTTGCTCCTCCAATTTCTTATTCAAATTTTTCTTTTGGTTTTGTTGTCATTAATTTGTATAATTTCGTACCCTTTGGAAATACATTCTTAAATGGTATTATTGAGTTTCTTGCTTTTATTAATCCTTCTCCTGTATTAGCATTTGTTATAAAACTCAATTCTTTTTCTGGTATATGCAAAAAATCTGCAAGTCTATCTCTATCTGTTGTCGATTGATTTAGCATTACTATAAGTTCACTATTAGATAGCATTCTACTTGCTTCTTCTTTGTCTAATAATTCACTTACATTTTGAGTAATTCCAGTTGCAAAACCACCATATTTTCTTATTCTTCTCCATAATTTTTCTATAAAATATGAAGTATATTCGTGTTTAAATAATAAATATATTTCATCTATAAATATATAAGTTGTTTTACCTGCTTTTCTATTTTTTGAAATTCTATTTAATATGCTATCTAGTATTACAAGCATTCCAATAGGCATAAGTTGCTCTCCTAACTCTATTATGTCATAACATATCATTCTATTATTTACTTCTACATTGGTCTGTTTTGCAAATGTATTTAAACTGCCTTTTGTAAATAATTCTATTGATAGTGCAATTTCTCTTGCCTCTGGGTCTTTTTGCTTAAGTAATACTTGTCTAAAATCTTCTAATGTTGGTGGTATTCCTTTATAGTTATTATCTATATAGTTTTTATAAACTATACTTATACATCTATCTATAAGTGATTTGTGCTTTCCTATTGCTCCATCTGTTCCCATTATCTGCTCACATAAAGAAAGGACAAACTCTGATTTATCTTTTATTGGATCTTTGCTTTCTCCATAATCTTTATTTATATCTAAGGCATTTATATGGTTACTACTATTTGCAGATATTTTAATTACTTCTCCTCCTAAATCTTCTATAAGTGATTTATATTCCGCTTCTGGGTCTATAATTATAATATCTGCGTTTTTATCTCTTAATGCTATTTGTGCTATTTCTTGTTTAGCTGCGAAACTTTTTCCACTTCCACTCACACCTAAAATAAAAGAGTTACCATTTAGTAACTCGTGTCTATCTATTAATATCATATTTTTTGAAATAGCATTTTTTCCATAATAAATTCCGTGTGCATCTTGCATTTCTTGTACTTTCATTGGCATAAATGCTGATAAACTTTCTGTTGTTAATGTTCTTGTTATTTTTACTTTCTTTATTCCATAAGGCATTACTGTATTTAAAGCATCTAATTGTTGGTATCTAAATATTCCTAATTGGCATAAATGTCTTCCTGCTATGCCTTTTAAATATTCTGTATCATTTTCTAGTTCTTCCTTTGTATCTGCAGTATGAACTATTGTTATAGTTGATAAAAACATTTTTTGGTCACGTTCTATTAGGTCATTTAAAAATTCTTTACTTTCTTCTCTTTGTCTTTGTAAATCATAAGGTAATTCTGCTGAGAAATTATTGTTTTCATTTTGGCTTTTTTGCCATTTTGCAATATTAGTTTCAACTCCCATTATTTTTTTCTCTGCTAATTTTATTGCCTCTTCTCTTGGTATTGGTTTCATATCAATACTTAACATCATATTTTTGTTTAAGTCTGTTAGTTCTGATATTATATCGTCTTTAATAAAAGTTGCAAATTCTTTTAAAAACAATACTCTACCATATCTATTTTGCATCTTAAAATAATCTGCTTTAAACTCAAATGTATCTGGACATATATAATCTTTAAAACTATGCCCTTTTTTCATACTTGCTTTTATGTCGAAGTGATATAAGTCTTCTTCTCCGCTTCTAAAAAAGTCATAGAATATTCTTAATCTTTCATTAATATCTAATTCTGTAAGTTTTGAATCTAGTTTTGCAAAACTATTGCCTAATTCTATTTCTTTACTAGAAAAATATCGTTCTGCATCATTAATATTTTTCTTGTTTACTGTGATAGTCAGTAATTTTTCTTGTATAACTCCTTGTGCCTCTAATGAGTTCTTTGAAAATACCATATTAATATCTTCTCTATATGGTGTAAGGTTATCATTTCCTATTGGCATTTTTATTTTATTTTCAAAATCGATTTTATTAAGTCTTCTATTTATAATTGTTACTTTTGGAAGTGAGCCACAGTCTAATGTATTTGTCATACTTCCATAATCTAAAAGCATTCTTTCTTGTTCTTCTTTACCAGATACCATATAATTTGTATCTGTAAATTTATAAGTTTTTGAATATTTATTCATCCCAACTTGAAATATTCCATTTTCGTATATCTTCTTGATTGGTATTGCTTGTTGTACACTTCTTGGTATTCTGTTCTTTTCCTTTTCTTGGTTTAGTTTTAGTAAACTCAAAAGTTCTTTTATTAGTCCCACTTTTCAATTCCTCCTTTTCTAGTTTTTTATATTCTGGCTCTAAAAGTTCTTCATATATATTTTCTGGCTTAAAAAATAATACTCGTGGCATTAATATTTCTGATTTCATCCACGCCCATATAAACTCTTCTGCATTCATTCCATTGTATTTTACAAAACCTAATACTCCAAATGGAATAGCTCCTAATATGCAAATCCACGATAATGTTTCTAATCCTAAATGATTTCTTAATAAGAAATATATTAATACTGCTACTCCACAAGCAATTAGCGAAAATATAAATTGCCTCATAGATAACCCAAAAAATATTGTTTCTTTATAATCTCTTATTTCTTTGTTTATTTTAATTTCCATTATCTATTTTTTCCTTTCATATTCTCTATTTTTTCTCTTAATGTCTTTACTTCTCTTTTGTTTTCTTCTTCCACTTTATTTATAATTTTTATCATATACTCGTGTATATTTGAGCCACATTTCTTATTTCCGTTTGTAATTTTATAAGTATAACTTCCTGTTCCAAAATTATAATCTACTAATTTATTATTTATAAAACCTTTTATAGATAGTGGAATATCTATTCCATACTCTTTTGCTAAATATAAAATGCTGTTTTGAATTGTTTTTCCATTTTCATATTTATTGTCCTTATAAAATT
Source organism: uncultured Clostridiaceae bacterium (assembly GCA_948444845.1). Lineage (GTDB taxonomy): Bacteria > Bacillota > Clostridia > TANB77 > CAG-508 > UMGS1663. The sequence goes on along the minus strand of CAOJVB010000007.1, from coordinate 55,048 downwards.
CTAAATTTTCCATTCTTAACGTTCCTTTTAAGTGAATTATACTTTTTATTTTTGCTATTTTACTTTCAAATGTATAATTTACAATTTCTACTTCCTCATTATTGGCTTTTTCTATTGCTTTTCTTCTTTCTGTCTTTTCTTGTTCTTGTTTTTTTAAATAGTTTTCTCTGCTTTCTTTTGCTTTACCAAACATTTCTTTATCACAATGTCTTTCAATAAACTTTAGCTGACACAGATTAAAATATTCTTTTTTATTCATACTTTTTTTGAAATATTTTATTATAGCTTTTTCATTAGTATTTTCAAGAATTTTTTTCCAAATAATATCTTTTTTATTATCTGTTACATTATTTAAAAATTTGTTAAAAGATATAGGTGCTATTCCTAACTTCCAATAACAATTCTCTTTTTCATCTTTTATTAACATTTCTTGTCGTTCCCAATTTGCCTCTGTTTTTAATACCGCAATTTCTGTTCCAAAATAATTAAATTTAGATACTACTTTATTTTCACATTTCAATTTATTATCTTCAATTAACCATACTTGCTCTATTTCGTTTTTTACTGGCATAATTTCTCCTTTCCAGAATTATTATCTATCTCTTTCGTTTTTTCTTTCTTCTTTATAATACTGCATTATATCTTCCACTTCATTTAATTGATTTTCTTTTTCTATTAAATCTTTATTTATATTGTTTTTCTTACAATATTGTAAATATTTCTGTAAACCTTTTTTATTTTCTATTTCTTCTATACCCACATCATTTACTGTATTCCATATACCATAATGAGTACCCATATTCATATATGATATTTCTTTTCCATTCTGTAATTTTTCTAAGATATCATCATCTATGTTATATGCCCAATCCATTATTGTACTTATTTCTTGTGTTTTCATATCAATTTCTATCATTTCGTCATAATTACTAGCAAGTGCAATAGATTGTTTTGGATTTTTCTTGTCTGCCAATATATACATAATTTCATATTTTGAATATTCTTCATTATTTTTCAATATTTCATTCATTTCTTTTTCTATTTTTGAATATAATAACTCTTCTATTGAATTTACATTTTCATTTTCTTTTATAAATTCTTCATAGTCTTTATAATCATCAGGGTACTTATTTCCTAATTGTATTTCCTCATCTGTAACCATACTACCAGCCCTATTAACTAAAACATCTTTTTCAATACAAGCTATTTCTCCTCCGAAATCACTATGCCTTAAATCATAGCAATATAAACCTTTTTCTTCTAATTCTTTTCTATCTTTTGTGTCTAAATAACTCATTTCTAAATACTTCATAATTTTATAAATTCTCCTTTCTATAATCCCATCATTTCTCGTACTACTCTATCACTCATTTTTACTGTTCCAACTAAAACTAGCATATTGAATACTAATTCTCCTACATAACTCCATACTTGGTTAACTGCCTGTGCATTTGTGTCTATAACTGGTGGAGAACTTGCAAATTGTGTAAATATTATACAAGCAAGTATTATTATTGCTCCCTCTAAGCATACTGCACAAAAACTTTTTATAAAACTTTTTCCTACTTGTTGACTAGGCTCTCCTGCAAAAGTTGCAAGTGGTATTGGTGCTAAAGCTGTATATAGGTATATTTTAAAGAATCTTCCATAAACAGAGAGTATCATTACAAATGATAAAACCATTATTAGCAAACCACCGTATAAGTGTTACTGCCCAAAGTGGTATGCTTTCAAAAAAACCACAACTTTCTATCGCTGTTATCATTTCTGTTGGCAATACTGATTGCGTTAATCCTCCTGTACCTACACTCTCCATTATTGTTTGTATTATTCCTTGTGTTATTTTAAATAGTGATAACATTAATTCTAGTCCATACGTTACTGCAGTTTTTGCTAGTATAAATCTTATAAATAACTTTACTACTTGCTCTGGCTTTTTTACTTCTGCAAATGAAGAGCAAGTTTTTACAATTCCAAATAAAAAGAACAATACAATTAAGGCTAAGCCTATTGCTTGTATTGCTCCGTTTATACCAACTATGACATTCCATATTGACCCACCTTTAAATGTTTCTGGTGTTTGTGTTACAAGTGTCCATATTTCATTTAATTTCTCATTCCAGGTGTCTAACGCATATTGTAAATTTCCTACTACCCAATTGTCTGACAATTTTTCTCGCCTCCTCTAAATAAATTAGGACAAGTATAAAACTTGTCCATTTTCTAACCACCTGTGATTAAATCTAGTATCTCTTTTGCAAAAGTAATTATTACTCCTCCGTGCAAGTGTCATAAAACCGATTTGCTCTTTGGGATGGGTCGTGACTCTTTAATGCTAAACCTATTTGTACAATACCCCAACCTAATAGTATCATTCCTACTGCTCTTATAATTCCAAATATAAATGTTGATAAATTATTTATAACTGCTAATGGGTCATTTGCTCCAAAAACGTGTGAGGCTTGTGCTACAAATAAACTTATTATCATTCCTAATATTAAAATTAGTCTTTTTATACATTTGACTACAATGTTTCTATTTATTATTTTCTTTTTTTCTTTCATTTTCATATTCCTCCATTATATAATAATTTTCTACCTCTTCATCTGCTAAGAGTTCTGTTGTTATTTTTCCTATTTGTTCTATTTCTCGTATATCTTTAACTACATTTCCCTCTATTTCATCTGGCTCTAATTTCAATATACTTACATTTGCTCTATTGGTTTGTCCGTGTTCATATGGCTTTGCTTGTCCATCTGTTGTATCTTTTACATTAGGATGTTTCAAAATATTATATTTTCTATCAACTATTGGCTTTTCTCCTCTAATTAATAATATTGCTTTGTCATTATCTAACATTCTAATTTCATCTTGTGTTAATAGTTCTCTCCCTGCCATTTGGTAATTGGTTGAATAACTGCCACTATGACCTACACTTTTTCCAAACGTATTGGTATCTATCGTTTCCTTTCCTAAGAGTTCTGACATATATTTAAAACTAGATTGTTCATTGCCTCCGTAAATATAAAAATTCATCACAATTTCCTACTATTGATTCCCAACTTTTTTCAAATAAGGCTTTTAATTGCGATAAGTTTTGTATTATTATTGATACCGATATATTTCTTGAACGCATAGTTGAAAGTATCTTTTCAAAATCATTTGGCAGAGCAACATTTGCGAATTCATCCATAACAAAATGCACTGGTATTGGTAATGAGCCACCATATTTATAATCTGCTTTATAATAAAGAACTTGAAAAATTTGTGTATATAAAATACTAACAAGGAAGTTAAAATCTGTATTGTTATCTGGAATAATAGCAAATAATGCTGTCTTTTCTTCTCCTAACTTATCAAGTTCTAGTTCATCTGTTTTGGTTATTCCCTCTATTGTATCAAGATTAAATTTTTCTAACTTTGAAGCAAGTGTAACAATTATTGATTTCAATGTTCTTCCTGCTCCACTATGATAGTCTTTATAATATTTAACTGCTATATGATTTGGATTTTTATGTTCTAATCTTTTAAATAATATATCTAACGCACTTTCATAGTCCTCTTCATCTTCTTTTGGTTTACCTGCTCTCATCATTTCTGAAGCCATAGGAAAGTTTTGTTCTTCTTCTGGTGCTTCATATTTTAGATAGTAAAATAATGATGATAAAAGCATAGATGCAGAAATGTCCCAAAATGGATCTTGTGCTTGTGAGCCTTTTGGTGTTGTACTTTTAAATAAGTTACTTACTAATTTTTGAATGTCATTATCATCTCTTATATATACAAATGGATTATAGCAATGACTTTTTTCTGTGTTTACTAAATCTAATACTCTTACTTTATAACCTTGCTTTTCTAATAATTGTCCGTGTATCTCGTAAAATCTCTCCTTTTGGGTCAAGTATTACATAAGAACAATTACATTGCATTACATTGGGTTTGGCATAAAATCTTGTTTTTCCTGCTCCACTACCACCAATAACTAAAACATTTAAGTTTCTTCTATGTTTTCTTGCATTAAAACCTAGCATAACATTTTGAGTTAATATTTTGTTTTGGCTCTTTGGTAATTGCATATATTTTTTATTTATTTGTTTCGCATTGCCCCATATTGCAGAGCCATATTCTTTACCTCTTCTATAATTTCTTCTAGTAGATAAATACACACCTATGCCTAGTAGGTAAATGAATAAAAAAATAAGAATAGTTTTTATACTATTCTCGCAAAATTCTATTTCAAATGGTGTATTCATCTTTTGAGGTAGGTTGTTTATGATTTCTAATACCCCACCATTTATATATGGTGCTATTAGTAATGATAACCATACAATTGCAATTCCTCCTAAACAAAATAAAACAATGTCTGCTTTTTTATCATTATCGTTCACATTTTTCCCTTTCTTTTTTGAATCGACATTTTTTCTTTGTTGGGGCTTTTATTACTTTTTCTAATATTTCTGTTATAAATTCTGTATTTTGTTGTTGTTTTAATAAGTCATTTCTTTTCTCATTTATAAGACTTATTACTGCACCAAATTCGTACTGGTCTAATTTTACAACTCTTTCATTAACCATTTATCTTACCTCGCTTGTTCTTTATTTTTTCTTGACTTTTCTTCTTTTTCAAAATGCTCTATAATCTTTGAATTTATTCCTATAAAGTTTGTTCTAATTTCATCTAGTTCTCTTCTAATTTCTTTTCCTTTATCTTTATTTATAACGTCTTTTGGAAGATTAGAAAAATCAAATTTTGAAACATCTAAACCATACCTTTTACAAATCATATATGAAATACAATAAGTTTTAAACTCTTTTATTTCACTTCTTTTCATATCTGGCATTTTAATTCTTGCTATTTCTTGAATAACAGTTTTTATTAAATATTCTGGTTTTAGTCCCCTACACATATATAGTTTATTTTTACTTTCTATATATTCTGCACCTTTATTTCCGCTTGGTAACATATCAACTACTTCTCTTTTTATCTCTTCTGTATCACATATATCAAATAATGCGAGTAACATTTCTCTATTTGTATAAGTCTTTTGCTCTGGTATAGGTGCATTTGTTTGTGATATATCATATTCTTCTTTTGGGTTATAGTATACTTTTTCATCCACTTTATTAGGTTCTAGTATTGTCATTGATTTTGCATTTTCTACTGTATCATACCCTTTATCAATCCACTCTTGCTTTTCTTTAATTTGAATAGCATTAGGCTCTGCTTCAAGTATTAGCAAACAATTTCCAACAGAGTATTTTTCAAATCTACTTAATATATTTAAGTATTGCATAAATATATCTCCATCTTTTAAAATTTTAAAAGACATATCATCCATTTTTTTATATGCCTCATTTCTTTTTCTGTTTTGCTCTTTCCAGTTATTTTTACTATTTTGTTTATTATAGTTATTATCTTTACTATTTGTTCCTAATAAGTCATCAATTTCATTCATAGCTATTTGCTCCTCCCTTTTATTTTATTTTTCTTTCTCTTTTTATTATTTTGTGTATCTAAATGTTTAGGTGCTTTCATATGTTTTCCTTTATTCTTTTCTTGTTTCTCTTTTATGTGTTTAGATTTTTGCTTTTCTTTTCCCTCTACATTTTTTATATCTTGTGTGTTTTCTATCTCACTTTTATTTTCTCGTTTTTTATCTAGTTCCTTTTCAATCTGTTCAAGTTCTTTTTTTACTGATTTTTTACCATTGTGATATAATTTATTATTTTCTTCTAATTTGTTCTTGGTACTTGAGGAATTCTCTAACTGATTCTTTTCTTCCGATTTGATATTACTGGGAGAGTCTTCGTTGCTATTTACTATTTCACCTAATTCTTTTTGCTCTTCTAATAATTCATCTACCATTTGCTCGTTCTTACTCTTTTCTTGTGTTTCCTTATTTTTTTCTTTCCCTTTTAATTCTTGTTCAATAGTTGCAGTATCTACTTTTGCAAAATTAAATCTTTCTGCTATACGATTTACTTTTGAAGCATCTTCTTGTCTAACCATAATGTCTACCATTCCATCAATTTTTTCATTTTTCTTATCTGCTAAAACACAATATAAAATTCCATATTTTTTTGCTTCTTCTGAAAACTTTTTAAGGTTTTCTGCTTTTATCGTAAATATTTTTAATTCCTTTCCTGTTTTTAGCATATTTGTAAGTCTTGTTTTTCCTGTTGTTTGCTTATTGTCTTTTGACATTGCAATAAGAAAAGCAATAAGATTTTTTGAGCCTTCTCCTGCAATTCGTAGAGTAAAGCCTATACCATCTAAATAAATTTTTATAAGTTCTTCAGCTGAATCTGATGAGTTCATCTTTTTCTTTCTCCTTTCCTTTTTCACTTTCTTTTTTATTTTCTTCCATATTATTTATATTTCTTTTCATCTTCTGTGTTCGTTCTTCAATGTCCTGGCAATACCCCACCTCCTTTTTTAATTCAAAAATACTATTAGATAAAGCTAAAATATCATTGCATAACTTTTGCCTTTCTTCTTCATTTGCAGTTTTTTGCCTTTTTCTTCTTAAAATTGTTCTTGTATGCATTTTTTTATTTATCTTATCTATAGTTTCTTTTTTATATAGAAAAAGTTCCTCTGTAGTTTTTATTTCATTTCTACAAAGGAACTTTATTTCATTAGATATAACATCCATTTTCTTAATGTCTTTTCTCATTTCTGCTGACATTTTCATTTTTCTTCTATTGTTAGGAAATTTTTTTAATAGATAGCAATAATACAAGTATAATTTGTATAAACTGCCTCTATTTTTATTAAGGTTATATTTCTTTTTTGTAAAATATCTTTTTGATTTTGTTTTTATCTCTGGGAATGGAACTTTTGGTACTTGCGAATTTAATATTCTATCTTCAATATTTTTTATACTATATTCCTCTCCAAAGTTTCTTTCTATTCGTATATTCCTTTTATAAGGTGGTCTACATACACTAATTTTGTTTGCTCTTATTGTAATTGTATAACCCATTTGTTCTAAAATATTTTCAAAATTCTTATATGAATATGCTTGTGAAATTGTATAATCAATATCATCTTTTGCATTGGTATAGTAGTCTGATTTTTGAATATAAGAGGTATAATATTTTGTATAATCTATTTTGTGTTTACCACAAGGCTTTTCTTCTATTACACTTAAATTATATTCTCTGCATAAATCATCTGATATTTTTCTCATTAAAGCATAATTTTCTCTGGTATTTCTATATTTTCTTCCATCTACAAAAGAAACTGAATTTAGCACATAATGATTATGATAATGCTTAGTATTTAAGTGAGTTGATACTATTACCTCGTATTTATCTCCCCATAGTTCCTCTGCAAGTTTTACTCCAATTTCGTGTGCTTGTTTTGCAGTTACTTCGCCCTCTGCAAAAGACTGAAAGCCGTGATATGCTAGAACACCTTTTGTTTTTCCAAATCTTTTTTTCGTAAATATCATATCTTGTAGTGCATTATCTTCACTGCAATTTACTCCTGTTACATATAATTGTTTTTCTGTTTTAAAATCTGCTTTTGTATATTCAATTGTATTGTGCAAATCTTTATACCAATTTTTATTTTCTGTTTTCTCTGCATTAGTTGTATATTTTATAACTTTATCAAGTCTATTTTCTACTTTCCATAGGCTTGTAGTTGCCATTATAACCACAACCTTTCTCTTATCATTGTTCTATACTTTTCCCACTTATTTATTTCTTCATTTAAAATTCTTTCATCAACAAATTTTTTATGATAAGCGACTCTTTCAAGTTCTTTTAATAATTTTATAAAATCATTTAAAGGTTTTGTTATTAAAGGGTACACACTATGATCTGGTCTTTCTTTTATTTCACAACCTAAGGCAGATTCTCTCATAAAATCTGAAACATTTTTTCCTGCTTTATTTGCTTTTGCTTTTATCTTTTCTAGTTCTGTTGGATTAACTCGTATTCTCAATGTAAAATCTCTTGTTTCTTCTTTCATTTTCTGTTCCTTTCTTCTTTATTCTTAATGGGGATTGGGGTGTCCCCCATAATTTAACAAATGTAGCTACATTTGTCTTGCTTGTTAGGACATTAAAACTCTTTTATCTATGCTCTTTCTTTTTCAATTTTCTTCTTATTTTCTATTGGTTTTATACCTAATAAATAGCATAAATATTCGTTATAATCTTTTCCCTTTTTGGCAGGTCTATCTATAATTTCATACTTTTTTGGTAAAACAATTTGTAGTGCTTTAGTTGCATTTCTACCTGCCTCATCATTATCTAAGCAAAGATAAATTTTTGTTATTTCTGGGTGTTTTTCTAAATAATTTTGTATTGCTATTGGTACTTTACTTTCTGAAATGGTACTTGCTGGTTGGTAAACTCCTGCAAGTGAAATCATTGTTTTATCTTCCCATTCTAACCCATATAATTTAAAAAGGGTTGCATAAGATAATAAATCTATTGCACCCTCAAATATAAAAATTGTATCTGTTTTTTTGTTACTTTCTAGTCTAAATGAATACTTTTTATTGCTACCTGTTGCATCATTTTTAAACTTACTTTCGTTTGTTGCTCTACAACCTGCATATCGTGCATTTCCCATTTCATCATAACCTACAAATACAACATTATGATAATGTTTTTCTTCATAAATTAAATGTTTTTCAATACATTTTTGTATTATTTCTTCATCAATTCCTCTATGTTTTAGATAACTTTTTACTATATTTTCATTTGTATTTTTCTCTGGTAGAATTAGTTTTTTTGCCTCTATTTTCTCTTGCTTTTTTACAAAAACTGGTGTCTTTATTTTCATTTTATCTAGTACAACTTTTGCTGATTTCGGGAATGGAACTTTTCTTACTTTTTCCATAAAATCAACTGCATTTCTACCCCCAATTCCTTTTGACTCCCAATGCCAAAATCCATTAGAAATTTTCAAACTATCGTGTGTTCTTGTGCAATATTGTGTTTTTGTTTCTCTAATTAATTCGTTTGGCTCATAGTTTTGTAAGTAAGTTAATAAATCTACCTTTTTTGCTTCCTCTACAAGTTCTGGTGGTACATAATCATCTCTCATAACTTATCTACTTTCTCTAGTTTTCTCTTTGTTCTTTTCTTTAAAGTCGTCTAAAATTAGGTCTATTCTACTATCAACTGCATATTCTAAAACCTCATTAAAATTACCATCACTTTTTAGCCATTCGTCATAGCATTCATTTAAAATTCCTTTTGTTTTTAGTAATGCTTTTAATTCAGAAGTAGTATAATCTTTATCAATTATTTTATAAATCATTTCTTGTTTTGATACTAATTCATAGGCATTATTTATAATAATTTCTGGGTCACATTGTTTTAAACTGTCTACAAATTTTCTAAATTCTTTATTAATTTTTTCTTCAAATTTGCGTTTTAATTTTTGCTTTTCTTGCACGTCTTTTACTGTTTCTTTTTCTGTTTCTAATAGCATTGCTGCTTCTGCTTTTTTTGGACTATTACTAAAGAAATATTTATCTTTATAGCTTGAAAAATATACTTTATAATCAAATTGTTTCATCATTTGATAAAGTTCCATTTCAATACCACTTGCAAAATACATATTCTCTCTATTTTCACTATCTGGGTTATAATTTATGCTCGGAATAGTGTATTCTTTAAGAAATGTATTTTCATTATTATTTGTCATTTCTTCCTTTAAATCTTGATAAATTTTACTAAAGATTTGCTTTGTTTCTGTTTCCATTTATACTCCTTTCCATCAAAAAAAGAGATACCAATAATTTCTTGATATCTCCTCTAATCTTTCTATTTAATTTTTACTTTTGCTAATACTAATACTGTATTAGCCATCGGTTAATGCTTTACACCAGTTATTTCCTTGTTCAAATTCTGTAACATAGTAACTCTGTTCATCTAAGAACTCTCCTGCTTTCCGTACAACCTTAACCTTGATTTTTCCTGAGCCGTCGTTCTCATCAATTACTTCTGTAACCCATCCCTGCCGTTGTTGTGAATTAGGAATAAATGAAACTTCATTGACATACATTCCTTCACAAATCCACCTTCCGAAGTAGTCTTTTACAGATTCTCTGTCTTCAAAATCGCCATCTACAAATACTGGTATTAACATAGCCTTTCCTCCTTAATATTCATCTCGGAGTTTTTCCCCCGAGATTTTTGAATCACCTCAAAGGGTATTAATAGTTGTCATAATTATTTTAATGTAAAATTTGCATAATGTCAACTATTTTAAGACATTTTTAAAGTCAAATTTTGCATATTTTTATCTTATCTCATAATTTGTTATTGCCATTCCCATTTTGAATAATATTTGTTTGTAGAAAATAAAATGTATTCTTTTTCACTACCATTACTATATACCAACATTCCACCCATTTGTTCTTCAGATATAAAGTAGAAACCTCTATTTTCCATATATTCATCTAAATATTGTCCACTGCTTTTATCTGATGTATCTGCTGTTTTACTAAATCCCACCCTGTTAGGATTATTTTGTACTATTGTATATTCTTTATCTGTAAATAAAATTTCTAACATTCCAAAACAAGAAGAAAATGGATTCCAAACATTGAATTTAGCTATTGAAAATATTGTAGCACTAACTAAAATTAGAATACACATTATAATCGTTATAATAATTCCTTTTCTTTTCATAAATCCTCCCTCGTATAAATTATCTTTCACTATCTAAATCTTCTGGTTTAATATGTTCCGCACTCTTACTATTCACTATTTCAAGATATATTTTTTCAATTTTGTTAAGTTCGTCAAATTGCTCTTGGGGTGCATTTCTATTTATCATTGCTTTTTTTATATTATTAGTTCTTGTTTCATAATCAAGACAAACTTGTTCATTACTTTCTTTTCTAAGTCTTTCTAATAAACTTAAACCATCATTTCCAACAGGAATCATATCAAATCCATTATTTCTTGGTACAATATAATTTACTTTCACTCCACAAGCTAAACATTTTGAAATAAAATCTGGTAATAAATTATAACATCTATTATGTGCTTCAATATTTGATAATCTAGCATTTTTACTTTTTAATATAGTTTTTTCGTATCTTTCTCTTGTCGCAAGTAAACTTGCTAAATTTCCTGTAACTACTAAATCTATAGTTGCATCGTATTCATCTGGAATAGCCTTAATTGTTTCTAACAAACTATAATCAACTGGTGCTTTTTCTCTTAAAGCTGAATAGCTATTAGCCATTGCATAAGAAAAAAGTTCATCTCCCCATAAATGTGCATCAAAATTTGTAAGTTTTGTATAATATGTTGGATATTTATCTAGTATTTCATCAGAATATTTACTAAAACGGCGATAGTCATCAGAGTTTATAATTGTATAACTAGATAAATCAGTATTTTGTATAAATGTGGTTTTTCCACATCCTGGTTGACCTATAACAAACATAATGGATGGGTCTTTTTCAGCAACTTTATTTAAAAATACTCTTTTCTTAAGTTCGTTTAAAATCTTTCTATGTTCATCTTCAGATAATTTATAACTTTCAATTAGTTTCTCTAAAAATTCATTTTCCATTTATTTTTTCTCACTTTCGAATTAAATTTTGTATGTCTTTAACTTATCACATAATTTTTTATTAACAAATATTTCTCCAATACTTAAACCTAATAAAATAAATTCTATTACTATTAGCTCATATTTCATTAAAATTAGTGTGAAAATTGCACTTAAAATTAATGTTCCTAGTCTTCTATAAACTTCTATATCTATTACAATTTTTTGTTGTTCTTCTTTATCAGAAATACTTAATGCTACATCTTCAATATATATTTGGAAAGAATCTCTTGTTGCTAGTATTAAGAAAAATCCTAATGACATTATTATCACTTTATATATAAATTCTACATTAATATAATGACCTATAATTAATAATAGAAATGCCATACTTAAACAAATTGTTAATACTATACTCATCTTATCTTTTATTTTTGAATATACTTTTCCAAATACTATATTTCCTACTAATCTTGCAATTCTTGAAATAAATACTATTGTTGTTATATAGTATGTTACCATTTCAATAGACAAAAATTTTTGAAAATCATATTGCATAAATAATTTACTATTATTTTGTCCCATTTTTATGATTGAATAAAATACTGCATTAGATAATATTACTAAAAATATAACTGAAGTTATTTTTACTTTCTTTTTATTCTCTTTAATTTCTCTGGTTTCATTTGTTTTTGCTTCGTAGTACATAAATGCAAGTCCAATTAATAATATATATATTATAATTGACAAATACATTGGCAAATATTGATTTATATTGAATAATTTTCCTGCTACTAATGCTGTGAGTAAAGTTATAATTGAGTACATTATTTTTGATTTATTCCTTATTTTATAATAATCATCTTTTCTATTTACTGCATTTAGATTACTTTTTAAGATAATTTCATCCATATTTAAAAACATAAATGCTATTTCGTTTATACTTTTATATAACAACATTAAAGCAAATGATTTTCCAAATGTTAATACTAATGCTGCAATTAATATTAATATCGTTCCTAATCTTAAAGAATTTACATTACCTATCTTTTTTACAGTTACTAGTATAGCCTTTTGTGATATTATACATATAATTAAAGCTACCATAGTCATTGCCGTTATTTGGCTTGCATTTAACCCTTTTACCAATGTTAGAAATAAAGTATCTATTGGTACGAAAAATATCATATCTCCTGTAAAAGATGCAAATATTGGGTATATTTTTATACTTCGTTTTATTTTCTTTATATCTTGCTCCATTTTTAGCTATAATCTCCTAACAAACTACTTTTGTTTTTTAATATGATTATATCACAAACTTCTATCAATTCAATAGCTTTATCTTATTTCATCTCTATCATAATCTTGACATTTTTTATCTTTATCTTCAGCTAGTTCTTCTTGTTCTACATCATCAATTATTTCATTTTCTTTATCATTAATTTCTAGTTCTTTATTTAATTCATTTAATCTTTTTATTTTTTCCTCTAATTCTTGTTCCTTATCAAATGGTATTTTTACATCATTTTTAGCATTTTCAAATTGTTGTTGTAAATTTTCTAGTGTAACTTTTGTTTTTTCTAGTGTCTTTTCTATATCAGATAACACATTATCTATTCTTGTTATATTTCCAAAAACATCTTTTCCTAATTTAACAACATATGAAGAATTACTTTTCATATTTAAAATGAAATCTCCACATACTATTTCAAGGTACATTTTCATACCTTTATATGTTCCTATTTCTTCTGATTCTTTATCAGTTTTGTTTTTACATATCTCTAATATCATTTTTCCTGCTTCTTCTTTTTCATTATACTGTTTTCCTTTTAAAATCATAGGCGAAAATTTATCTTCCTCATTAGTTATAGTATTTGTTCTTACAATTTCAATGTCTTTTTGAATATTCTTTATTAAGTCTTCATTCTTTTTTATTTCAATAGGGTAATATTTAACTATTGAATCTTCTAACATATAAATTTGGCTTAGATAACTTTGCTTTAATAGTTTTAATTTTGAAACCTCTGCATCTAAATTAGTTTTTTCTATTATTAATGGATTTCCTGCTGCTAGGGCTTTAATTTCTGCATAAGAAAGTGCTTTTTCATCAATGTCTTCTGCAGAACGAACTATTGCTTTTGAGGTCATTATTTGAGATATAAACCTTTGCTTATTTTCTACTAATTGATATAAATATGCATCGAATGTTCCTTCTGTAACATAGGTAAATACATCTATCTCATCATTTTCATTACCTTGCCTTATTCCGTCTTCCATTTCTTTGGGTAAGGTCAGCAGGTCTCCACGGACAGTCTAAGTGGTGTATAGCTTTAATTTTTGTTTGTACATTCGTTCCTGCTCCCATTTTATTTGTTGACCCCATTAAAACTCTTACTTGTCCACTTCTAACCTTTGCAAATAACTCTTTTTTTCTTGTTTCTGTATTTGCTTCGTGTATAAAAGCTATTTCGTCTTTTGGTATGCCTTTTGCTATTAGCTTTCTTTTTAAGTCTGTATAAACATCTGTAAATGCTCTATCTTTTAATTGCCATTTACCGTCTTTTTCTTCCATTTCATAAGGATTATCATCTGTTCCTAATACCTTTGGAGTTGATAAATCACAAAAAACTAACTGTGTTGCTTTGTTGTCTTTATTCTTTTCCCATATATCATATATATTATTTGCACAAATATTTACTTTACTATTTTCGAAGTCTGGTAGTATTTCATTTAATAACCTTTGATCTAATGCTAGTTTTCTACCCTCATTTGTAATTTTAAGCATATTATCTGTTTTTGAATCAACTTGTTTTTTTCTAATTGCATCTGCTCTTTTTCCTAATCCCTCTACCATTTCTTTTTGTATATCGCTAGGCTTAACGGCAACATTATGAAAGTTAGCTTTTGGTACTGGTAAATTCAACGTTTCTGCAGTTTGTATATCTGCAATTTCTTTAAACATACTCATAAGCTCTGGAAGATTATAAAATTTTGCAAATCGAGTTTTTGCTCTATAACCTGTCCCTTCTGGTGCAAGTTCTATTGCTGTTACTGTTTCTCCAAAAGTAGAAGCCCAAGCGTCAAATTGCAATAAATCTTTATGCTCTAATGAATTATATTGTAAATATCTTTGCATTGTATACATTTCTACCATTGAATTAGATATAGGTGTACCAGTAGCAAATACAATACCTTTTCCTCCAGTTAGTTCATCTAAATACTGACATTTCATAAATAAGTCTGAACTTTTTTGTGCTTCACTCTGTGCAATTCCTCCTACATTTCTCATTTTCGTATACAAAAACAAATTCTTGAAATAGTGTGCTTCGTCTACAAAAATTCTATCACATCCAAGTTGTTCGAATGTTACAACATTATCTTTTTTACTTTGGTCATTTAGTTTTTTTAGCTTTTCTTCAATTTTTTCTTTGCTTTTTTCTAATTGTTTTATAGAATAATATTCTCCGTCATTGTTTCTTAAATCATTTATTCCTAAAGACAAGTCATTTATCTGTCTTTTTAATATTTTTTCTTGTCTTTCTTTTGACATTGGAATTTTCTCAAACTGGCTATGTCCTATAATTATTGCATCATATTCCCCAGTAGCTATTTTTGAGCAAAACTTCTTGCGATTATTAGTTGCGAAATCCTTTTTTGTTGCAACCAGAATATTTGCTGATGGGTATAATTGTAAAAATTCACTTGCGAACTGTTCTATAATATGATTTGGAACAACAAATAAAGACTTAGAACATAATCCAAGTCTTTTTGACTCCATAGCACCTGCTACCATTTCAAAAGTTTTTCCTGCACCAACCTCGTGTGCTAATAAAGTATTTCCACCATAAAGTATGTGAGCAATAGCATTTACTTGGTGTTTTCTTAAAGATATTTCTGGATTTATTCCTCCAAATGTTATATATTGCCCATCATATTCTCTTGGTCTAATATTATTAAATTTTTCATTATATTCTGTTACTAATCTTTCTCGTCTTGCCTGGTCTTTCCAAATCCAGTCTTCAAATTTACTCTTAATTAAATCTTGTTTTGCCTGTGCTATTGCAGTTTCTTTTGTATTTAATACTCTCTGTTCTTTTCCGTTAATATCAATAACTGTATCAAATATTCTTACATCTTTTAAATTTAGTGTGTTTTCTATTATTTTATATGCATTTGCTCTAGTTGTTCCATAAGTATTTATTGCTTTTATATTTCCAGTATCTTCACTTTTACCACTTATATTCCACTCTGAGGTATAATCTGAATAATGTACTTTTATATAATCTCTTTTATATTTACTTGTTTCTAACAATTCAAACATAAACTCTTCAATATCTGATGGTGGTATCCAAGTTGCTCCTAATCTAACACTTATTTCACTAGCTGATAAATCTTTTATTTTTACTTGTTCTAATGCTTTTACATTCACATCATATTCTGGGTTATTTTCTGCAAATCTTTTAGCTATTTTTAGTTTTTCTCTGACATTACCAGAAAGATATTCATCTACAGTTAGATATTCTTCACTTATAGGGTCTTTATATATACTACCCTCTAAATCTTTTATAATTTCTTCCTGCATCTTTCCAGTTATTTCTTGCATATATTCTATATCAACCCTAGCTTTTTCTGATATTGATAAAATTAAAGCATCAATACTATTATCTGCTTTTGTAATTACTTTATTAGGCTTTATAGTTCTTTTTGAAAACATATCTGCTTTTCTTACAAATTGTTTATTTTCATTTAATATCTCCAATGAGCATAACAAATAGTAACTACTATCTTCTGAAAACGCTCTTTCATTTGTTCTACTATTTATTAATCCATAATTCTTTACAAAATAATCATATAATCCATTTAGCCTTGCTTGTAATTGTTTTATTTCTTCATCAGAGCCATCATCTAGTTGTACTTCAATCAGATTTCTTACACAATCTCTTATTGTTATCATACTTTTAATTCTATTTATCGTTGTTAATGGTAACTCTTGTAAGTACATTTGACTATTTTCTCTATAATAAACTTGTTCATCAACTATTGTATATGAAAAGTTCCTTACACTTGGGTCTGCTGGAATACTTGTTTCTTCTTCGTCTATAATATCTATTTGATAATCTTCGATTTCTGCATTTAAGTTTTGTATTGCATTTTCTAACAAATCATCTAATTTTGTATTTTCATATGGCTTACAAGCAAAATCCATACCATATTGTGTAGATTCTTCTTTCATTTCTCCTAAAATCATCTCTGGATGGTCAACAAAATACTTATTCATTTTAATGCCATCTTCTGTTGTATCTAATTGTACCCATTCATCTTCAATATCTGTAATTCTATCTCTTTTCTTTAAAAATATAATATCTGTTGTGACCTCTGTTCCTGCATTCTTTTTAAAAGTGTCATCTGGTAATCGTATAGCTCCTATAAGTTCTGCTCTTTGTGAAATGTATCTTCTTACACTTTCATCTTTTTTATCTAATGTTCCTTTGCTCGTAATAAATGCTATTACTCCATTTGGTCTAATTTTGTCTAATGTCTTTGCAAAAAAATAATCGTGAATTACGAACTTATTTTTATCATATCTTTTATCATAAGGTTTGAAATCTCCAAAAGGTACATTTCCAACAGCAACATCAAAAAATGAGTCTGGAAGTTCTACGTCTTCAAACCCTTTTACTGCTATCGTATTTTTTTGATATAGCTGACTTGCTATTCTACCTGAAATACTATCTAACTCTACTCCATACATTTTACATTGATTTAATGTATCTGGTAGCATTCCTAAAAAATTACCAACACCGACAACTTGGCTCTAATATATTACCTTTTTCTAGTCCCATATTCTCTAATGCTTTATATATAGATTTTATAACTATTGGTGGTGTATAAAAAGCAGTTAGTGTTGACCTTTTTGCTTCTGTATATTCTTTTTCAGTTAGTAATGAATTTAATTCTTTATACTCTGCATTCCAACTGTCATTTCTACTATCAAATGCTTCTGGTAGTCCACCCCAACCAATATATTTTGATAATATTTCCTGTTCTTCTTTTGTTGCATATCTATTCTGTTCTTCGCATAATTTAAGTACCTTAATAGCTGCAATATTATTTTGATATTTTTCTCTTTTTGTTCCAACTCCCAAATCATTATCTTTAATTTTGTAATTATTTCTTTCTTCCATTGGTATTTCTGGATGTAAATCAAAATACTCTATCTTATTTCTGCGTTTTCTCTTTATATTTGCTTTTAACGGTACATTATCTTGATTTTCTTCTTGTTCTTTAATCTCTATTGTTGCTTCACTGTTTTCTATTTTCTGTTCTTCTTTTTGTTCTTTATTCTCTTGTTTTTCTTGTATTTCATTTATACTATTTTCTTCTTGAATTTTATCTTGTATTCTTTTTCCTGTCCTTAATTTATCATTAGCAGGATTCTCTTTTACTTTTCTGTCGAATTCTTCTCTAGTCATTTCTTTCGTAAATAAAGGAAATGATGTATCTACTAAAACAACTCTTTCATCATTTATTGCCCTTATTTCATATTCTTCAGTTCCTATATATACAATGTCATTATTGTGAAATTCATAATATGGTAGTCTTTTTTCTAGTTCTACTATTAAACCTCTTGCTTCAACTGCCATTTCATCATCGTAGTCTATATCTTCATAACTATTTTTTAAGAACTCTATATATGCTCTTAAATTTGAATCATCATTTATATCTGCTATTACTAATTCTATATTATCTTCATCTGTATTTTCTATTGGAAAGTTTTGATTATAAGAGACTATATCATAATCTTTTAGAAACTCATTTAATCTTTTAGCCACCTCATAATCTTCATCTTGAATTGTTTTTTCTAATTCATTTTTTATAGGTTTTATTCCATTTACATCTAACCATTCATAATACTCATCTTGTTCTTGTATATTAAAATATCTATCTGCACTGATTAGTTCTCTTATTCTTTTTTCTACTTGTTTCCAACTTAATAATAGTTCTGGTCTATTCTCTGCATAACCTATATATAGTCTAATTCCTTTCGCACTATGTTCTTCTGATATATCATCAGATCCATAGCTTCTTCCACCATCTCCATACTCGTGTTTCAAAAATTCTGCATTTTCTCCACTTGATAGTCCTCTACTTAAAAATTCATAAATTCTAAATTTTCCATTTTCAATATGACTACCCTCTCTTAAAACATTATCTATTTCCTCTTGGCTAAAAGAAAAAACAGAAGTATTTTCTACTCCTGCTATATTTAATTTTTGTTCATTTTCAGTTGGTAATTCTTTTACGTATTGTTCTATGTGTATATTAGTTCTCTCGTTATCTGTTCTTCTGCTATCATCTTGTAATTGTTCATTAGTCCTATCCATTTCATTTGGTCTTGTGCTTTCAATTCTTCTGTTGTCCCCTCTTGTTTTGCTAATTTCTCCACTATCTGTCTTTCCATTTCCATTGCTTGTTCTTGCACTTTCGTTAATTCTTTGTTCAAGCCTTTTTCCATCAATAATATTGAATATTCTGCTTTCTTGTGTTTCATTAGGTAATGTAGTCTCATTCTTGCGTATTTGCCATTTGGTATTTCCTCTTTCTCCATCACTAAGTTCGGTACTTGATAATCTCCTACTTGTTTGTATTCTATTTTCGTCATTTTCATTTCCTCCTCTTTCAATTTCTTTACTATTAGAATACTCTCCTTTTTCATTTTTAACAAATGTGTGATTTATATTTTTTTCTTCATTTTGTAGATTTACTATTGTCTTTGCAATTTCTCTTAAACCCATTTCTGCTATATCACTTATTGCAGTACCTAATGCTGTAATTATTTTATCATTATTAAAATCTTTAATAAATGTAAATTGTTCCATACCTATTTTTTCTCTAGCATTTATACCACATCTAGTCATCATCATATATGAAACGCTTGCCCATACTGTTATGAGTGTAATATCGTGTATTTCATCATCTGATAAATTTTCTAATACAGTTCCCTTTTTATATTGGTGTATTGTAGATAAATAATCTTGAATGTTGTCTGATACCATAGTATAAGCATTTGCAATAATGTTTTCTTCTAGGCTATTTGATTCGCATTCTCCTCCAAATGTTGTTTCTAATGTTTCAATAATTTTTTCTTCATATTCTGGTTTAACACTCCATAATTTATATTCTGTACCTTTGTAGTTGTGTGTATCTGATACATCAAAAACAAGTTTAAATGGGTATTCACTATTTTCATCTTTTGAAATTACAAATATAAATTGTGCATTTTTATTAACCCATCTATTTGTCCTATCATTCCATACTTCTAATTCTGCACAAGCTCTTGCCTCTGGTCTTTGTGCATAAATCAAAATTTTGTCTACAAAATCATATTTGAAATGCCACGAAACACTGTCTAAAAACGTAGTCCAATTTTCTTCAGTTTTTGTAATACTATTTATAGTTTCTTTATACAGTTTTCTTGTTTCTACAATTTTCCCCATTTTGCACCTCCTTGCTATTTAGTATCGAGTAAAATTTTAAACCAACTCTTATCTTGTATCATATCTTGTATTTCCCATATTATTTCAATATCGTTCATACTTACTTTATCTTGTTCCTTTAGTTTTTTAACTTCTAATACTTTTAAATTCAATATTTCTTTTTCAGTTGTTATATTTATTTTTTCTAATTTTTTTATTACTTTTTTCATTTGATTTACGCTATATGTCGCCATTCTTACACCTACTTTCTAAGTTTAAAGGTGGCCTATTAAAGCCACCTTTATTACTCTTTATTTACTTTTTCTTTTTTTAACTATTTTATATACAGTTACACTTAATAGTAAAGTGATAGATGTCGCAAGTAATATAGTCCATAGCATTGTATTTCTTTCATCTCCTGTTTGTGGTGTATCAATTTCGATTAGCTTATTATAAAAACTTACTTCTGCAATTTCTCCATTTTTTACATTAATTGTTTGTGGCTCTGTTTCTTCGTAACTTTCGTCCCTTATTTCTTCAATTGTATATTCTCCAACTAAAATATCATCTATTAAAATAATACCAGTTTTATCAGTAGTAACTATCATTTCAATTTTTTCGCCTGTAATACTCATTCCTGTAATTTTAAAAGAAAAGCCATCTACTTTTCCATTACTAGAAGTTTTTACTATTTTAATTTTTCCTTTTTCTTTATAGTTTTCAAATTCAATGGAAGTAATTTCATCTTCTGTTAATTCTACTATTTCTTCTTTATCACTTAATTGATAGCCTTTTTGAGTTTCCTTTTCAATTAAAATATAATGTTTATTTATTGGTAATTCTTTTGTTGTTGCCTCTCCGTTTTCATCAGTAATAATGGTTTCAATTAAGTTATTGTCTTCATCATATACTTCAAAAATAATATCTTCCAATGGAATTTTTGTATCTCCATCAATTTTAATTACTTTTATTGTTCCTTTTTTCACTTGGTTTTCAATAATAGTAGTTTCTACAATGTTTTTCTCATAATTACCAATATATTGTGTTAAATCAATAATAGTAATGTCTGTGTTTAGTTTGTAGTATTTATCTGTTTTTACTTCTTTTAATGAGTAATTATCATTTACTGGTAAACGTTTTGTAACTGCCTCTCCATTTTCATTAGTTATAATTATATCAACTAATTCTCCTTTGCTATTATATACTTCAAATTCTACATCTTTTAACTTAATTTCGTGATTTTCTTTATCTACTTTAATTACCTTAATTTGTGCTTTCTTTAATTCATTTGTAATGATTTTATTAGTTATTTTGTTATCTTCTAATTCGACAATTATTAACTCTTCATTTAGTTCATAAATTTCTTGTGTTTTGGTTTCTTTTAAAGTATATTTTTGATTTATTCTTAAAGGAATAGATGTTGCCTCTCCGTTAGCATCTGTAACAAGTGTCTCTACAACTTTTCCAGTTTCATCTAACACTTCAAAAGTAACTCCCTCTAATTTAATTTTATTATTGTCTTTGTCTACTTTTACTACTTTAACTTGTCCCTTTTTTATTTGGTTTTCAATTGTAATAGATTCTATAATGTTTTCTTCATAATTATCAATATATTTGGTTAGGTCAATAATAGTAATGTCTGTGTTTAGTTTGTAGTATTTATCTGTTTTAACTTCCTTTAATGAATAGGTATCATTTACAGGTAACTCTTTTGTTATTGCCTCTCCATTTTCATTAGTTATAATTGTATCAACTAATTCTCCTTTGCTATTATATACTTCAAATTCTACGTCTTTTAACTTAATTTCGTGATTTTCTTTATCTACTTTTATAACTTTAATTTGTGCTTTCTTTAATTCATTTGTAAGTGTTAAAGTCTTTATTTCATCTTCTTGTAATTTAACTTTTATTTCATCTATATTTAATTTGTATTCTCTCAATGTTTCCTTTTCTCTTACTGTATATGTTGACGTTATTGGAAGCCTTTTTGTTGTTGCCTCTCCATTTTTGTTAGTAATTAAAGTTTCTACTATTTCTCCTTTTTCATTTAAAACTTCAAAAACAACTCCCTCTAATTTAATTTCATTATTATCTTTATCTACTTTCACAATTTTTATCTGTCCTTTTTTAACTTCATTTTCTACTGTTTTCACTATTGTTTCGTTTGCTTTTAATGTTAATTGTATAACTTCATCATTTAGTTTGTATTCTTTTAATGTTTCAATTTCCTTTAACGATAAGTTTTCAAAATCTCTAACAGGGTATTCTGCGGTAATTGCTTCGCCGTTTTCATTAGTTACAATAGTTTCTAACACATTTCCTTTATCATCGATTACTTGGAATTTGACACCCTCAAGTAAAATCTCATTGTTGTCTTTATCTACTTTAACAATTTTTATTCTACCTTGTTTTAATTTGTTTAATATTGTTGTTTCTACTGTTGTATTCCATATTACTTCTACTTCTGTATTCTCAGCTAAGTCATACCATTTATTGGTTGTTTTCTCAATCCAAGAGTATGTTCCAACTCTTAAATTTTCTACAAGTATTTCTCCGTTTACATCAGTGTAGAATGTTCCTATTACTTTATTAAATTCGTGTGAATATAAATCAAATTCTACATTTCCTAATGCTATTCTTTGGTTTTTGTCATCAACTTTATAAACTTTAAGATTTCCTTCGTGTCGTTTTTCTGGGTATGCTGCGTTTTTAGTTACTTCATCTTCTGACGAAGTATATTTAACTGTTGTTTCTTTTTTATTTATATAGTAATTTACTGGTGCTTTTACCTCTTTTACCGTATAAGTTTCATATATAGGTAATGCTTTTGATTTTGCTCTTCCTTGTTCATTTGTCGTAATTGTATCAACCTTTTGACCTTTAGAATTATATATTTCAAAAACTGCACCTGCTAATTTTTGGTCAGTATAGTCCTTGTCATACTTTTCTATTGCTATATAACCCATTTTAGGTTGGTTTTTAATTGTTATATAAGTTGTTTCATCTTTCTTAATTGTAGTAGTTTTCTTTGTTGTATCTAATCTATACCACTCATTTGCTTCTACTTCATATAATAGGTATTCTCCTGTTCTTATATTAGTAAATTTTAATTTTCCCTCTTTATTAGTAGTACCTGTTGCCATTACTTTATTAAGTTCTATACTCCATAATTCAAACTTAACACCCTCTATTTTCATTGTTTCATCAAGTTTGTTTACTTTTAATATTTCAAGTTCTCCCTCATCGTGTTTATTATCATAAGTTACTGTTTTCGTTTTTCCAACATCAGAAGATGTAAAAGTTACTGTTGTTTCTTTAGTATTTATTCTGTAATTCAGCGGAGCTTTTACTTCTTTTACTGTATAAGTTTCTTTAAGTGGTAGTTCTTTACTTGTTGCAGTTCCATCATTTCCTGTTGTAAGTGTATCAACTTTTGTTCCTTTGCTGTTGTAAATTTCAAATACTGCACCTGCAAGTTTAATATTGGTGTAATCTTTATCAACTTTTTCAATTTTAATATGTCCTGTTTTCAGTTCATTTTTAACTGTAATATAGCTTGTTTCATTTTTCTTTATTATTACTGAATGTTGTGTACTATCTAATTTATACCACTCATTCGCTTCTACTTCATACACCTTATATTCACCTGTACGAATATTGCTAAATTTTATTTTTCCGTTAGTATCAGTTACTCCTGTTGCAACTACCTTATTTAATTCAACACTAAATAATTCAAATTTTGCACCTTGAATTTTTATGCTTTCATTGTTCTTTTCTACTTTTACTAATTCAAGTTCTCCCTCAATATGTTTATTACCAATTTCTTTTGTTGTTGTTTTTCCTGGCTCTACTTCTAATATCTTTACTGTTGTATCAATTTCATAATTAGAGTTTGATATGGTTTCCGTTACTTGATATGTTCCAAGTGGAATGTTATTCAATCTTGCGATTCCATTTATATCAGTTGTAATATTTGTATCTATTCCGTTTCCTTTTATATTAAAAGTTGTATTTGCTATTGCTTGTCCTGTGATACTGTCTTTTTTATGAATTTCTATATTTCCTGTATTAACCCAATTTATTGATATATTCGTTGTACTACCTGGATCAACTTCAAACTCTCCTGCCCTTGCAATTCTTTGATAACTTGAATTTGATGAAGTATAGATAAGTGATTGAAATACTACACTATTTGCTATATTAGAAGATGTCC
This sequence comes from uncultured Clostridiaceae bacterium, assembly GCA_948444845.1. Taxonomy (GTDB): domain Bacteria; phylum Bacillota; class Clostridia; order TANB77; family CAG-508; genus UMGS1663. The sequence goes on along the minus strand of CAOJVB010000007.1, from coordinate 30,823 downwards.
AAGTTCCTGTTACATTTAATGGTGCTTCAAAATGTATTACATCTCCTGCACTGACTGTTACTTCTCCACCTGTTTTTGACCAATTTCTATTATCACATACAATAGTTACATTATCTTGTAAAGTAAATTTTAATTGTACTCTATCAGAGCCTGTAATTGTGGTTTGATTAGTAACTTGTTTATCTCCACTTATACTTGCAGTTAGATTTCTATTGCTAAAATTTGTACTAAAAATAGGGTCTGGTTGAGAAGCTAAAAAGCTTTCAAATTCTGCTAAAAAACTTCTATTATCTCCATTAAAATGTTTGTTTAATTTCATTGTTGTTATAACAATTCCTTTTGCTTCATTTCCATTAAATCCAGACCATTGACCAGGTCCTCCCCATCCATAATATAATATTTTTCTTACTTCTGCATTGTTATACACTTGTCTGCTTCCATATTCTACTCCAGTTCCAGGTGTAGTCTTTGAATGGTCTACACAAAATGCTACTCTTCCATCTATTTCAAAATGACCTACTTTAGTTCCATTCCAAGTTATTCCATAAGCTGACAAATTGCTAATAGTTACTGCATATACATTGCTTGATATTGTACTAATAGCAATAATCGTTAATAGTATAAAAAATGTTAATCTGATTATTTTCTTTAACATAGTTATAATTTCCTCCTTTTTTGCATAAAAAATAAGCAAGATTTTACTCTTGCTCTTTAAAATAATTTTACTAATTTTCTATAATCCTAATGCTTTCATTTGTTCCTCTGTTAAATACCCTTTACTTGCTGTTCCTGCATCATCAATATTGTAAGTTGTACTTTTATCTGTTTCTACCTCTATTGTTTTTTTATTTGAACTACTTTTATTACTATTTTTGTTTGTTTCAGTTGTTGTAGCTTTCGTTGTTTTTTCGTTTTTTGTTTTTTGTGTCGTTTTTTCATTAGTCTTTTCTACTTTCGTTGATGTAGTTGTTGTTTCTTGTTTTTTATCACTTTGAGAAGTAGTATCTTCCTTAATTTCTTTATTTTCATCTTCCTGTATAGGCTCTTTTATATTACTTTCAATGTCATTTGTGATAGTGTTTTCAACTGTTACATTTTCAACTATTTCGTTTGCTTGTTTTTCTCCTTGTTCATTTGTGTTATTATCTACTTTGCTATTTCCTATAAAACAAATTACTCCTAAACTTATTATGGCTAAACTTACTATAAGCACTGTGGTTATAATCAATATTTTTTTCATATCTATCATTCTCCTTTGCTTATATCTTACTCTATTGCTTTTTATTTAGCAAGTGTATATTTTTTATTTTATAGGCTTAAAATTGCACATAATAACCATCTCCTTTCGCTATTAATTATTTTTTATATTTTATTTTAATAATATATCTTTTCAGTTAGTATATAGCTAGTATTAGGGGGTGGATTGTAAGGAGGGGGAATAAAAAAAGTGTAGCTACAAATTTATTTATCTGTTGCTACTACTTACCTTACATATTCATTTTGTTTCTGTTTTCTTTCCCTTTCCGATGTTTCTTTTACACAATGCACAATATATTCCTCTTTTTCTTCCATTGATTTATATTGTTTTGGTATATACTGCTCTATTTTATCTTCTGGAATTTTAAACTTTGGTATTTGGTTTGGTTTTTCTTGTTCTAATATATCGTCAATTTCTTCCATAGTTAAATTACCACTTTCACTTAATTTTTTCATTTTAATAGCTTGTGGGTGTGATGGAAATGCATCTGTATATTCTATTGCATCAAATACCTGTTGTTGTTCTTCTTTTGTTAAATATGAAAGTTCAACTGCTGGTCTTAGTTTCATTTTTTCTTCGTCAACTAATTTTAATAGTTCTGGTATTAGTTCAGTAAGTCGAATAAATCTTTGTATATTACTAGAACTTTCTCCTGTTTCTTCAGCTAGTATTTCTCTTGTTGTTTTATTTTTCAACTTCTGTTCCTCTGGGGCAGAAGTTAAATCATTTCTTTGTCCTTGTTTTTTCATAGCATCTAGCTTCATTTTATATGCAAATGCTTTTTCACTTGGTAGTATTTTTTCTCTTTGGTTGTTACTATCTACCATTACTATTGTTGCTTCTTCGTCTGTCATTTCTCTTACTATAGCTTTTATTTCTGTTCTCCCTGCAATTTCACACGCTCTTTTTCTTCTGTGTCCAGAAATCATTTCGTAGCCACCATTTTCTTTTGGTCTTACTAAAACTGGGTGTATTACTCCAAATTGTTTTACTGTTTCTGCCATTGAAAACATTTCATCATCATCTTTTACTTTGTATGGGTGGTTTGGAAAGTTTGTGATTTCTTTTACTGGAATCATTCTTACATATTCTCTATTTTTATTATCTCTTTCGTCTTGTGTTGTAAAAAACTCATCTAGTGTCATCTTTGGTAACTTCATTTTTTCTTCTTTCATTATCTGTTAATACCTCCTTTGCAAAATTTGTATAGGCTTGAGTTACTTTACTATTTTTGTCATAAGCAAATATACTTTTCCCTTTTGAAGTGGATTCTGCCGTTTTTATAGCACTAGGTATTTGAGTGTCATATAATTTGACTATATCTCCATAATTTTCTTTTAGCTCTTGCTTTATTTTATTTGGTAGTTTCGTTCTACTATCTACAAGAGTTAAAAGTATTCCACCAACTTGCAGTTTTGAATTTATTTGTTTCTTTACCTTTGAAATTATCTTTAATAAATTTCCTGTCCCTCTAGCTGAGAAATATTGGCTTTGTACTGGTATAATTACGTCGTCTGCCATTGCTAATGCATTTGTTATTAGCATACTTAACGAGGGCATACAATCAATTATAATATAATCATATATACTTTTTAATTCCTCTAAACTTTTTCGCATTGCATATTCCCTGCTCATTGCATTCGATAAATTACTTTCTGTCATTGCCAAATTGAGATTAGATGGTATTAAATCTATTCCCTCTTCGTGGTGTAAAATTGCTTGTTCTGGCTTTATTTCTTCATCATCAATATATCTTTCAATTAAAGTAGAAAGAGTTACTGGTATATTTTCTTCGTCATAAAACCCCATATATGTTGTTAAATTTGCTTGTGGGTCTGCATCTACTAATAATACTTTTTTATTATTTTTTGTTAATGCTATACCTAAATTAAAAGTTGTTGTTGTCTTTCCTACTCCACCCTTTTGGTTTGCTATTGCTATCGTTTTGCATTTTGACATTTGCTTTGCCTCCTTCCTTTTAAATTTAGCCTTTTATTAAAGGCTATGTAACATTTCATATTGAAATGGAAAAAGCGAATTAATTTAGGTTATCAACTCGCTTCTATATGTCTTTATCTTTCTTTTTCCTTTGTTCTTTTTTTCCTCTCTTCTAGTTCTTTTTTTCTATTCTCACACCTTATAAGTCTATTTTTTTCTTGTCTTTCGCAAAACTCAACTCCAAAATATTTAGCAGTTCTTATTACTTCCTGTCTTATTTTGATAACTTCTATTCTTTTATCATTATCGTATTCTCTTATAATATTAGGTATTTGTTGTCGTGTTTTAATGTCTGGAAATATTATATTATCATCTTTTATTTCCCATTGCTTATATCTTAATAGATACCCTAAAAATCCTTTTTGTCCATCTTCATCATATCGATGCAATATTTCATAATTAAATAATTCTTTATTGTTATACTTTAAAATTTTTTCTTGTTCCATTTTTACCTCCTACCATAGATTACAATTTATTTTTTATTAATACAAATGTGTAAATTATCTTACATCTTTATTTTTATTGTGCTTTTTCTCATATTCTTTCTTTATTCTTGAATGAATCTTTACTGCATTATTATTGTCATATTCTTTTTCTATTGATATTTTTCCTTTCTCCAAGAAGTCTTTTGAAAGAATAAACTCTCCTGTATCTAAAAATTCATATCTACCCTCTTTATCTTTGCCAACATACATTGCTGTAACAGGTATATTGCAATTACTTGAAATAGGAATATTTACTGTCAAAAATGTTCCTATTTCTAATTTTTCTAAATATTCTATTGCCTCATCTTTTTGCATAGTATCATTCCTCCTTTTTAAACACAAAAAAATAACAAGTCATTAAAACTTGTTACTAAAAAATTATATATTTAGTTATTACATTAATTTTCTTTTGGTAATACTTCTTTGCAGTAATCTTCTATTATTTCTAATATTTCATCATCATTTGAAAAATCATTTATCTTTTCTTCCATAGATACCTCCATTTATCTCTCTGCTCTTTCTTTTTTTATTTTTTGGTTTGGAAAGTTTATTATTCCTTTTTCAAAATCAACATCTTCCCATTTAAGATTTTTTATATCTTCCCAAGAAACATCTGCATCTTTTTTTAAAGTTCTAAATCCTAAATATAATTCTTTATCTATTCCAAAATATCTAGCAAATTGAAAAAAGTCATTAATGTCTACATTGTCGCTTTCATTAAAACCAAATTTCTTTAATAATTCATTTTCTTTTTCTCTACTTAAAAATATATCACTTGTTTGTTCATTTTGTATATTATAATTTCTATCTTTTAATAATTTTTCTAATTTTTCTGATATTTTAATTTCTTTCATTCTTTTCCTCCAAAAATATTTGTTTTTTTCATTACACGAATTTTACACGAATTAGGTCACAAACTTTTTTTGTTTGTTTAGTTTTATTTAGTTTTTTTAGGCTTATTTAGTCATTTTTTACTAAACTAAATAAAACTAAAAGGGACTAAAAGTGGCTAAATAAAGCCATTCTTGGTGTTAATCATAATAAGATACGAAATATTCAACGTTGTTCTCTGGGAAGAACTCTTTGAATTCGGAATATAGTTGTCCTGCTAGTGTCTTATTATGTGCTAAAACGAGTGTTGGTTTTTGTACTTTTTGAATGATATTTGCCATTGTGAAAGTTTTCCCGAGAACCTGTAACCCCTAGAAGCGTCTGGAATTTCTTACCTTCTATTATTCCTTTACTTAAATATTCTATTGCCTGTGGCTGGTCGCCAGTTGGCTTATATTCTGAGTGTAATTTAAACATTTTTTTCTCTCCTATTTGGACTAGTAAGTTTTTCTTACTACTCGTCTCTTATTCTAGTTCATTATCAATGTAGATATTTTTATATGAATTTTTTCTTGCTACATCTAATTATTTTATTATTGAATATATACACATATCATGGTACCCATCTTTTAATTTTATATATTTCCTTAAAGTACCTTCATATTCCATTTTACACTTTTCCATAACTTTTTTAGAAGCTATATTTTCTATACAACATCCCTCTTGAAATCTTTGTATTTTTAACTTATTTAGGCAAAAATCTTTTACTATTTCTAATGCCTCTGTCATATATCCTTTATTAGTATATCTATTATCTATAGCATAATTAAATTCCACTGAATCATTATTTTCAATCACTCTTAAATTTATTGAACCTATTATTTCTCTAGTATCTTTTAATGTTATTAACCAATTATAGTAATTATTATCTTTATATTTGTTATTAATATTAATTAAAGACATTTTTTCTTCTTCTAAAGTTTTTCTTTCCTTATTAGCATAATATAAAAATTCTTTTTGATTAATATAACCAAGATATAATTCTTCTGCGTCCTTTTCTTCAAATCTTCTCAATATCAGTCGTTTACTTGTCCACATTATCGTTCCTAAATGCTCCATATTTATTACTCCTATAATAATTTAAATTCTCCTATTTATTCTCTTCTAAATACTTTTTATACATTTCATCCATGCTAGAAATATATTGTTCATCTTGTTTAACTCTATACTTTTCATATTCATTATTTGCTTTTTCAATTGCTTGTTTGTGTGATACTTTTCCAAAATCTTTTAATATTTCTTTTTTTCTAAATTTTAAAAGATTGTCTGTTTCATTTATCCAATCCTTCATTGTCATTACTTGTTCTTCTTCTGCCATTGTTTCTGCATAGTCTAAAAACAAAGTAGTTAAATTATTTAATTTCTTTAATTCGTTTTCATTTAAATAATTTTTCGCTACACTAATATCATATTTATATATCATTCCATCTGGTGCTTCTTTCCAATTCGTAAGTCCCATATTTATTTTTTCACTATCTACTCTTTCATAAATTAATTCTGCTGCTGTATGTCCTGTTATTGCATAATGAAGCTTATTTTGTACTATTTTAAAGAAAGTATATGCCTCTTCAGAATTTTTATCATAATCTATTGATGTGGTCATAAATATATCTGTTATCTTTTGATATGCCATTCTTTCACTTGTACGAATTACTTTTATTCTTTCTAATAATTCGTCAAAATATTTTTGATTAACTTTTCCACCTTTCAAAAATCTGTCGTCATCTAATGCAAATCCCTTAATCATATATTCTTTTATTATTTTATTAGCCCATGTTCTAAATTTAATGGCTTTTTTAGAATTTACTCTAAATCCAAGAGATATTATCATATCTAAATTATACAGTTTTGTTTTATACTTTTTACCATCATTGGCAGTTAGTAAGTTTTCCTTACTAACTGATTCTATTTCTAATTCTTCATCAGTAAATATATTTTTTATATGCATTGTTATATTATTTCTTGTTGTATCAAATAATTTTGCTAATGAATTCTGGGTTAACCATACATTTTCATTTTCTAATATTACTTCGATTTTCACATTATTATCTTCATCAGTATAAAAAATTATATTATTTTCCATATTAACACCTCTTTTATATATTTTGTATTATAACAAATTTTTGTTTCCTTTTAAATAGTTTTTGCTATATTTATATAAAAAAATACCTCAAACTGAATCTTACATCAATTGAGGTATTTTTTATTAAATTTTATTTCACATAAATTAAAATTTTGCCTAGCTTTTTTAGGTTCTTGATAGTCCATCTACTGATAAAACTACTCCTGATATATAGCTTGCCATATCGCTTCCTAAAAATAGGAATGCATTTGCTATATCTCGTGGCTCACCTATTCTTCCAAGTGGTATTGTTTTTATTAGTGGTTCTATCATTTCTTTTGGTAAGTTTGCTACCATATCAGTGTTTGTTATTCCTGGTGCTACTGCATTTACTCTAATGTTAAATGGCGCAAGTTCGCGTGCTAGTGATAGTGTGAAACCATTAACTGCAAATTTACTTGTAGGGTAGCCTAAGCCTGATGGTTGACCATATTTACTTACCATTGATGAAGTATTTAATATAACTCCATTTTTTGCTTCTTTCATATATTTTGTTACTGCTTTTGATACATTAAACATAGCATTTACATTTAAATCCATAATTTTTTCAAATTCTTCATATGTTGTGTTTTCAATCTTTTTATTTGATGATATTCCTGCATTATTAACTAATACATCTATTCTGCCATGTTTTTTATAAATTTCATTTATAGTTTTTTCTACTTCTTCCACATTATTTAGGTTAGGATAATATCCTTCTACTTCCATGTTTTCTTCTTTTAATTTTTCTATTGCATTTGTAACTGTTTCTTCCTTTGAGCCAAATAAAATAACTTTTGCTCCATTTTCTTTAAATGCTTTAACTGTTTCTAAGCCTATTCCTCTAGTTCCACCTGTTACTATTACAACTTTTCCTTCATAATTAATACTAATCATTTTTCTATTCCTTCTTTCTTTTTCGTTACCTTTAACTGGTATTCCATTTTATAATTATTCATCATTCATTCTTCATTATTCACTATTCATTAGCTTAAAACAAATGATGTCATTCACATTATACTACTGTTCCTATTCACTTCCCAGTATCTTTTTCATTTCTTCTTGTCTTTTTATCTTTTTAGTTGTTGTTTTTATAAGTTCTTCATCTGTTAAAAGCATTTTTTGTATATGTTTATATCTTGGGAATGATTTGTTTAATTCTTTTATTTGTTCCCATATAATTTGATATAACTCTTCTTCTGATTTTCCCTTATATTTTTCTCTAACAACTTCTTTATTATATACAATTTTTACTGAAACTTTTACATCTGTTTCATCTTCTTTACTTGGCATGCCGAATACCATTGATTCTTCTACTAATTCTAACCTATTTACTAATATTTCAAGTTCTTCTGGGAATACTTTTTTTCCATTTCTTAATACTATCATGTTTTTATTTCTTCCTGTTATAAATAAATATCCATCTTTGTCAAAACACCCTAAATCTCCAGTATAGAACCATCCATCTTTTAATACTTCATTTGTAAGTTCTGGCATTTCATAATATCCAAGCATTACATTAGGGCCTTTTACCCTTATTTCACCAATTCCATTTTCATCTTCATTTACTATTTCTATTTTGTCATTTACCATAGGTATTCCAACAGAGCCATTTTTAAGTGCTTTGTCATTTTCTGCTGCTATAACAGGTGATGTTTCACTTAAACCATATCCTTGTACTGTTTTTATTCCTAAGTCATTAAAACCTTTTGATATTTTAGGGTCAGCTGGAGCTCCTCCTGAAATCATAAATCTAAGTTCTCCTCCTAATGCATCAATTATTGGTTTAAATAGTTTTCTTCTTATATCAATATGTAATTTTAATAGTATATTACTAATTTTCATTGCTACTTCTATTATTTTTGCTTTTCCTTGTTTTTGTATTTCTTTCATTATAGTTTTATAAATAGCCTCTACTAAAACAGGTACTCCAACAAATAGTGTTACTTTATATTCTTTTAAGTTTTGCTTAATATATCTTAAACCATCTGGAAATACTGTTTTTACTCCACATGCAAGCATCATTATTAAGCAAGTTGAGCCAAATATGTGGTGAAATGGTAAAAACGCAATATTAGTATCTGTACTTCTAATATCTTCTACACATTGCATTGCATATATATTTGATGCAATGTTTCTTTGAGAAAGCATAACTGCTTTTGATTTTGATGTAGTTCCTGATGTAAATAGTAGTATGTTCATTATATTTTCATCAATTTTGGCATCAATATACTCAGTGTTTCCTTTTTCTATTGAATCTTTACCTTGCTTTATAAGCTCTTCTACTGATTCAAATCCTTCTATTTTACTCATACATATATAGCTTGTTAAATTAGTGTTATTTTCTTCTCTAATTTTTTCTATTTTATCTGTTAATTTTTCATCAAATATTATACAGTCTGCTTTACTTCTTATAATAGAATTTTCTAGTTCTTCATATTGTAAATCTTTATCTAATGGAACAGAAACTATACCTCCTAATAAATTTGCAAGATGAGAAATTACCCATTCATATCTATTTTTTCCTATAATTGCTATTCTTTTGCCATTAAGCCCCATCTTGTATAAAGCTGTTCCAAAGCTATTAATATCTTCTAACAACTTTTTGTATGTAATATTTTCATAAGTTATCTTTTTATTTGCTTGATGTTTTATTACAAATGCAATTTGGTTTGAAAATTTTTCAGCAGAATTATAAATAATTTCTTTTATATTATTAAATTCTTTTGCTGCATATAGCATATTTTTTGGTTTCATATATTTTTTCCTCTCTTTGAGATTTTGGGGACGCTACCTAAAAAATCTCATTTTCATTTTTGATGAGATTTTCAGGTGTGTCCCTAAAATCTCATTTTTAAAGACAGTACATATTTTATTTTGTACTGTCTTTATTAACTATATTCTATCATATACATTTTATCACTTCAAGCCTACTGACTAATTATTCGGATTTTAGATTTTTAAAAAACAAAAATCTAATTATTGTAATATTTTATATATTATAACAGAAAGTTCTCCTGTGCCACCACCCCATTCATAAAAACTCAAAGTTTGGCCTTTTTTTATAGAAATTAGATCTGTAACCTGATCCCCATTTCCAGAATTTCCGCATTGAAAACGAAATATAGGTTTATTATTTAGAAGTCCTGCAAATCCTTTATTATATCCATTAGCATATATGTATGCAATTGAATCTTCTTGAGCTGTATATTTATAATTTGCTCCACTTCCTTCTTCAATAACATTATCTACGTCTATAAACATTAATCCACCAGCTATTGCTTATAATTTAGATATTCCTTTATGTAATTTTCTGTTTCATTTAAGCCTTTTTCTTCATTTTCTTGTGCTGTTAAGTATTTATTTTTTGCTTCTTTCGCTCTTTTAAATATTCCATTTTCTCCTAAACTTAAATTTATTCCTACTCCTGCTAAAATTATTAATATTATTATTGTTATAACTAAGGCTATTAGCGTAATAGCCTTTTCTCCTTTCATTTATTTTATTTCCCCTCTATTTTTTTATCAATTATATATTTCAAATATTGTTAAGTCCATATTCAAATGTGCTTTTATTATATACATTTCACATAATTTTATAAGTTTAATCTTATTTTTTATCTTATATAATTTTGTAGAGTACAAAAAATATTACTAAATATCATAGAAATATGTAGCCTCTAAGTCTGCTTCATGTGTTAATAATGCTATTGGATATTTTTTATATGCTGCACCTATTGTTGTATATAGTTCTTTTGGCTCGGTAAAGCCCATATGCCAACGTATTGCATATCTTTCTTCTGGAGTTAGTTTTATGAATTCTGATATCATCATTACAGATTTTTCACCATGTCCATATGGTATTGTATCATCTATTGTGTAGTATGGAACTTTTTCCCATACACCTAGTTCATTTTTTGCATTTCTATAATCTACTTTATAAAAGTTTGCTTTGCATATGTCGTGTAAAAGTGCTATTATTCTTACTGCTTCACTGTCTCCTGATTTTTCTTTTAATATTTCGTATACTTTCATGCTATGTTCTAATAGTCCACCTTCAAATGCACCGTGAAATCTTGTACTTGCTGGTGCTCTGAAGAAGTCTGAATGTTCTAAAAATTCTATTAGTTTGTCCATTCCTTCTCTATTTGTTTCTTTTAATAATTGTATAAATTGTTCTTTCATTTTTTATTTTCCTCTCTTATATTCATATTTATAATATATTTGTAGGGGCACTATGCCTTGTGCCTCTTGTTTTATTTGTATTCACATTTTCTAAATAAAATATATAAAATATATAATTACTTCTAATATTAATATTGCTGGAAAACCTATTGTAAAACGTGGCTTCTTTGTTTTATGCCTAAATGTATACATTCCTGCTATTCCCCCAATAGAGCCTCCTAATAGGGCTAGTATAAATAACGTACCTTCACTTATTCTCCATTTTCCTTTTTTGGCCTTAGTTTTATCTATCCACATAGCTAAAAATGTTATTATATTTATTATTAGCAAATAAATTATAAAGCTTTGTATTGTAAATAGCCATGAAATATTTATTGTATTTTCAAACATTTTTTATTCATCTCCTTTTCTAAATGAATTATATCATAAGTTTTTTTAATTGCAAACTATTATTGCTTTATTTAATTTGCATTTTTTTACATTTTTCGCTATAATATATTTGTATTATTATTTATATTAATTGAAAGGAAGGTGATTAATATGTCAGACATTTACCAAACTTTTTCATTAACTGATTGTGAAGATTGGAATAGAAGATATGATAAAGCTACTCATGATAATAATAAAAAAGAAATCATGAGCTTACTTTCTGAGGCTAATCACCTTTATTTTGATGAATATTTTATTTATAACACAATTATGAAATTAAATAATAATGATTTTTCTGAAGATGAAAGAAATCATTTGATAGATAGTTTTAATAGATCTAAAATTGTTAAATTTACAACTAAACAAAATGATTATATTTCAATAAATACAAGAGCTAACTGTATTAAAGTTGCTAAACTTTCTGATATTGTACCTGAAACCTTAAATGATAAAAATTCTAAAGGTAGTGTTGTTAGAAAAGATAAATTTAGCGCTGAATATATTTCTCAGCTACTTACTTTCCCTAATAGTATTGTTACTGGATATGTTTATGGTATTTCAGATAAATCTAAAAAAATGCATACTTGGGTTGAGTTTAAAAATAATAATAATCAAGATTTTGTAATAGATTATGATGATAATACTGTTTATAATAAGGAAGGTTTTTACTTTTTAAAACATGTTGAACCTATAAAGAAAGTAAGTTCTGATGATCTTAAAGGCAAAAGTTCAGTAAGCAAGTCTGGTAGCGCTTCTAAGGTTTCTAATGAAATTATTGATATTGAGATTGATATGGGGGATGAAAGATAATAAGAGTACTATTTCTAGTACTCTTACTTTTTTGTTTAGAAAAATTTCCATCATAGTTCTTTAATTCATTACTAATAGATTCTACCTCAATAAGTTCTAAAAATTCGTTTATCGATTTCAAAAGCGTATTTAAATCCATTAGTAATGTATCTGCTATATGTGCATTCTTTTCCTTAAGTCCATTTTATACAATATAGGTTCAACTGTTTTATTAGTCCGGTAGTATGTAAGACCGAATATCATACATAACACTTCTTAAAGCTTCTATTGCTTTTTTCTGTTCTTCATTGAGCTTAATTTTGCCCATTGTTTTTCCTCTTTAAAAATAGTTATTTTATAGGTTTATAAGTTTCAATATGCATGTATTCTATCACAGATTACATAAATTTCCAATAGTTTTTTGTAGATTATGTGACTTAATATTTTTTCTTGTATGGGATAACAGGCACGGTGCTCCGTGCCCCTACATTTTCTAATTAATTTAAGTATTTGCTTTGAAAGCGGGTCGCTGATGGCGGCGACCCCTACAATTATTTTATTTATTATATTAATTCCCAAAAGTGACAGATACCCCATTTGGAAACGTCCCCAATGGGAACTTAGCCGAAAAGGCTCATTTGGTTGCTTTGGCTCATGCCTTCTAGGCAGCCCATTTTCTTTAGTAGATCTACTACTGAGTTTCCTATTTTTGAGCGGATTTTCATGTCGTCTATTGACATGAATTTGCCGTCTTTTTTTGCTTCTTCTATTCCTTCGGCTGCTACTGTTCCTAAGCCTGGTACGCTGTTTAGTGGTGGGCGTATTCCGGTCTTCTTCTATTTGGAATTTTGTGGCGTGTGATTTATATAGGTCTATTGGTAGGAATTTTATTCCTCTTTCATACATTTCTAGTACTAGCTCTAGTATTGCATACATGTTCTTGTCTTTTGTTGTTGCGTTGTTTCCTGCTAAATCTATTTCTTTCATTTTGTTTTTTACTTTTTCTTTTCCATAGCACATTATTTCACTGTCAAATTCGTCTGCACGTATTGTGAAGTAGGCTGTGTAGTATGCCTTTGGCTGATGTACTTTGAACCATGCTATTCTGAAGGCGTTTGTTACATATGCTGCTGCGTGGGCTTTTGGGAACATGTATTTTATTTTTTCACATGATTTTATATACCAGTCTGGTACATCATGTTCTTTCATTAATTCAACATTTTGTGCCCATTTTTCTTTGTCTTTTAGTGCTTTTCCTTTACGTACTGTTTCCATTATTTTGAAGGCTGGGTTTGGCGGTACTCCTTTTTTTATTAGGTATATCATTATATCGTCACGACAACATATTGAGTTTTGAAGGGTTGTTGTTCCTTCTTCTATTAATGTTTGTGCATTTCCTAGCCATACGTCTGTACCATGTGATAAACCTGATATACGTATTAGTTCGTCAAAGGTTGTCGGTTTTGTATCTACTAGCATTCCTCTTACGAATTTTGTTCCAAATTCTGGTATTCCATAACTTCCTACTTTACTTCCTATTTGTTCTGGTGTTACTCCTAAGGCATCTGTTGAACTAAATATACTCATAGTTTCTTTGTCATCTAGTGGTACTTTTGTTGGGTCTATTCCTGTTAGGTCAAATAACATACGTATTACGGTTGGATCGTCGTGCCCTAGTATATCTAGTTTTAGTAAGTTTTGGTCTATTGAGTGGTAGTCAAAGTGGGTTGTTATTATGTCTGAGTTTGGGTCATCTGCGGGGTGTTGTACTGGGGTGAATTCATATATTTCTCTTCCCTTTGGTACAACTATTATTCCTCCTGGATGCTGACCTGTTGTTCTTTTTATTCCGCGTACAACCTTGTGATATTCTTATTACTTCTGCGTTGTTTACTGGTACTCCTCTTTCTTCATAGTATTTTTTTACATATCCGAAAGCTGTTTTATCGGCTACTGTACCTACTGTTCCTGCTTTGAATGTTGTTCCTTTTCCGAATATTACTTCTGTGTATTTATGTGCTTTTGCTTGGTATTCTCCTGAGAAGTTTAAATCGATATCTGGCTCTTTATCTCCATTGAAACCTAAGAATGTTTCAAATGGTATATCTATTCCGTCTTTTACCATTGGTGTACCACATTTTGGACATTCTTTATCTGGTAAGTCGAAACCACATTGGTAGCCATAGTCTGTGAAGTCTGAGTGTTTACAGTTTGGGCATCTGTAGTGTGGTGGAAGTGAGTTTACTTCTGTTATACCTGTCATATTCGCTACAAATGATGAACCTACTGACCCTCTAGAACCTACTATGTAGCCATCTTCGTTAGATTTCCATACTAGTTTTTGAGCTATTATGTACATAACTGAGAAGCCATTTTTTATAATTGAGTTTAGCTCTTTATCTAGTCTTTCTTGTACTATTTCTGGTAGTGGGTCTCCATATAGTTCATGGGCTTTATCATATGCTATATCTTTTATTGTTTGCTCGCAACCTTCTATGTGTGGTGGACATTTTTCTGGTGATATTGGGCTTATTCGTTCACACATATCTGATACTCTATTTGTGTTTGTTACAACTACTTCATATGCCTTTTCTTCTCCTAAGTATTCGAATTCTTTTAGCATTTCTTCGGTTGTACGTAAGTATAGTGGTGCTTGTTCATCTGCGTCATCATAGCCTTGCCCTGCCATTAGTATTCTTCTGTATATTTCGTCTTGTGGATCTATGAAGTGGACGTCACAGGTTGCTACTACTAGTTTTCCTAGTTTTTCTCCTAAGGATACTATTTTTCTATTTATATCTTCTATTGCTCTTGCGTCTGGCAAAGTTCCATTTCTTACCATATACATGTTGTTTCCTGTTGGTTGTATTTCTAGGTAGTCATAGTCTTTTGCTATTTCTTCTATTTCGTCATCATCTTTTCCTTCTACTATTGCTCTATATAATTCTCCTGCTTCACAGGCACTTCCTAATATTAAGCCTTCTGAATATTTTTTGTATATTGATTTTAATATACGTGGCTTTTTATAGAAGTAATGCAAGTGTGAAAGTGATACTAATTTGTATAAGTTTTTTAGCCCTACATAGTTTTTAGCAAGTATTATTGCGTGGTAGCTTGGTAATTTTTTAAAGTCTACTGCGCTTTTAGCGTCAATATCATTTAAAGTTTTTACACCATCTTCTTTTAACATATTCATCATTACATTTAGAACTTTTACAGTAGTATCAACATCATCTAAGGCACGGTGTGCTACTTCGACGGTAATTCCTAGCTTGTCTGCTATTATTCCTAGTTTGTATTTCTTAAAGTCTGGGAATAATTGTTTTGCTAAGCGCAAAGTGTCTATATATGTATTATCTAGTGTATAGCCTAGCTCTTTTGCATTGTGTTTTAAAAATCCTATATCGAAATCTGCATTATGTGCAACTAGTACACTATCTCCTACAAATTCTAATATTTTTGGGAATACTTTATCTATAGTTTCTGCATCTTTTACCATATCATCTGTTATGTTTGTAACTTCTACAACCTTTGGTGGTATTGGTTTTTCCGGATTTACAAAACAACTAAATTCGTCTATTACTTCTCCATTTTTTACTTTCATTATTCCAACTTCTGTTATTTTTTCTGTTCTAAATGAAAGTCCTGTTGTTTCTAAGTCTAGTACACAATAAGTTGTATCTTCTAAAGTTTGATTTTTTGAACTTGTTACTATATTTGATTTATCTGGTACTAAATATGCTTCTACACCATATATTACTTTCATATCTGGGTTATCAAAACCTAGCATTTTGTGGGCATCTGGGAAAGATTGCACTACTCCGTGGTCTGTAATTGCTATTGATTTCATTCCCCATTTCATTGCTCTTTTTATTAGTTCTGTTGCTGGTGTTACTGCATCCATTTGACTCATTTGAGTATGCATGTGAAGTTCTACTCTTTTTACTTCTGAGTTATCCTGTCTTACTTCTCTTTTTATTCCAGTTGAAGTTACTATTGTATTTGCCATAATTGTAACTTCATTTGAGAAAGTATCCATTCCTGCTTTTCCTGCAAGTTTTATTCCTTTTGCACCTTTTATTTTCCCTATTACTTTTTTGCTGTTATCTTTAGTTAGGAAAGCTTTACAAGTCATTGTGCTTGTACCATCATAAATTGATAGGCTTAAAAGTATTTTTCCTCCTTTTAGCTCTCTATCTTCCATAGCGATAACCTCGCCATCTATGCATACATTTCCAGATTCTATTCCTACATCTTGTACCTTTATTAATGGCTCTTTTATTTCTGGGTTCATTCCTAATATTAGTGGAGAATCTTCGTCTTCTGTTGGAAGTTTTGGGAAATTTTCTCCATTTATTTCTACTATTATATTTGACATTACAGTAACATCACCTGCAAATGCGTCTAACCCTGCTTTTCCTATTGTTTTAATTCCGCTTGCATTTCGTATTTTTTCGGCTACTTCATTTCCTTCTTTTGCGTCAGTTGTAAATGATTTACATGTTATAATTCCTGTTCCATCATATAAGTCAAATATTATCATTCCTTTACCTGTTTTTGTTTCTCTACATTCACAGGTAACTACTCTACCTTCTATTGTTATACGTTTGTTTTCTGCTGATATTTCTTTTATTTTTACTTTGTTTTCTTTAGCTTTTGAAGGTTTTCCTAAAATATAGTTTTTCGTATCTTCCATTTCTTCTAATTCTTGTAGATAGTCTTCTTCTGACACTGGCATAGGTGGTGCTTCTCCAAAATAGCTATCATCAAATGGAATATCTGCTGGTGGTGGAGGCATACCATTTTCTCCTTTTGTAGGCGTCTCCGCCATCGGCGCCCCGCCTCTTACGTCAGCCCCGCCATATTCTCCTTCATTTTGTTTGCTCTCAATTTGTAAATTTCGTATAGCTTCTTCTTCTCTTTTTAGAGTATATTCTTGATATTTCTTTATATCCTCTTCACTTACATTTTCTGTTAGGCTAACTTTATATCTTGCTCCATATATATTAAATATGCTACTACTTAAAATTTCATCAAACTTTTTAACGTCTAGAAAATCCTTTCCTTTTTTAGAAAGAAGTACATTTATATTTTTGTTATCTATTGAAATAGTACTTTTAGCTAAAATTGCCTTAAACATAGGGTGTTTGTATGCCATATACTCAATTATATCTTCCCACTGCTTTTCTATTTTACTTCCTATTTCATCTATTCCAGTTGTTTCACATACATTATCTTCTACGTTTTGTTCTACATTTTCATTCTCAATTTTAATTTTTATATTAGCTATTCCAAAACGAACTTCTAAATACTTTTCAAAAGCATACACCCCCTTAACTTCTATTAAAACATTAGTTATCAAAGTTATTGCTAAAGTGTTTGTTTTTTTGAATAAATTTATAGACTTTACTTTGCTATTTATTATATTTTGATTACTTGAACTGAAATCTCTAAAAACTTCTCTTATGTGCTTATACTCCTGCTTTTCATTCATGTTTAAATGCCCCCAAAAAATTCTTATTTAACTGCATTTCATTATATTACATCATAATAAAAATATCAATAAAATAAAAGTAATAAAATGATGAATTTTTGCATTTATAAAGAGACGACAATGTTATTGCCATCTCTTTATTCTTAATATATACCAAATATTCAAATTTCTAAATTTCTTATAGCATTTGCCCGTCTTTATTGTGTAATTATTTTTCATATTAATTCTATTTAGTTAATATAAATGGGTCTGTTTCTGTTCCTGAACCTGATTGTATTTTTATATTTTCCTTTAATGTTACAATTGGACGTAATCCTATTCTTTCATAACCTCCATTTGTAGATTGTGCTGTTCCATAAGAATCTTCTCCCCAGTAATCTCCTTTAAAATAATTATTAAATACTTCTAAAGTTGTAGTATCTGTTGAGTTTTTATAATTATTATAATCTTCTAGTAAAGGGAAACTAATTTCTTTTGCATATTCTCCATTAAAACATTTTTGGAAATATTGAAAATCTGAATAGCTACTACAATTAGTCCAATTTGAGCCTGTATATGGTCCATTCATATTTTTTTCAACTGATATTGCATATTTAGGAAATGCTTCATCACAATTTGAAGTTAAATTAGATTGTGGAATTATTTGAATTTTGTCACCATCTATTTTCCAAATTCTCCATTTTAAATTCATAGTTGTAATATTTATGTCAGAATTATATTCTACAACATCACCATATTTTAATTCTGGATTGGTAATTTCTGGCTCTGTTTCTTCTGTATTTGTTTGAAGTGGCTTCACTAATAAATTATCTTCTAATCTTCCTAAGTACATATCTATCATTTGCATAACATCGTCTATATCTAATATGTCATCTGTATTACATAAATTTGCAGCTATTTTTTGTATAGTGTTTGCTGTTTCATTTCCTAAATAGTCATCTATTATGACCATAATATCGTCTGTATCACATACATAGCCATCTCCATTTGCATCACCTAACAATACAATCTTAGATATTCCATTTTTAGTTTCTAATGTATATCCTGTTTTTATTATTTCATCATTTTGTATTTCCTTTCCATTTTCATCTTTTATGCTAATAATTGTATTATTTTTTTCAATTATTTCTTGTTTTGTTACCTGCTTGTCCTCATCTTCTTTTGATAATACAATTTGTACTATTTTTTCTTCTCCTATTTTTGAAAAATTTATAACAATATCATTTCCTACTGCTTCTATTTTTGGTGCTAATGAACTAATTATAAATAAAGCTAATATACTAGATAAAAACTTTTTTAACATTCCACTCTTTTTTAATTTATTTGATATTACCCAAATTGTTACTCCCATAATAATTACTCCTATTCCTATAATTACAATGTATACTATACTCATTGCTAATGTTTTGTCTATTTTAACATCTATATCTTCTAATCCACTTGTACTTTTGAATGTATATGATTCTTTTTGCCCGACTGCTCTAAATTTAACATTTCCTATGCTAAAGGTTGCCTCTTTACTGGGTTTTGTTGCTTTAAATGCAACTTCGAAATCATTTATTCCTTTTCCCTCCATATTAGCATATATACACATAATTTCTTCATCTTTAGTGGCTACATTTAAACCTGCTGTTCTACTATCTATAAGTTCAAAACACTTTGGATCGTATTCTATGCTAAAGTTAGCTCCTATAACTTTTTTATCACAACTTATTTTATATACTACTTCATCTCCAACCTCTATATACTCCTTATCCACAGAGGTTTTAGCAGTAAATGCATTAGATGTTATTGGTATTAACATCATAATTGCAATTAACAATATGTTTATTTTTATTATTTTCTTCATATGCCCCTCTTTTCTAATTTATTTTATTTCTTTTAATCTATCAAGTCTTATTTTATTTACAAGTATTAATAAAACAAATAGAATTATTAATTTTATTAATATATTCTTTTCTCCTGCTTGTGGTAATTTAGTATCTTGACTTGTTGTATTATCTGCAGTATTGCTATTGGTTACTACATTATTTGCGCTATTTTGTGTTTCATTTACAATAGTATTTGTGTTTATATCTTCTGTTGTTTTTACATTAATTATTGTTTCTATTCCATCTATTTGACTTCCAGTATATGACGTTTTTGCATTTACGGCTCTAAACTTTGCATCTTCTAGTCCAAAGTTTACACTTTTATTTGATAGTTTAGCTTTTAAAATAATTTCAAAATTATCTGTTCCTACCCCACTCATATCTGCATATATACAAGCAATTTTTCCATTTTTCTCTGCAACATTTAATCCTGATGTATTACTTCTTACTAATTCAAATGCTTCATTATCATAATTTAATTTAAAGTTAGTTGCAACTATTTTCTCATCTGATTTAACTTTAAATATAATTTCTTCACCAGGTTTTACAGAAACATTATTAATGGAAGGTTCTATTGAAAAAGCATATGTATATACTGTAAAAATCATTATTGAAACAATTATAAGCATTATTAACTTCAATATTTTATTTATCATTTTATTACCTCATTTGCTATTTATTCATAATATTTATATATATTAAGTATATCATCTTCGCATTACATTAATGTTACTTTTATATTACGTTTTTATTACGTTTTTTCTACCCCAAAAGGACCAGGTTATAATGGGGTAATTTATTTAACTACTCCATTATAACCTGGTCCTTTTGGGGTAGTTCTTTTATTTTACTTTACCGTAAACTCCGCCACCACCTACTTCTATTTTTGCATGTCCTGTTCTTGCTTCTTCTATTTTATTTGCTATTTTTTGTCCTACTACTGCTTCTATATCGTCTTCTGATAGTTTGTGCAGAATTGTCATTTCAGTTCCAAATTTATTTAATAATTTTTCTATTACTTTTGTACCTACTCCCGGTATGAATCCTAGTGGTACTTGATATATGTACGGTGGTCTTGTTTTTGGGCTTTTTGTTTCTTTTTTGTCTTTTATTAGTTCTATCCTATCAAACACTCCGAAGGTTACTTTGTCACTTCCACACTTCGGACATGTTGTTACTGGCTCTTTTGTTTCTATTGTATTTTCACAGTTATCGCAATATGTTCTATGGTATTTTCCTAGTTTTGGGTCTAATCCATAGTTTGCTACTACTTTTCTTCCTTCTTCATTTTTTAGTGCTTTTACTACTTCTTTGAAGGATATCCCTTCTACTTGTAACTTGTTGTACTCTCTAGCTATTTTGGGCAGTGAATGTGCATCCGAATTTGTTACAAATGTTTTTGTTTCTAGTTCTGATATTGTGTCTGCTAAAAATGTGTCTGAGCTTAATCCTAATTCTATTGCATATATTTTATCGAATTTTTCTTTGAATATTTCTTTTAAACTATCCACACAGTTTCCATAGTAACTTTTATGTGGTGTAAATACATGGGCTGGTATTAGTATTCCATTGTATTTTTCTACTATGTCTATTAATTCATAACCTGATAAGTCTGATCTTTGTGTGCTTAAGGTTATATTTTTTATATGGTGACTCATTTCTTCTGAAAAGCCTTTTATATCTTTTAAGTGTGGGAAGAAACATACATTGTGTGCTGCACCTTTGTGTCCATTTCTTCCTATTTCTGAGGTTTCTACTTCACTTCCTAATAATATACAAACTTTATCTTTATATATTATTCCTCCATCTTCTATTTCATAGGCTTCACCTGTTTTTAAAAAGTTTTCTATATCTTCTATTACATATGGTGATGCACAATCTATAATTCCACATATTTGTATTCCTTTTCTGTCGTAGCATTCTTTTGCTATGTTTGCAAAGTTTAAAGACCTTGCTGCTGTTATTTTTATTGGCTTTCCTTTTTCACTTCTTCCTATATGTATGTGTAAGTCTGCAAATACTTCTCTCATTTATTCTTTCTCCTTTGATATTTATTTTTCTGCTTTTTATTTTAGAAATAATAGTAAATAAACTATATAGAGTAGTGTTATGTGTTTATATATATATATTAAAATCAAAATTGATTTCTCTTTAATACTATTGTTTCTATTTCTTCTGGATTTATTTTTATATCTTCCACATATTCCTCTTTCTCCTCTTTTGGAGAATTCTCCAGTTCTTCCAATACTTTCTTTATATCTATTTCTGAATTATATGCATTTACTAATGCTACTTTTGTTGTACTTGATGTGTTCATTAGTTTTGATAAATATTCTATACTTGTATTTAATCCTATATGTGCTCTTTGTATTTTTTCTATAAATTGTGTAAATTGTTCTAAATATATATTTTTATTGCCTTTTAAATTTCTATACTCTAGTAATAACAATGCTTCGTCTGGTTTAAATGCAATTCTATCAAACCTATCTAATAACATTCCCCCAAAATTATCTACTAATTCTAATATATCGCTTTCTTTTTCTCGTGGTTCACTTTTACTATATCTATTTACTTCTTCACATATTTTGCAAAAACGCTTTGAAAATCCTAATCTTTCTAAATACTCTGCTCCATCTTTTGCATAAGATTTTACTTTATTTATATCTGAAAAATTACTTGGTTTTCTAGAATTGCATAATAAGCATGCTGTTATCACCATATTTTCATCAACTTCTTCTATATTCATTATCTCTACAAAAAGCTTAGCGAGCTCTGTTTTTAGTATGACAGATTTATCGAAAAATACATTACCCTTTTTCTCCAAGTAATACATTATTTCCATCTTTCTAACCCAATCGTTTTCATTTAATATATAATTTGCAAATG
The DNA here is from genome assembly GCA_948444845.1 of uncultured Clostridiaceae bacterium. Lineage (GTDB taxonomy): Bacteria > Bacillota > Clostridia > TANB77 > CAG-508 > UMGS1663. Next base: position 8,437 of record CAOJVB010000007.1, on the reverse strand, counting down.
TTTCCTCCATTGGTAACCTCCAAAACATTTTTTTACATTATATTTCATAAATTTCTTTTATTCAATGTTTGTTATATAAATGATATTTAATTGTAATAATGTTGTAACAAAAATGTCTAAAAAAATGAAAAGCCAATGTGAAGCCAATGGGGACGGAGATTTTTGGCTTCACATTGGCTTCAAAAATCTCCGTCCCCATTGGCTTACATTACTATCAATTTATTTGTATAATCTAAATTTGACCAAGAATCATATTCATACCCTAGAGTATATATGTTACTTGCATATATGTCTTTTTCTAACATTTGGCTTAATGTTTTATTGGTATTTGTACTTTCAAATTTTTTTACAGATGTTATTATATTTACTTTTTTATTTATTTTGCATATTTCGGATAATAATAATTTTCCTTTTTTGTTAAGTCCTAATATTCGTGTGTATGGTACCACTTTTTTGGCATTTGCCATATCTTTTTTATTAATTCTAAGTAGTGCATATAATAAAATTCTTTGTATCCTTGTTTGTGTGTATCGTTTTGTTTTTATTATATTTATTAAGTCTATTATATTGTTACATGAATCTACTGCACTTTTTATTGCATGCTCTAGTCCTTCTGAAACATCTGGTAATTGTGCAATTTCACTTAAACTCATACTTCTTAATTGATATAATATTTCTTTTTCAAATTTTACTATATCTATTACTATATTTCCTCTTTTTATTTCTTCTCCTAAGAGTATATATGAATCTTTTGGCACTACTTTTCTTAGTTCGTCATATTGTTCTCTTGCTACTAACTTTCTAATTGCTGTACTACTTGCAAATTCATCTACTATTTTTTCATCATTATAGTATACTTTTTTTCTTTGTATTGAATATGGTTTCATATCACTTTTCAATTTTTTTAGTGCTTTTAAGTATTCAATTGCTAATATATTGTTAGAACCTGATAAAATATTTGCATATCTTTTTATATCATTTAAATACATCATTAATGCACTTTCCCTTGCCTTTGGATATGATACTCCTTTTCCAAGTTCATGATTTAACATAGATATATATTCTTTTGGTTCATTATATAAAATATTTGCTATATTGTTTAGTGCTACAAAGTCTGCTGTTTCTGTTCCAAAACAAAGTGTGTCTACTACTTTTAAGCTATCTAATATTTTTATGGCTCCTTCTGAAAAGTTCTCTGCACTTGATATACTATATATTGTTGGAAGTTCTATCACTATGTCAACTGCATTTTGAAGTGCCATATTAGCTTTTACCCATTTATTTACTAATGATGTATTTCCACGTTGTGTAAAGTTTCCACTCATTATGGCAATTACATAGTCTGCTCCTGTCTGTTTTTTTGCTTCTTCTATTTGATATAAGTGTCCATTATGAAATGGATTATATTCTGCTATTATTCCTAATACTTTTGCCATAATTTTGCTCCTTCCTTATTTTTTCATATTTTACTTGTACTTTTTCCCACATACTGATATAATATCATAAAAGTTTTTAAAAAACAATCGAAAGGGAAAATTTATGGAAGAAATTATTATTTATACTGATGGTGCATGCTCACGGTAACCCTGGCCCTCGGTGGTTGGGGCTCTGTTTTAATGTGTAAGGGGGCAAAAAAAGAAATATCTGGTGGTTGTAAGAATACTACTAATAATATAATGGAACTTACTGCCGTTATACAAGCTTTACGTTTAGTTAAATATCCTTGTAAAATTCAAATTTATAGTGATAGTGCTTATGTTGTAAATGCTTTTTTACAAGGTTGGATATATAATTGGATTAAAAAAGGTTGGAAAACTGCTGATGGTAGCCCTGTTAAAAATAAGGAATTGTGGGAAGAATTATATTCTTTTACTAGAACTCATGAAATTAAATTTATTAAAGTTAAGGGGCACAGTGATAATGAGTTTAATAATAGGTGTGATGCACTTGCAAGGAATGCAATATTGAAAATTGAGAATTAACTTTTTTCTTTAATATATATCTTTTTAATCTTTATATTATAAAAATAAAAATGAAAAAACTAACTCATATGAGCTAGTTTTTTCATTCTTAGTCACTTTATTTAAAGTTCCCCTTATCCTCTTTTAGGTACGCCAAAATTTCGCTTAAGTTTTGCGCAGCCTCCCTCATTCCTGCTTGTGCTTTCATAAACTCTTCTCTTGCTACATCCTTACCTCTCAGTTCCTGTTCTAAATCACCAATTTTATTTCTTAACTCTGTATTTTCCTCCCGAAGTCTATCTAATTCGTCAAGTAAGCGTGCATATTCTGTCATGTTTTTTTCCTCCTTTTAAACTACTTTCCCATTTGTTTTACTTTTTCTGCTGCCTATGATATGTTACTTTTTTGCTTGTATCAAACTTCTTTTGGTAAAGCTTCAATTTCTGTTCTTCTGATACAAGCATCGGTTGCATACACATGTTTTTAAAATAAGGACTACTAAGGTTACAATAGACGTTAAACTTAAAGTTTGTCAACCAAGAAAACATTTGAAATTCCTCCTATATGTTCATCTCTACTACCTGTTACCTTTTTATTTTACTACTTTATGTTGATTTTGTCAATATATTTTAATTTTTTTTAGAAAATTTTACAAAATTATAACATATTTTTATTTAATATATGTTATAATTATTAAAATTGAGGTTAAGAATTTATAGAAATTTTTAATTTTTCAATAACTATATTTTATGGACTTTTTCTGACATTGGTTTAAAAGTTCCTAAAGTATAAAAGAATTAAAAGGAGGATTTTTTTATGATTAGAAAAGAAAATAGTAATGAACCTATAGTTGAAAATTTAGAAAATAGTTTTATTCCTAAAACTTTCTTTTGGATGTTTTTAGGTTTATTAAGTACTGCTATTGTTGCATGGTATACTTACTCTTCTGGTTTATTTATTAATATTTTAACTGGAAATTCCTTTGGTCTTTTACTTGTAGCAGAAGTAGTAGTGGTTCTATTATTTTCATTTTTATTTAGGAAGTTATCACCTACTGTTGTAGGCATACTGTATTTTATATATGCTGCAATTAATGGTGTAACATTATCTACAATATTTGTAGTTTTTGAATTACAATCTATTGTGTTATTGTTTGTAGCTTCAAGTGTTCTATTTGGTGGATTAGCTTTATATGGTTATAAAACTTCAAAAGACTTAAGCAATTGGCATTCTCTACTTTTTGGAACATTAATTGTTGGTCTAATTGTTAGTTTAATTAATTTATTTATGAAAAATACAATGTTAGATATTATTCTTGATTGGGTAATATTATTAGTATTTTTTGGTATTACTGCTTATGATATGAATAAAATTAAACAACTTTCATTAGATTCAAACTTAGATAAGAGCAAGTTACACATTTATGGGGCTATGGAATTATATTTAGACTTTATAAATATTTTTCTTCGTATTCTTTCTATTTTTGGAAAAAGAAGAGATTAAAAAAGAAGCCAATGGAGACTTTTGGACGTGTCTGATGAAAGAATTGGGAAAGATTTGGGACGTGTCTAAAAGTTTCCCAATTCTTTCATATTTAATTTTAATCCCACAAATTAAATATATCTTTTAATTTGTCTACTACATAATGGCTTCCACCTTTTTGTTTTACATCTTCTACCATACTAACTACTAGTAGTTGTCTTCCACTTTTTTCATCTGCAATAAATGTGTTGTACCATCCTATTTCAGTTCCTTCTTTATCATTTTTTGATGTTTTAATTTCTGCTGTTCCTGTTTTTCCTGCAATAACCATATCATTTAATTTAGCGCTATGCGCTGTTCCATTTGGATTTTCTACCACTTGTATTAAAGCTTCTTTTATAGTATTTGCTGATTCTTTAGTAAAAGCTCCTTGCTTAAAATATTTTGCTTCTGAAGATCCTGTATATTCTAAGTAAGTATCTACCATATTTCCTTCATTTAAAAATGCGGAATATACCATTGCCATATGAATGGGGTTTACTAAAACTTCTGCTTGTCCATAGCCACTATTTGCAAGGTCTGTTTCTGAAGCAAATGTATTTGTACTAGAATAACTTGATTTTACTTCACCTAATGGTGTTTTTATATTAGTGTTAAAACCTATATTATTTAAACTTTTTGAAAAATTATCTTTTCCTATTTTTAATGCTGCTTTTGCAAAATAAATATTATCTGAATAGATTAAAGCATTTTGTAAATTTGCTTTTCCAGAATAAGTAGATAATGTTGTTATATAAAAGTCTTTCCAACTTGAATCTTTTTGCCATCTAGTTCCACTTTGCCCAAAATCCTCATCTGCTGTGAAACTTCTGGTTGTTAAACCTACTGCTCCTGTTATTGGTTTAAAGGATGAACCTGGTGTATAGCTTGCTAAAAACCTATTATATAATGGTTTGTCTTTATGTTCTGATAGTTTATTCCATTTATTTGTAGTCATTCCTAAACTAAAGTCATTTGAGTTAAATGTTGGTGTACTAACTGCTGCTAATAATTCACCTGTTTTAGGATTTATTGCTATTGAAGCACTTTTGTCTTCTTTAAATTTTTCATATAGTTTTTGCTGAATGTCTGAATCTATTGTAAGTTTTATGTCTTCGCCATTCTTAAAATCTTTTTTTGCAATAGATTTTACTTTTATATTGTTTTCATCTGTTATATATATTTCTTCTCCTTCTATTGCCCTTAGCCTATCCTCATATATTTTTTCTATTCCTGTTTTTCCTATTTTACTGTTTTTGTTATACCCTTCATTTTTCTTCTCATTCAATTCTTCTGCACTTATTCCCTGTACATATCCTAATAAATGTGAACTTGCTTCTCCTAAATTATATACTCTTTCTTCTACATCTACTATTTTTATTCCTCTTATTTGTAATAGTTTTTCTTTTAATTCTGTTTCACTTTTTATAACTGTTTTTATTGGTACAAAAGTATCTTCTTTAACATATGAAGCAGATAAACTTCCTTTTATAGTATCTTCTGATATATCTAACAATTTTGCTATATTTTTTATGTCTGCCTCTTTGCTTATTGCATCCATTCTTCCAGGTACTAATCCTATCTGAGAAGCTGTTTGGTCTGCTGCTAATATTTTCCCATTTTTGTCATAAATAGTTCCTCTTTTTGCACTTAGTGTTTCTACCCTTACTTTGTATTCATTATTTAATGTAGGAAAAATAATATTTGAAGACCATTTTATTTTATATATTCCATTTTCTTTAACTAAATTTGTTGTGTTAGAAAAGTTTACTTCTCCTGCTATTGTTGACATTGAAGTACTATAAACAACTTCTGCTTCTTTTCCCTTTTTGGTAGTTTTTGCAATATTTATATTTAATTTGCTAACTTCAATTCCTTCATATATATTTTCATTTCTTGTTATATATTCTTCTTGTGCAGTTTCTTTAGTGGTTAATTGATACATTTCATCATAATTTTTTTCTGTAATATATGACATATACTGTTTAATTACGTCCTCTGGATTAGACTTTTCTTTATTCAAAAATATTATAGAAATAATACTTAAGACTAATATTGCTATAACTGCTATTATTATAATTCCCTTTTTCTTTTCCATAATTTTACTCCTTCTACTTGTTTATTTATAATAATATTATCACAAATATTTTTATATAGCAATGAAAATTTGGCGAAAATATTTATCTTCATTAAAGAAGCATTAGAGGACTAATTATAACAATAAAAATCATTGAAAATACGTATGTAAATTCAATGATTTTTTAGTCTTTTACAGCCCTTTAAATTTTCTTACCAATATATGAATTTTTCTTTCCTCTTTTTACTATTATATATGCTCCCTCTATAAACATGTTTTCATCTATTATCATGTTAGCATCTGTTGTTTTTTCACCATTTACTGATATTGCTCCATTTGCTATAAATTCTCTTGCTTCTCTTTTGCTTGAAGCTGCTCCTATATTTACTGCTAAGTCTGCTATTGTTTGCCCCGCATATACTTCTTTTATTTGTTCACTTCCAAATAGATCTTCTATGTCTTTTTTAGTTAAATCATTAAACTTATTATTAAATAAGTGGTCTGCTAGGTTTACTGCTCTTTCATATTCTTCTTTTCCATGTAGGAATGTTATTATTTCTCTTGCTAATGCTTTATGCGCTTGTCTTAACTCTGGGTGTTCATTATTTTTTCTTTCATATTCTTCTATTTCTTCTTTTGATAAGAATGTGTATATTTTTAAATAGTCTATTACCATACTGTCTTCTACATTTGTAAAGAATTGGTATAATTTATAGCTTGATGTTTTTTCTTTATCTAGCCATAGTGCATTTCCTTCGCTTTTCCCAAATTTTTTCCCTTGTGAGTCTGTTACTAGCGGCATTGTGAAACCATATACTTCATCTCCTGTACTCTTTCTTATTAAGTCTATTCCTGCTGTTATATTTCCCCATTGGTCTGAACCTGCACATTGTAAATCTACATTTTTATGTTCATGTAAGTATTTGAAGTCTAGCGCTTGTAATATCATGTATGAAAATTCAGTGTATGTTATTCCTGAGTCTAGTCTTCTTCTTATTATGTCTTTATCCAACATGTAATTTATATTAAAGTATTTTCCATAGTCTCTTAAAAAGTCTATTACGTTTATATCTTTATACCAGTCATTGTTATTTACTACTTCGAAACCAAATATTCTTTCTACTTGTGCTTTTAGTTTTTCAAAGTTTGCGTTTACTTCTTCTTTGGTTGCCATTGCTCTTTCTGTTGTTGGGCGTGGGTCTCCTATCATTCCTGTTCCGCCACCTACTAATAGTATTGGTGTGTGACCTGCGTCTTTTAGTCTTTTTGAAATTAGGAAGCTTGATAAGTGCCCTACATGCAAGCTATCTGCTGTTGGGTCTGTTCCTATATAAAACGTTAAACCTCCATTATTTAATTTTTCTTCTAATTCTGGACTGGAAATGTCTTTAATTAGTCCTCTCCATTTTAATTCTTCTACTAGTGTCATTGTTATTTTCTCCTTGTATAATGTATTTAGGTTTTTAGTTAGAGGATTTACCTATAAACCTATTGCCACTATAAGTTTATTTTTGTATACTTATAGTAACTTAGATAGAGTGTCGCTCATCTCTCCTTGAAGTTTATCTTCGTGATTAGAAAGACTAGCGCCTCTTTCTTATTGGCTGTATATGAATGAGTTGGATGTTGATTTCCTTTTTAGGATTTTCTCCGTATATATAACAAGGTTGTATCGCTTTTAAGAGTAGAGGATTTACACTATCTAAAATTTATTTTTGAGGTGTTTTATTATGTTTTATTTAGGTATTGATATTGCTAAAAATACTCATGTTGCTTCCTTAATGGATGAAAAAGGAAAAACTCTTTTTAAAGGATTTTCTTTTTCTAATACTACTGATGGTGGTAAATCTCTTCTTGAAATAATTAAGAAGTATTCTGAATTTACTAATGTTACTATTGGTATGGAAGCTACTGGTCATTACTGGCTTTCAATTTATTCTTTTCTTTATGATTACAATTTCTATGCCATTCACGTTATCAATCCAATTCAAACTGATGGTTGGCGTAAAGGTACTGAAATTCGTAAACGTAAGAATGATATTATTGACTCTGTTTTAATTGCTGATTTGATTCGTTATGGTGATTTTGTTGAAACAACTCTTTCTAATGAAGATTTATATTCTCTTAGAAATATTTGTCGTATGCGTAATTACCTTATTCAATCTGCTGGTGATTTAAAACGTAAAGTTATTTGTGTTCTTGACCAAGTATTTCCTGAATATCAAACAATTTTTTCTAACACTTTTGGAACTACCTCTAAGCAATTACTTTTAGACTTTTCTTCTCCTTCTGATTTTGAAGAACTTTCTGTTGAAACTCTAACAGAAACTCTTGAAAAACTTAGTAGAAAAAAGGTTGGTCAAAGTACTGCTGAAAAACTTATTAATTCTGCCAAAAATTCCTTTGGCGTTACTTTCTCTAAAGAAAGTTTTACTTTTCAATTAAAATTATTAATTGAACAAATTAAGTTCATTGATAATCAAGTAAAAGAATGTGAATCCAAAATTAAGGAGCTTATGGAAAAAATTAATTCTCCTATTACTACTATTCCTGGTATTGGTCCTGTTCTTGGTGCTGTAATTATCAGTGAGTTTGGCGATATTAGCCGTTTTGATAAACCTTCTAAATTGGTTGCATATGCTGGTATTGATGCTACAATTTCTCAATCTGGAGAATTTGAAGGCACTCACAATGTTATGTCTAAAAGAGGTTCACCTTATTTAAGAAAGGCTCTATTTCAAGCTGCATTAGTTGCTTCTAATACGGATCCTATTTTAAAGGATTATTATCAAAAGAAACGTGCTGAAGGTAAACATCATAAGACTTGTATTGGTGCAGTTGCAAGGAAAATGTGTAATATTATTTATGCTGTTTTGAA
>CAOJVB010000006.1 GCA_948444845.1 uncultured Clostridiaceae bacterium | reverse complement strand
TAGGACAAACTTATTTTGCAATTCAAACTAGAAGACAAGAAGTTGCTGATTATTTTAATCAATTAGATGAAGATAACAAACGATTAGTGATTCGTGGAGATATAAAGCAATGGAATCAAATGCTATTGGAGGCAGCCCATAATGCAGGTGTAATAACAAACCAAGAATATGCAGAATTTCAAAATGCAGGATATATGGGATTATATGGTGGTCTAACTGTAGATGATATACATGAAAGAAAAAAATTAAAGGATAATGAAAGAATATTAGACTTTATGGGAAGTACAGAATTAATTGCTAATCTTTTTAGGATATCTCAAACAGAAGAAAAACTAAAAAAGGATAAAATACATAGCTCAAACAAAGCTACTTCAATACATTATGAAGTTGGAACAAAGGTTAGGAAAGCAATAAAAGATATTGGAGGAACAATGCCAGAAGATTTGCCAACACCAGAAAAGAGTATTAAGCAAGTAGAAAGAGAACAATTAAAGAGACTAAAAGATAAGAAAACAAAATTAATGTTGGATGAATAAATTATGTAAGTAAGGAACGCTAGGGACGGTCCTTTTCGTTCCGAAATTGGAACGCTGGGGACAGACCTTGGACTAAAAAAGAGATTTTAAGATAATTGAAATCTCTTTTTAAAATTTTAAAAATATCGAAAAACAATAAAAAAGTATTGACAAACAAAAATAAACAATATATACTAAAACACAATAAAGGGGGAAATACTATGAAAATATTAGGAGAAAAAAGTTTATCATCCAAAGTAGAACATGCTTTAGAAGCTATATTTGTTATAATAGCATTAATAGATTTGATAGCTTTAGGCATATTTACAGTTGTAACAATATCAGAATTTTCAAGGCAAAATATAACTAATATATTACAGCCAATATCACTTACAGTAACATTAGGAATATTAGTACTAACTGGAATAGTCGCATTATATATAATTTCAAACTTCATTAAAATATTTAAGAATTTAAAGCAAAATAAACTGTTTTGTAATACCAACAGTAATTCCTTAAATAAAATATCTATTTCATCAATTATAATAGGAATACTGTATTTTATTATAATGGTTACTTTAATGTATTATATAAAAACTTTAACCTACAATATAGCAGTTACATTTTTATGTACTTTACTGTTATTTACATTTTCTATGGCATTTATACTTTTAGGAATAGGAATAAAAATATTAAATGAAATTTACAAAAAAGCGATTGCATATAAAGAAGAAAATGATTTAACAGTATAGATAAGGGGGAATGAAAAGTATGCCAATAATAGTTAATGTAGACGTAATGCTAGCAAAAAGAAAAATGTCATCAGGGGAGCTAGCCGAAAAAGTTGGAATCACTCCTGCAAATCTTTCAATACTAAAAACAAACAAAGCAAAAGCAATACGATTTTCAACATTAGAAAAGATATGCGAAGTTTTAGAATGCAAACCAGGAGATATATTAGATTATAAAAAAGGAAAAGGAGAATAAGTAATATGGAAATTATAGGAAGCTTGATAATGGCTATAAGTCAATCAATTTTATTTTATGGCAAAGAAATAGGAATTTCAATGATAATATTTGAAGCAATATTAAATGCAATATTACTATATATACTTTATAGAAAAAACAAAATACAAAATAAAAATGGTTTATTATTGTTAATACCAATAATACTACTAAGTAGTACATATCATATTCGCAAATAAAACATTCTATATATCAAATATATTTGTAATACTTATATTAAATATAATAATGTGTGTAATTACTACGAATAAAAAAGGATACTTTAAAAAATATTTATATAAGTCTTTTAGAATATCAGCAAACACAATGGAAACATTAAATGAAGTAATAGATTATAGCAAAGAAAATGCAAAAGCACATATTAAAGAAAATGATAAAATAAAAAAAGTAGATATAAAAAAACTTACAACTTCTATAATAATTGTATTCGTAGTTGTAGGAATTGTAATACTTTTACTTGCCTCAGCAGATAGTATATTTGCAGAAATATTTTCAGGAATTGGAAATATAATAAGAAACCTAAATATAGCAAATACAATTAATACAATAATAAGACTAGTAATTATAATAGCAGTATATTTTATAATATTAAGCTTTATATTAAAAGTCCAAAATCAAAAAGATAAAGAAGAAAAAGAATTAGAAATTAATGGAGATAAATACACATTTACATTAAAATTACTTTTAGTAACCTTAAACATTGTATATGTAGTATTTTGCTATATACAAATAAGCTCACTATTCGCAAGAATAAATTTAAACAGCAATATTAACTATGCCACATATGCAAGAACAGGCTTTTTCCAACTAATGTTCGTTTCATTTATTAACTTTGCAATTATATTAATGTCAAATAGGTGCAATAGTAACAAAGAAAAAATAATAAAAATACTAAATATATTTTTAGTCATATTTACAATTATTATAGTACTATCTTCTATGTATAGAATGCATATGTACGAAATGGAATATGGATTAACTTACTTAAGAGCCTTTGTATATATAATATTACTAACAGAGCTTGCAATATTTGTACCAACAACTATGTACATATTAAACGAAAGATTTGACTTTATAAAAAGTGCATTTGTAATAGTGGTAAGTGTATATTGTATAATTAACTTTATAAATATAGAAAAAATAATAGTAAACAAAAACATTAATAGGACAGCTACGCAAATTCCTACTGACTACAAATATATATCAAAAATAGTAAGTGAAGATAGTTATGAAATAATAGAAGAAAAGCTAAACCAAAATATAGAATCATCAGAAAAAGTAGAACTTACACAAATATTGTTACATATTGTAAATGAGCATAAAGAAATGAAATGGCAAGAATATAATATATCAAAAGCAAAAATAGAAAATAAAAATATTGATAAAGAAGAATTAATAGATCAAATAGCAGTATTGAAAAATAGTATTATAGAAGAAAATGAAAGATTAAAAGAAACTAAACGTTACCTATATGATGAGAGTATAAATGAAAATGAAAGATATACAGTAGAAGTATTGGATCAATTTACAGGAATGCAAATATGGGCTATTACGAAAATAACTGATAGAGGAACAAAACATACAAAGGTAAATGAGCTTACACTAACAGCAGCAAGCAAAATAAAATTCTATGAAAGTGGCTTAGGATTTTTAGAAAATCCAGAAACAATATACTGTGCAAAAGCAGACTTATTAGTAACATACGACTCAGGGAAAACATTTACAAAAATAAACTTCCCAAAAGGAGAATTCACCCTATCAGACCCAGAAGGAGAAGAATGGCAAAACTGCTATGATTATTTCTATATACCAACAAGAAATAGCGATGGAACACTAGCAGTACTAGCATCAGGAGGCTATGAAGGTGGATACAACAATGGAAGGACACGAGCAAAATACGAATCAAAAGACAATGGACATACATGGCAATTTGTAGAAGAAATTTTTAAAGAAGAAAGTATGTAAAGAATTGATATGAAAATAAAGGCGAAAATCTAAAACAGCAGGACGTATTTTTAATATGGCAATGGATATGGAACTGAGATATGAAAGATACATAATAGAAGAACTTGAGTAGTTAGCTTCACACAATAAGGCGGGGAACAATCCTCGCTTTATTTGCGCTTTGAGAACATTAGAAATGAATTTTTGACTAAAAAGTCGTGACATTGGCAATGAAAATTTTAATTATGATTTACATTACATAAAATGTAGGTTTTTGACTTGCAATCTACATAAAATTATTATATAATATAGCTTGTAACAAATTAAAACTTTATAATCCTAAATAGGTAATGGAGGAAATGAGAATGAAAAAAGAAACAAAAGTAGTTGCAGGTTTTCCAGGAACAGGAAAGAGCTATATGTTCAGAAATAATACAGAAAATTTAGTATTATTAGATTCTGACAGTAGCAAATTCTCTTGGATAAGCAAAGGAGTCCGAAACCCAATATTTCCGCAAAATTATATGGAGCATATAAAGGAAAATTTGGGAGTAGCAGATGTTATTTTTGTATCGACTCACGACACCGTAATCAAGGCATTGCAGGAAAATGGAATACCATTCACTTTGGTTTATCCTGCAAAAGAACTAAAAGAGATATATTTAGCCAACTATGCACAGCGGGGAAATGATGCCCCATTCATAGAATTCATCAAAAATAATTGGGACAATTTTATTACCAATATGATGAAGACAGAATGTCAGCAGCGAATTGAGTTACAGAAAGATCAGTATATTAAGGATATTGTTGGTCAGATTATTCAGTAGTTTGTTTCAAAGTATCCCATAGTTGTATAACTGTGGGATACTTTCTGTTAAATAACTTAAAAGTTATAAATAGTAAAAAAGGGATGTATATACACAGAATTATATAATGCTCTTTTTTATTAAATAAAAAAATCGATTTCAGATGTAGGGGCACCGTTTGTGTGAATAACTGTTAGAAATGACACCACTGTGCCCGTTCTTATGATATAAAAAACAAATTTACATAATTACATTGACGCAAAAAGAATATTTTGCTATAATACTAATATGAAGAAAAGAGGTAAAATTATGAAATTAAGAATATTTTTAAACAAACAATTACATCATCATCGTAGGAGCTTGTAACTATCGCATTTTAAAAGAAAGCGTAGGTACAGGCTAAAAATGCTGTGCCTACGATAGTTTGAAAATATTCATTTATAGATATGAAAAAAAAGACTATGTGTAGGGAGAATTCTATATATAGTCTTTTTTTCATATTTATTTTTTTACCTTTTTTCTTTTATTAATATTTAGGAGGAAAAAATATGAATGGTCAAATTAAAGAACTTACAAATTTAGAAGATTTTAAAAAGGTGTATAAGGTATTTTCGGGACCACCTTATAATGAAAAATACACAGAAGAAGAATTAGAAGAAATTTTTAAAGAATATCAAGAAAAAGGATATATGTATGGTGCATATAATTATGATGAATGTGTTGGCTTGATAGCGTTAGAAAGAGGAGCAAAAGAAGACCAACCAGTTAATTATCAAGATGATGAAAAGGTTATGTATTTAGCAGATATAGCTGTACTAGATAAATATAGAAGAAAAGGCTTAGGAAATCAGCTTATATTATATGGGGTTATGCAATCTAAAGTATTAGGCTATGACAAAATGTATATGAGAACATTAGAAAAAGGGTCTATGTCATATGGTATTGCTTCAAAAATAGGGTTTAAGCAAATTCCTAATGTATTCCAAGAAGTTGAAAAAGAGAGAACAAACGGCTTGATAGAGACTATGCAAAATATATTTATAGAAATTGATTTAAACTCTTTAAATAAAGATAATTTGAAACAAGGAATTAAAATGGTAAATTCCAGTCAAGAACAAGAAAGATAAATTGGGAGGTGCAGAAAATGTTAAACGTAGAAAATGTTTTAGAAAATTTAGTAAAATGCAATACAATTAATGATAAGGAAAATGAGAAAATATTAGATTATATACAAGATACAATGAGTTTAATGGGTTTCAAAACAGAAAAGAGAGATAAGATTTTAATTATGTCTAACAAAGATGAAACAGCACTAGGATTTTTAGGACACACTGATACTGTTGAATTTACAGACGGTTGGAAATATGAAAAATTTGCATTAACAAAAGTTAATAATAAAATATATGGTTTAGGTGTTTGCGACATGAAAGCTGGAATCGCATCAATAATTTCAGCTATATCTCAAATTGATTTTAATAATTTGAGAAAAGGAATAAAATTATATTTTACATATGATGAAGAAATTGGATTTTCAGGAGTAAAAGATGTAGTAAATTATGAAACTAACTTCCCAGAAACAATGATAATAGGAGAACCTACAAATAATGAAATTATAGTTGGAAGCAAAGGATTGATGGAATATAAAATTTCATTTAAAGGTATAAAAACACACTCAAGTACACCAGAAAAAGGTAAAAGTGCCATTATGAGTGCAATATCATTTATAAATGAATTAAACGAATTTTATCAAACTGAAATAAAAAGTAATTTAAATAAAAACTTTGAAATACCTTATACAACAATGAATATAGGAAAAATAAAAGGAGGTAGTGCAATCAATTCAGTACCAGATTCATGCGAATTTTTAGTTGACTTTAGAACTATTGATAAAAAATCAGAAGAAAAAATAAGCAATAAAATAGAAACTCTAAAAGAAAAATATATGGCTAATGTTCGAGAAATTAATAAAGTATCTGCATTTTTTAACAAATCAAATTTATCATCAAAAACATGTAATTTCATTACAGAAGCAAGTTTCCTAAAAAGCAATTGCCTTATATTAGGTGCAGGCCCAATAACAGCACACGAAGTAGATGAATATGTTTGTGCCGATAGTTTATATAAGCTTGTTGAACAATATAAGGAGCTTATTAGAAGTAATTGTAAATAGTAGTAAACTTTCTACATATTACTTTTATTATGATTTTTGTGCCACTACTTAAAAACTAAAAAATAGTAGATAGTTAGCATTGCTAATTATCTATTTTTATGATAACATGTTAAAGTAATAGGCTAATTAATAAGGAAACTAAACATAAGTTAAAGCAAATAAAGTAGTAATATGTAGGAGAAAAAAATATGGAAAAAAGATTAAAAATAATAGTAGAAAACTGCCCACAAAATCATAAATGCCCTGCAGTACAAGTTTGCCCAGTAGGAGCATTAAAACAAAAAGACTTTGAAGCACCTGAAATAAACCATGACAAATGTATAAAATGTGGTAAATGCTCAAATTTTTGCCCAAAGAAAGCATTAGTATTATAAATTTATTAATTATAGAAATGAGGAAAAAATAATATGCTAGGTGTAGAAATAAAAACAGAAATCAAATCAAGGTGTGGAATTGATTGTAGTGAATGTAAGTTTATGAAAGAAAAAGTATGTAATGGATGCATAAATATAAAGAAACCATTTTGGGCTGATACATGTCCAGTTAAAGAATGCTGTGAAAGTAAAAAGCTTGAATGTTGTGGTAAATGTGAAAAATTTGCTTGTAATTTATTGGAAGCATTTGCTTATGATAAAGAAAACGGAGACAATGGACTACGTATAGAAAATTGCAAAAAATGGTGTAAGTAATAAAGAGATAATATATTAAAAAAGTAGTATACTATTATAAAATATGATAAAATAAAAAAGATAGGAGAAATTAACTATGAGTGAAAAAATATATACAATTGAAGAAATACGAGAAATGCTACAAGAAGTATTAAAAAATGAACCTGTATATCAAGTAATATTATTTGGTTCATATGCAAAAAAAGAGGCTGATAAAAAAAGCGATATAGACTTAGTGATAGATACAAAATCAACATTAAAAGGTTTTGCTTTATTAAAATTGATATGTCAAATACAAGAAAAGCTACAAAAAGAAATAGATGGGTTTGAAAAATATGAAATTATAGCAGATTCTAAAATAGATAAAGAAATTAAAGAAACAGGAGTTGTTGTGTATGAAAAATAAAGAATATATATCATTAAAAAAGATGATAGATTATATTGATAAAGCATTAAGATATACTAAAGATTGTGACTTTGAAACTTTTTCGAAAAATGAAGAAAAAATAGATGCAACAGTTTTTGCGATAAGCCAAATAGGAGAATTAGTAAAAAATATTAGTAAAGAAACAATGCAGGAATATCCAAATATAGAATGGATTATTATAAAAAATTTGCGAAATAAGATTGTACATGATTATGAAGGAATAAAATTAAACTTTATTTGGGATATTATAACAGAAGATATTATTAAATTAAAGGAAGACTTGAAGAAAATAATAGAAAAACAAAATTAATTATTAACACAAATAAATAATATAATCCCCAAAAAAGAGGAGGCAAAAATGGAAGAAACACAAGTAACAGACTCTATAAAATATATAGGAGTAAATGATAAAGACTTAGACTTATTCGAAAGTCAATATATAATACCAAATGGAATATCATATAATTCATATATAATAAAAGACGAAAAAATAGTAGTTATGGACACAGTAGATAAAAGAAAACAAGAAGAATGGTGGAATAATTTAGAAAAAGAATTAGATGGAAAGCAAATAGATTACTTAGTAGTATCACACTTAGAGCCAGACCACTCATCAAGCATAAAGATTTTGACACAAAAATATCCAAATATGAAAATAGTAGGAAATGCACTAACATTCAAAATGCTACCACAATTTTTTGAAATAGACCTAAATGATAGGCAAGTTATAGTAAAAGAAGGAGATACGCTAAACATAGGAAAACACACTCTAAAATTCTATATGGCACCAATGGTACACTGGCCAGAAGTAATGGTAACATATGAAGAAACAGAGAAAATACTATTTACAGCAGATGCCTTCGGAAAATTTGGAAGCCTAGACACAAAAGAAGACTGGACATGTGAAGCAAGAAGATACTACTTTAATATAGTAGGAAAATATGGAATGCAAGTACAAGCATTACTAAAAAAGCTAGCAAATTTAGAAATACAAACAATATGCCCACTACATGGACCAATACTAAAAGAAAACCTAAGCTACTATATTAATAAATATGATATATGGAGTAGTTATAAACCAGAAGATGGGGGAATACTTATAGCATATAACTCAATACATGGAAATACAAAAAAAGCAATAGAAAGGTTAGAAGAAATTTTAATTAAAACAGGTGCCAAAAAGGTAATAACATCAGACTTAGCAAGAGAAGACATGGCAGAAGTAATAGAAGATGCATTTAGATATGACAAAATGATACTAGCATGTCCAACATATGATGCAGGATTATTCCCATACATGGAAAAATTCCTAAGGCATTTAAAACATAAAAATTATCAAAATAGAACAGTAGCAATAATAGAAAATGGCTCATGGGCACCAGTAGCTGCAAAAAATATGAAAGAACTATTAGAGCAAATGAAAGATATAACCATAATAGAACCAATAATTCATATAAAAACAACAATGAGTAAAGAAAACGAAGAAGAAATGAAAAAACTTGCACAAAACATTATATAAATATAAGGAGGTGAAATGTATATGAAATATGAATGTACAGTATGCGGATATGTATATGATGAAGAAGTAGAAAAAGTAAAATTCGAAGACCTACCAGAAGATTGGGTATGCCCATTATGTGGGGTTGGAAAAGATATGTTTGTAAAGGTAGAAGAATAAATTAAAAAAATATTATAATAAAGCTTAAAGCAAACCCTCACATTTCCTTGTGCGGGTTTTTTAATTAAAATGTATTTGTAGGAAATGAATATTTTTTAATTACCGTTGAAATAAAAGCAAATAATGGAACAATTATTATAGTTATCTCCAATTTCAGTGAAAAATACCTTAAAACAATCTCCGTTTTTTGTGAAAAAACAGTATAAAACATCTCCAAAAAACGTGAAAAAACTTGATAATTTATAAAAAGTAGAATATAATATAATTAGAAACCGTATAAAAGGAGATTTATATGAAAAGAAAAATTTATAATAATTTATTGTATTGGAAAGAAAACTTTATTGATACACCTTTAATGATTATAGGAGCAAGACAAATAGGTAAAACATATGTTATAAATGAGTTTTGCAAAAACGAATTCGAAAATTATATTTATATTAATTTATTAGATAATCCTCAAATTGTTGATTTATTTGAACAACCAATTTCAACAGAGGAAAAATTTACAAAAATGCAATGGATATTAAATAATAACATAGATTTAGAAAAAACAATAATATTTTTTGATGAAATTCAGCTTAGTGAAAAATTAATTAGTAATTTAAAGTATTTTTGTGAATCAGAAAAGCCATATAAAATAATATGTGCGGGGAGCTTGTTAGGAGTGAAAATAAATCGATTTCATTCTTCTTTTCCAGTAGGAAAAGTTAAAATGGAATATATGTACCCAATGGATTTTGAAGAATTTTTAATGGCAACATCTAGTCAAGGACTAATAGATGAAATATATAAATGTTATGAGCAAATGACACCTATAACTAATGCATTACATGAAAAACTATTAAACTTGTATAGGTTATATTTATGTATTGGAGGCATGCCACAAGCAGTGCAAAATATAATAGATGTAAATCAAAATATTTTTGATTTTGATAAAGGAATAATCAAAAATATTATTGAGTCATATTTAAATGATATGAATCAATATATTCTTAATAATACGGAAAAGTCAAAGATAGAAGCAATATACAAATCAATACCAAGTCAACTTGGAAACACAAGTAATAAATTCCAATATTCAAAAATAAATTCAAATGCAAGAAGTAGAGACTATGAAACATCAATGCAATGGCTAATTTCAAGTACTATGATATATAAATGCAACTTACTAAAATCAATTCAAATTCCACCAAAAGCATATGCAGATGAGGAATATTTCAAATTATATATAAGTGATGTAGGCTTACTTACATCATTATTAGAAATTCAATATAATGATATTCTTTTAGATAATAGTTTTTTATATAAAGGAAATATTGCAGAAAATTATGTAGCACAAACATTAGTAAGAAATGGAGTTAGTTTGTATTATTGGAAGTCAAACAGTGATGCTGAAATAGATTTTATTTTATATAATCAAGATGGACTAATTCCAATTGAAGTAAAAGCATCTGACAATACAACTTCAAAAAGTTTAAATAGTTATATAAAACAAAACAATCCAAAATACTCTATAAGAATTTCTAGCAAAAATTTTGGATTCCATAATGGAATAAAATCAATACCTTTATATGCAGCGTTTCTAATAAGATAATTATGCTAATAAGTAGAAAAGGTAAAATTCGAAGACCTACAAAAAGACTAGGTATGACCATTATGTGGAGTTGGAAAAGATATGTTTGTAAAGGTAGAAGAATAAGAATTCAAAAAAATATTAAAATTATATTGACATAATGAATAAAATAGTATTATAATAAATATACTAGAAGAGTAATCTATTGTGATTACTAATAGGAAGTTCTAACCTAAAAAAGAACGTTATGAAATTAGGTAAAGCTCAAGCCTTATAAATGAGCTGTTTTAAATTATTGGGGGTACATTAAAAAGTGTACTCCCTTTTTGCATAAAAAAATAGAAAGAGGAAGTAAATGGAAGAACTATTATTTTATACTATTGATGAAAATTATATTAAATATTTAAGTAAGTATGAAAAACATATAAGCTATAATAAAGATGAAAAAGAGCATAGTAGACCATATTTAGGAGTAGTACTAAAAATAGAAAATTACGAATACTTTGTGCCATTGTACTCATATAAAGAACATTATAAAAAATATAAAAATAATCCTAGTTTTTTATTCATATATGATAGAAAAAATATCCCATTAGCAATTAGCAATGATACCAGTTCCAAAAGAAATAAATGTAATGCATCTTTTAAAATATGATGAAAAAGATGTAAAATACAAAAATTTAATATCAACAGAATATAGATATATAAATTCAAATAAAAAAGAAATATATAAAAGAGCGAATAAAATGTATAAGGTAGTTACAAATGATAAAAATAATTTTTTGAAAACAATTGCTTGCAATTTTAAACTATTAGAAGAAAGATCTCTAGAATATAAAAATAAAAGTACAAAAAACTGGGAAAAGGAAATAGAAAATAGAAGTAAGGACATACAAAAAAATGAGGTATTTCTAAAAGAAAAAGAGCAAGAAGAAAAAGATTTCTTAAAGTATTTAGAAAATAATATTTGCTATTTAGAGAATGTAAAAGAAAAAGAAGCATACGAAAATGAAATTAACTCAAATAGAAAAGAAAATGAAAATATAGAAAAACAAATGGAAGAAGCGGAAAAGAAGAATGAAGAAAATAGAGTAAATAAAATTAACATATCTAATGAATTAAAAAAATTAAAAGAAAAGCAAATAAAAATACCAAAAAGAGAAAGTGAAGAACTACTAAATATTTCTATACAAGAATTAGAAGCAAGGTACGATAGTTTAAGTAAAGAATATAGGCAAAGTATTGAACAAATAAATGACGAAATATCAAACCAAAATACTATTATAGAAGAAAAAGCAAAAGAAAAGCGCAAAGATTATAGTGATATAAATGAAGAAGAATATATAACTATTACCTATTCAGAAGAAATAGAAGATTTATGCAAAGAAAGAAAAGAAGAAGAGGAAAATAAACTAGAAGAAAAAAGAGATATATCAGATAAAGCCAGAGAAAAATATGCAAAAGCAGAAACACTATTTCAAACAACATATAATAACCTTAAAAAATTAGGAAAAGAAGAGCCTATTAGTGGAAGCAAAATAAAAGGAAATTATAGCCAAAGGAAAAATGATATTAATATAGCAAAAGAAGAAGGCAAGAAAAAACAAAAAGAATATATAATGAAAAATAATAAAATGCAAAAACAAATAAATGATATCGAAAGAAATGTAGATGTAAAAAATATAACCCAAGAATTCCAAAAAATAGAACTAGAAAAAGTAAATTTGCAAGAATTAATAAGTAAATATAAAGAACTAAAAAGTGAAAATAATAAAAGCAAAGATAAATGTTATAGAAAACATTTAGAAATAAGTAACAATTACAAAAATAAACATAGAATTATAAGTTCTTTTTTAGAAAATGTAAATTTACAAAGTACACAAGAAGGAAACTTCGAAACATATTATTATATTTATGAAAGAATGGAACTATGTATAAAGAAATTAACAGAATATATAGGAATATTAAACCTATCACTTCAAAATATTGAAAAAGATAAGAAAAACATATTAGAACATGCAGTAAAACAAGGAATTATGCTATACCAAGAAATGAAACAAATATCAGAATCTTCAAGAATAAAAATAGGGGAAAGATATGTACAAATTCTAAAAATAGAAATTCCACAAGAGCTAAAGGAATATGTAGAAAAAAGAATAGAAAGCCACATAGAAGAATGTATACGAGACTTAAGAGAAGAATGTAAGCACACTGATGATATACGAAAAACAATAGAAAATAAAGTGATAGCCTGCTTATCAGATAGAGTACTATTAAACCTAACACTAGACATAGAAACAATAAAAGTAAAACTATACAAATTTGACATAGAAAATAAAAATAGTGGTTTAAGGCAATGGGAAGAAGTAATAATAGAAAACTCAGGAGGACAAAAATTCATAGCATGTTTCGCACTACTATCAGCCCTAACCCAGTACACAAGAAAAAAAGAACTAGAAAATATGGGAGAAGATGAAAAAGCAGAAAGCTCAAAAGTATTCGTACTAGACAATCCATTCGGAAAAACATCATCAAAACACCTATTAGAACCAATGATAGAAATATCAAAAAGATTCAACACCCAAATGATATGCCTATCAGACCTAAGCCAAAGCTCAATAACAGACAAATTCACCCTAATATACCAACTAGCACTAAGAAGCAGTAAATACACAAACAATAGCTTCCTAAACATAGAAGACGCCCGAATAAACGGCGACGTAGCCTTGGATACTTCATTAGAGCAAGTATATTTAAGAAGTAATATAGAACAACTAAACTTATTTGAATAACAATAAAGAGATTTTTGGGACGTACCTAAAAATCTCTTTTTATAAAAATACATTATACTGACCACCCATTCTAAAGAAATTTTAAAAAAAGTATGATATAAAATATTAAAAAGAGAGGTATAAAAAATGAGTGAAAAGTTATATGAAACATTAGAAATAACAGACTTAAAAGACATGTTAACTAAAACGAAACAATTATATAAAAATAGACCAGCATACAAAATAAAAGAATCAGAAGGAAATTATAAAATATATACACATGATAAAGTAAGAGAAATGGTAAATGCACTAGGAACAGCTTTAATTGATATTGGATTACAAGGAAAAAGAATAGCAATAATTGGAGAAAACAGACTAGAATGGGAAATTGCTTACTTATCAGTAGTATGTGGAACAGGAGTAGTAGTACCATTAGATAAATCATTACCAGAAAATGAACTATCATCATTAATACAAAGAGCAGAAGTAGAAGCAATATTTTATTCAAGTAAATATGAAGAAACAATAAAGAAAATAAAATATAGCACAAAAAATAAGCTAAAACACCTAATTTCAATGGACAGAAATATAAGTACACAAGGAATCTATTCACAAGAAGAACTAATAAAAAAAGGCTGTACACTAATAGAAAATAAAGACACAAGATTTATAAATGCAAAAATAAACCCAGAAGAAATGAGTATAATGCTATTCACATCAGGAACAACATCAAACTCAAAAGTAGTAGCACTTTCACATAAAAATATATGTTCAAACCTAATGGATATAGGAAGTATATTAGATGTAAACGACCAAGATACAATACTTTCAGTATTGCCAGACCACCATGTATTTGAATGTACAGTAGGCTTCTTATTTTCACTATACAAAGGTTCGCAAATTGCCTTTTGTGATGGAATAAGACATATTATAGATAACCTAAATGAATATGAAGTAACAGTAATGGCATGTGTACCAGGAATATATGAAAGACTATTTTTCGCAATTAGAAGAAATATAGAGAAAAAAGGAAAACTAGAAGAAATACTAGAAAAAGAAGAAAAATACAGAAATTCTACAATGGAAGAAAGAAAAAAAGCCTTCAGTGAAATACATAACATGATAGGCGGAAAAATAAAACTATTCATAAGTGGAGCAGCAGCACTAGACAAAAAAATAGAAGAAAAATATAGACTATTAGGAATAAACCTAGTACAAGGATATGGTCTAACAGAAACATCACCAGTTATAGGAATTGGAACAAATAAAGAATACAAGTTAGGAAGCATAGGAAAAGCAGTTCCAAGTGTAAAAGCAAAAATAGTAGATGCAAATAAAGAAGGAATAGGTGAGTTAATAGTAAAAGGGCCAAACATAATGTTAGGATACTATGATAACAAGAAAGCAACAAAAGAAGCAATAAAAAATGGATGGTTTCATACAGGAGACTTAGCAAAAATAGATGAAGAAGGCTATATATTCATTAAGGGAAGGAAAAAGAGCGTAATAGTTTTAAAAAATGGAAAAAACATATT
Organism: uncultured Clostridiaceae bacterium; assembly: GCA_948444845.1. Classification (GTDB taxonomy): domain Bacteria; phylum Bacillota; class Clostridia; order TANB77; family CAG-508; genus UMGS1663. The sequence continues at coordinate 51,678 of CAOJVB010000006.1, read as the reverse complement.
CCCAGAAGAAATGGAAAACTTAGTAAACAAAATAGAAGGAATACAAGAATCATTTATATTTGGAAAAAGCCAATCAGAAGATAAAGAAAATATAAAAATAAATGTCAAAATTGTATTTGATAGAAAAATAATACAAGAAACATACAAAGTAAAAACAGATGAAGAAATATATAATGTATTATTTGAAAAAATAAAAGAAATCAATAAAAAAATGCCACCATATAAAGCAATAAGAGGAATAATGCTAACCGAAGAACCACTAATAAAAACCTCAACAAATAAAATAAAAAGGCAAGCAAACTTAGATGTAATAGGACAATAAATTAGTAAAATTAAAACTAATTTAAAACATAATAGGAGGAAGAACAAAATGAAAATAGGATTTCTATTTCCAGGGCAAGGAAGTCAAAAAGTAGGCATGGGAAAGGACTTATACGAAACTTATGAAGAAGTAAGAAAAGTATATGACGAAGTTTCAGAAATAACAGGAATTAATATAAAACAAATATCATTTGAAGGACCAGAAGAAATATTAAATGAAACCCAAAACACACAACTAACAATACTAACACACAGTTTAGCAATACTAGAAATATTACATAAAAAAGGAATAACAGCGCAAATGTCAGCAGGTTTAAGCCTAGGAGAATATACAGCATTAATAGAAGCAAAAGCAATATCTTTTGAAGAAGGTATAAAACTCGTACAAAAAAGAGGCGAGATAATGCAAAAATTAACACCAAAAGGAAATTGGAAAATGGCAGCAATTATAGGCTTAAATAAGGAAGAAGTAGAAAAAGCATGCACTAAGGTACAAAGTGGATTCGTGTTACCAGCAAATTATAATACAATAGGGCAAACTGTGATATCAGGAGAAGAAGAAGCAGTAAAAGAAGCAGGAAAAATAGCACAAGAAATGGGAGCAAAAAAAGTAATGCTATTAAATACAGCAGGGCCATTTCACACAGAAAAACTCTCAAAATGTTCAGAAGCATTAAAAGAAGAATTAGAAAGAACAACAATAAATACAAAAACAAATATAAAAGTAGTAAAAAATATAGACGGAAAAACATATGAAGAAACAGATGACATCAAAACTACACTAGCAAAACACATAATAAACCCAGTAAGGTTTGATAAAGTACTACAAACAATGCTAGAAAACGGAATAGACACATTCATAGAAATAGGCCCAGGAAAAACACTAACAGGTTTCGTAAAAAGAATGAACTGGCCAAAAGACATAAACATAATAAACATAAATGACACAATAAGTTTAGAAAAAGCAATAGAAAAATTGAAGTAGACTGTAGCATTGGGACCAGCTCGTAATCAGAAACAAAACAGAAAAGTAGCATTGGGAACAGCTCGTAATCGGAAACAAAACAGAAAAGTAGCTTTGGGGACGGTTCGTAATCGGAAACAAGATAGAGAAGAACCACAAGCCCAAAAAAGAAATAATCTGGCTAGATTAGGAACTGTCCCCAATGCGGAAGCCCAAAGTATCTCTAAACTAAGAAAGGAAAGAAAAAAAAATGAAAAAAACAGCATTAATAACAGGAGCAACCAGAGGAATAGGCAAACAAATAGCAAAAACACTTGCAGAAGCAGGCTATGACATAGCAATAAATTACAGAAAAGAAAACGAAGAACTAAAAAGCACAAAACAAGAAATAGAACAAACAGGAGCAAAATGTCTAACAGTTCAAGGCGATGTATCAAACTATGAAGACTGTGAAAAAATTGCAAAAGAAATAATAGAAGAATACGGAAAAATAGACGTATTAGTAAATAATGCAGGAATCACAAAAGATACACTACTAATGAGAATGAAAAAAGAAGACTTTGAAGATGTAATAAACGTAAATCTAATAGGAACATTTAACATGACCAAAAACACTATACCATACATGATGAAAAATCGTAGTGGAAGGATTATAAACATATCATCAGTAGTAGGAATAAGTGGAAACGCAGGTCAAGCAAACTATGCAGCCTCAAAAGCAGGAATAATAGGCTTCACAAAAAGCCTAGCAAAAGAAGTAGGTTCAAGAAACATACTAGTAAATAGCATAGCACCAGGATTCATAGAAACAGCAATGACAGAAGTACTAAAAGAAGAAATAAAAGAAGAAATAGCAAAAACAATACCACTAAAAAGAATGGGAAAAGCACAAGACGTAGCAAACGTAGTAAAATTCCTAGCATCAGAAGAAAGCTCATACATAACAGGGCAAGTTATTCATGTAGATGGTGGAATGTTAATGTAAAAATTAAAGTAGAATAAGGAGGTTTCTAATCGAAACAAGGCAGAAGACTAGCTTTGGGGACGGTTCGTAATCGGAAACAAGATAGAGAAGAACCACAAGTAAAAAAATAAAATAATCTAGCTAGATTAGGAACTGTCCTAAATAGCGGAAACCAAAACAAAATCTGTCTAAATTAGGAACCATCCTAAATAGAGAAAACCAACAAACAAAAAACAGGAGGAAAAACAGATGGAAAGAAGAGTTGTAATAACAGGACTTGGAGCAATAACTCCAATAGGAAAAGATGTTAAAGAAACTTGGGAAGGAATAAAAAACAAAAAATGTGGAATAGATAATATTTCTTCATTTGATACTACTAATTTTAAAACAAAATTAGCAGCAGAAGTAAAAGACTATAACCCACTAGAATATTTTGAAACAAAACAAGCAAAAAGGTTAGATAAATCTTCACAATTTGCAATAATAGCAGCAAGAGAAGCTGTAAAAGACAGTGGAATAAATATTGAAAATACAGACTTTGAAAGAGTAGGTACATATGTAAGCTCAGGAATAGGAGGGCTTAAAACAATACAAGAACAATGTGAAGTAAATACAATAAAAGGAAATAACAGAGTATCACCAATGTTTATACCAATGTCAATTGCAAATATGCCAGCAGGAAACATAGCAATAGAATTTGGCTTCAAAGGAGAATCAATGGCAATAGTAACAGCATGTAGTTCTTCAACACAAGCAATAGGAGAAGCATATAAAACAATAAAAATAGGAGCAGAAGATGTAATAATAGCAGGAGGATCAGAAGCCTCAATATGTGAAGTAGGAATTGCAGGATTTGAAAACATGAAAGCACTATCAAATGCCACCGATAAAAATAGAGCAAGCATACCATTTGACAAAGAAAGAAATGGTTTTGTAATGGGAGAAGGAGCAGGAATATTAGTATTAGAAGAATTAGAACACGCAAAAAAAAGAAAAGCAAAAATATATGGCGAACTTATAGGCTTCGGCTCTAGCACAGACGCTTACCACATAACCTCACCAGCCCCAAATGGAGAAGGTGGAGCAAAAGCAATGACAAGAGCAATGGAAGACGCTAATATAAAGCCAGAAGACGTAGACTATATAAATGCACACGGAACCTCAACACACTTAAACGATTTGATAGAAACAAAAGCAATAAAAAAAGCATTAGGAGAAGCAAGTAGCACAGTAATGGTAAGCTCAACCAAAGGAAATGTAGGGCACCTACTAGGAGCAGCTGGAGGAATAGAAGCAGTAATATGTATAAAAGCAATAAAAGAAAAACTAGTACCCCCAACAATAAACTATAAAGAAAAAGACGAAGAATGCGACCTAGACATTATACCAAATGAACCACGAAACCAAGAAATAAAAATAGCAATGTCAAACTCACTAGGCTTTGGAGGCCACAACAGCACCATAATATTCAAAAAATACGAAGAAGAATAATGAGAAAGTAGCTTTGGGGACGGTTCGTAATCAGAAACAAGGCAGAAAACTAGCATTGGGGACGGTTCGTAATCGGAAACAAGATAGAGAAGAACCACAAGTAAAAAAATAAAATAATCTGGCTAGATTAGGAACTGTCCCTAATGCGGAAGCCAAAAGAAGAAAAAAAGAAGAAAGGAAAAAAGAAGAAAGGAAAACCAAAAATGGACTACAACGAAATAAAAAAACTAATAAACGACATAGGCCAATCAAACGTAGACGAAGTAAACCTAGAATTTCCAGACGGAATAAAAATAAGAGTAAAAAAGAACAATCAAATAATCAAAGAAATAATAAAAGAAAATCCAACCGAAATACTAGAAAATACAAAACAAACAATAGAACCAAAAGAAACAACCAAATCAAATGAAAACTACAAAATAGTAAAATCTCCAATGGTAGGAACATTCTACCTAAAACCATCACCAACAGAAAAGCCATATGTAGAAGAAGGCCAAACAGTAAAAAAAGGAGAAACACTATGCATAATAGAAGCAATGAAACTAATGAACGAAATAGAATCAGAATATGCAGGAGAAATAGTAGAAATATTAGTAAAAGATGGAGAAACAGTCGAATATGGTACAGAACTATTCAAGATAAAATAATAAATAGAGGTTTAAACTTGTCAAGATTTATAGTATTACTATTAAAATCCGCTCCCAGCAAGTAATATATTTTATTTTCTCCATTTCGCCCTCCAAGCTCACGGGTATTCCCCCGCCTCAATGGGCTGTCGGGTCTTCATTACAAAAATAAAATATATTACTTACTTCGCGCTAGTGTAGAGGTAAAGGCTGAAATAGTAAATTTCCAACATCCAACCTCTAACTTCCAACCTCAATTAAAGAAAGGAAACAAAAAATGTTAAATAAAGAACAAATAAAACAAATAATTCCACAAAGAGAACCATTCCTAATGATAGACGAAGTAGAAGAAAACATTCCAGGCGAAAGTTGCACAGCATACAAATACGTAAAAGAAGAAGAATGGTATTTCAAAGGGCACTTCCCAGGAAACCCAATAATGCCAGGAGTATTAATAGCCGAAAGTTTGGCACAAACAGGAGCAGTAAGTATTTTAGGAATGGAAGAAAACAAAGGAAAAAATGCACTATTTGGTGGAATAGATAAAATGAAATTCAAAAAGCAAGTAATACCAGGAGATACCCTAAAACTAGAAGTAAAAATAATAAAAAGAAAAGGTCCAATAGGAATAGGAGAAGGAATAGCAACAGTAGACGGAAAGCTAGCCGCAAAAGGAGAATTTACATTTGCTGTTATTGGTTAAAAAAATATATAAGAAATGTAGGGGCTTAATCGGTTAGGAATACATATGAGGAATACCGAATTACACCCTTAGTACAAATGCAAAATAACAATACAAAGAATATTATAAACGGGCAAAAGGAGAGTGAAAAAAATTGAACAAAATTCTAATTGCAAATCGTGGAGAAATTGCAGTTCGTATTATAAGAGCATGTAAAGAAATGAATATAAAAACAGTAGCAGTATATTCAGAAATAGACAAAAATGCTCTACATACAAAGCTAGCAGATGAAGCAATATGCATAGGACCAGCAAACCCAAAGCAAAGTTACTTAAACATAAAAAACATAATAGAAGCAGCAAGAATAACAAAAGCAGACAGTATCCACCCAGGCTTTGGTTTCTTATCAGAAAATGCAAACTTTGCAAAAATCTGTGAAGAATCAAATATAAAATTTATTGGTCCAACATCTAGGGTCATAAACTTATTAGGAAATAAATCAAACAGTAAAGAACTAATGAAAAGAGAAGATGTTCCAGTAATACCAGGTTCAGAAGGAAGCATTACAGGCTTAAAAGAAGCGCTAAAAATTGCCGAAAAAATAGGCTACCCAGTTATGTTAAAAGCATCAGCAGGTGGAGGCGGAAAAGGTATTAGAGTTGTAACTAATGAAAAAGAAATGGAAATAAGTTACAACATAGTAAAACAAGAAGCAAAAAACTCTTTTAATGATGACGAAATATACATAGAAAAATACATAAGAAACCCAAGGCACGTAGAAATTCAAATAATGGCAGATGAATATGGAAATGTTGTACATTTAGGAGAAAGAGACTGTACAATACAAAGAAATCATCAAAAAATAATAGAAGAAACACCATCGAATATAGTAGATGAAAAATTAAGAAACAAAATGGGGCAAGCCGCAATTAAAGCTGCAAAAGCAGCAGGCTACACAAGCCTTGGAACAGTAGAATTTTTAGTAGACATTAACAAAGACTTCTACTTCATGGAAATGAATACAAGAATACAAGTAGAACACCCAATAACAGAAGAAAGAACAGGAATAGACCTAGTAAAAGAGCAAATAAGAATAGCAGCAGGAGAAAAACTAAAATATAAGCAAAAAGAAATTGAATTTAGAGGACACGTGATAGAATGCAGAATAAATGCCGAAAATCCAACTAAAAACTTTATGCCAAGCCCAGGAAAAATAGGAGAAATAAACCTTCCAGGAGGAAATGGCGTAAGAGTAGACACAGCAATATATAGTGGTTATGTAATACCACCAAACTATGACTCAATGATTGCAAAAATAATAACACATGGAACAAGTAGAAACGAAGCAATAAGTAAAATGAAAAGAGCACTTGAAGAACTAGTAGTAGATGGAATAGAAACAAATAGAGACTTCCTATTTGAAATAATAAGAAATCCAGACTTCATAAGAGGAAGTTTTGACACATCATTTATAGAAAAACAAATATTAAAAAAGGATGAATAGACTATGATTGTTGATAAAATAAAAAAAAGAGAAACAAAAAACGTTATAAACAAAAAAACAAACATTGATATTCCAGTAGGAAAATGGGTAAAATGTGACTTCTGTAAAGAAATACTATACAAAGAAATAGTAAGAAACAACTTAAATATATGTCCAAACTGTAATCATTACTTTAGAATGCATATAGATAGAAGACTAGAACTAATAGTAGATGAAGGAACATACCAAAAATTTGATATAAACATAGAAACAACAAACCCATTAAATATAGAAGACTACCCCAAAAAACTAAATAGCTTAAGAGAAAAAACAGGACTAAATGAAGCAGTAAGCTGTGGAACACGGAAAAATAAATGGAGAAAAAGCGGTTATATGTATAATGGACAGTGGCTTTCTAATGGGAAGCATGGGAGCAGTAGTAGGTGAAAAATTAACACATAGTATAGAACAAGCAATAAAAGAAAAATTACCACTAATAATATTTTCAGTATCAGGTGGAGCAAGAATGCAAGAAGGAATAATATCACTAATGCAAATGGCAAAAGTAACATCAGCATTAACAAAGCTAGATGAAGCAGGCCTTCTATACATATCAGTACTAACAGACCCAACATATGGAGGAGTTACAGCATCATTTGCAAGTTTAGGAGATATAATACTTGCAGAACCAGGAGCAATGATAGGATTTGCAGGGCAAAGAGTAATAAAGCAAACCATAGGAGAAGAACTACCAGAAGGCTTTCAAACAGCAGAGTTTTTATTAGAACACGGATTTATCGATAAAATAGTTGAAAGAAAAGACTTAAAAGACACCTTGTCACAACTCATAAAAATGCATAAACACAGTAAAATTGAGGACGGTTCGTAATCCGAAACAAAGCAGAAAAGTAGCATTGGGGACGGTTCGTAATCGGAAACAAGGCAGAAAAGTAGCATTGGGGACGGTTCGTAATCGGAAACAAGATAGAGAAGAAGCTCAAGTAATAAACCAAAATAATCTGGCTAGATTAGGAACTGTCCCCAACGCGGAAAAGGAGGAAAAAATGCAACCAAAAACACTATCTGCTTGGGATAAAGTAGAAATAGCAAGAAACCCAAAAAGAAAAACATCAATAGAATATATAGAAAAAATATTTGACAACTTCATAGAACTACATGGAGATAGAAACTTTAAAGATGATAAAGCAATAATATGTGGTTTAGCTTCAATAGGAAAGCAAAACTATACAATAATAGCACAGCAAAAAGGAAGAACAACAAAAGAAAACATAGAAAGAAACTTTGGAATGCCAAACCCAGAAAGTTACAGAAAAGGTATAAGATTTATGAAGCAAGCAGAAAAATTTCGGAAGACCAGTAATAACTTTTATAGACACAAAAGGTGCATACCCAGGAATAGAAGCCGAAGAAAGAGGGCAACGGAGAAGCAATAGCAAAATCAATGTTTGAAATGGCAAAACTAAAAGTTCCAATAATAGCAATAGTAATAGGAGAAGGCTCAAGTGGAGGAGCTTTAGCAATAGGAGTAGCAAATAAAGTATTAATGATGGAAAATGGGGTATATTCAATACTATCACCAGAAGGATATAGCAGTATATTGTGGAAAGACTCTAGCAAATTTAAAGAAGCAGCCGAAAAAATGAGGCTAACTGCAAAAGACCTATATGACTTAAAAGTAATAGACAAAATAATAAAAGAACCACTAGAAGTTACAGAAGAAGACTTTGATAAAATTACTAAAAACATAAGAAAAGAAATAACAAGCGAAATAAAAGAATTAAAGCAATTAAATGAAACTGAAATAGTAGAAAATAGATACGAAAAATTCAGAAAAATAGAAGGATTTAAACAAATTTAAGGAGGATAAAAAATGTTACTTAAAGACAAACAAATTTTAATAATAGGAATAAGAAACAAATGGAGCATATCCTATGGAATAGCAAAATCAGCCTATGAAAACGGAGCAAAACTAATATTTACATATATGGGAGAAGAAAACAAAGAAAAAATAGAAGAACTAACAAAAGAATTTAAAGGAAGAAAATGTTATGTTCTAAACGGAGCATCAGAAGACGAAAAAGTAGAAGAAACATTCAAAAAAATAAAAGAAGAAAATGGAAAATTAGACGGAATTGTACACGCAGTAGCACACGCAAACACTGAAGACTTACACAATGAATTTATATATACAAGTAAAGAAGGATATAGCCACGCAGTAGAAGTTAGCAGTTACTCATTTGTATTAGTAACAAGAAAAGCAAAAGAACTAGAAATGTTAAACGAAAATGCACACTTAATAACATTAACCTATCATGGTTCAACCAAAGTACTAGAAGGCTATAATATTATGGGAGTAGCAAAAGCAGCCTTAGAAGCAAGTGTAAGATATTTAGCCGAGAACCTAGGAAAAGAAGGACATAGAGTAAATGCAATATCAGCAGGGCCAATAAAAACACTATCAGCAAAAGGAATAAAAGACTTTTCAAAAATAATGACAATAGTAGAAGAAAAAGCACCATTGCACCAAAATGTAACAACAATAGAAGTAGGAAATGTAGCAACATTTTTACTAAGTAATATGTCAAACAGTATAACAGGCCAAGTAATATATGCAGACAATGGCTACAATATAATGGGAGTTTAAAGGAGGTGAGAAAAATGACAGAACAAGAAATTTTCGAAAAATTAAAAAAGATAATAGTAGAGCAGCTAGGAGCAAGTCAAGAAAGCATAACAATGGAAGCAACATTTGTAGATGACCTATCAGCAGATTCTTTAGACATAGTAGAATTAATAATGAGTATAGAAGAAGAATTTGAAATGGAAATACCAGATAGCGAGGCAGAAAAAATAGTTACAGTAGGAGATGTTGTTAAATACATACAAGAGCACAAATAAAAAAGGATGGAGGAAAGATTTGGGACGCATACAAAACTTTCCTTTTACCTTTTTTTACTTTATTTTTTAATTTTAAATAAAAAGGGAAAGTTTTGTACACGTCCCAAATCTTTCCTTTTTTTACAGCCCCTTTCAAAGGCCTTCTAGCCCAAATGTTTTATAAAGAAATAGTATTATAAATACTACCAATATCCCCAGTTTGTTCCCCAGTAGCAACAATAATAGGATAATAATTATTTTTAGCCATCCACTCATAAACTTCATAAGAATGATTACAACTCATAGTATAAGCATCCTTTAAAAATTGGCGTAAAGTAGGGTTAGTAGCCTCCATAGAAGCTATGGCATACTCCTTACCAGCTCTTTTTAAAGTTAAGAAATATGATAAAGCAATTTCCCTGTCAGTCAAAGTAGTAACATTAGTATTTACAGTAATAGGCTCAGCATGTTTGGAACTATTAACATCTTCAGTAAAAATAGAAGTATTAAGCTCAGGAACATTAAGTTTACCAGAAGCACTATCCATATTTTTAACAAACTCTACTTTTCTATTATAATCCTCCACATGAATAGGAAAATGATTACAAAGTAAAGCTTTTAATTCTTCATTAGTAACCTGATTTTTAAATAAAGACATACAAGTAATAGTATTAACACAACTAGTAATTAGTTCATTTAAATAACTTAATTCACATATAGTTAATTTCATAAAACACCTCCACATTTTTTTAATAGTGTAACCAAAATGTAAAAATGTATGCAAAAATAAAATATATTACTACTTCACAATCAAAGGCTATAATTTGTAACCTTATTTTCTTTTACAATAAAAATATAGAATTATCCAAGTAATATATGATACAATAATAAAAAAACTTACAATTACAACCTTTGCAACTAATTAAAACACCTAAATGTTAAAACCAGTTGACAAATTTCCAACCAAAATTGATAGAAAATAATAAAAAAAACATATATAATTTAAAACAAAGGAGGATGAAAAATAATGAATTTAGGAGAAAGATTATTTGAATTAAGAAAATCAAAAAGTTTAACACAAGATGAGGTGGTAGAAAAATTAAATGTAACAAGACAAACAGTTTCAAAATGGGAAACAAACCAAAGCACGCCAGACTTTGACAAAATAGTACCAATAAGTGAATTATTTGAAATAGGAGTAGAAGAACTAATAACAGGCAAAATAAAAGAAGAAAAGCAAGAACAAACAGAGGAGCAAAAAGAAAATGTAATTACTAAACAAGAAGCAAAAGAAAAATCGGCTAAAGTAGTAAGTGGCTCAATATTTATATACATTGTATCAATAGCATTTATAATGGTAGCAATACCAGTAACACATGGAAACCCAATAATAGTAAGTTCCATATTCTTAATACTAATAGGCTGGGCAACAGCAAGAATAATAAAAAACTATATGTCAATGCCAAAATTTGAAAAAACAAAAGAAGAAAAGAAAGAAGAAAAAATAATAAAACAAATAAATGGAATTATAGGCTCAATTTGTGTAGCACTATATTTCATAATAAGTTTTACAACAATGGCATGGCATGTAACTTGGGTAATATTTATAATAAATGGTTTAATATGTCAAGTTGTAAAACTAATATTCATGTTAAAAGGAGATGAAAAAGATGAATAATAAAACACCAATTATATGTTTATTAATACTACTTTCTATATTAATATTCATTTTAGTAATGTTTTTAGTAGTAAATTTAACAGGGGGAAAAGGTAAAATAATAAATATTGGTTCTAAAAGCAATAAAATAATATATGACAAAACTTTTAGCTTAGAGGAAATAAAAAATATAGAAATAAAATAAGATGCAGGAGATATTACATTAAAAGAAACTTCAAACGATAATATTACAGTAACAGCTTATGGAGAAGAAGAGAAAGATGTAGAAATTACGTTAGAAGGAAATAAATTAATAGTAGATTATACAAAAAGAAACAAATTCATATTTTTTAATTTTGGAAATATAAAAAATGATATTATAATAAATATTCCTTCTAGCTATAATAATACAATAAAAATCAACAATAACTTAGGAAACTGCTATATAAACAATTTACCAAATGCAACAATAAATGTAGACTGTGACGCAGGAAATGTAGAAATAGGCAAAATAAAAAATGCAAATATAAAATGTGATTTAGGAAATATAAAAGTAGAAGAAATACTAAATAAATGCGACATAAAAGTTGACTCAGGAAACGTAGAAATACAAAAACTTATAATAAACGAAAATTCTAAAATAAAAGCAGACTTAGGAAATATAGATATAAAAGAAACAAATGAAGTATACATAGAATCAAAAGTAGACTTAGGAAAAGCAAATATAAGTAGAAATAATAGAAACTCAGAAATTACATTACAACTAGAATGTGATTGTGGAAATATAAATGTAGGAAAATAACTTGTTTAATAACATGCATATATAATATATAATAATATAGAAATATATTATATATAACAACAAATACTAAGCAAAACAAAATAATTAAAAATAACCTTATATATAAGTAATAACTTTGACAATAATAAGTAAAAGTTATTACTTTTTTACATAAATAACCATATCTGATTGCGATTTTATGTAAAATGTTATATAATATAAGTGATATTGTTTATATTTAGCATAAACAAACATTACCAAAAAACTTAAATAAGCGAAATTTGAAAGGAGTATTTTAATATGAACACATCATTACCTATTTACAACTACATGAATGAAATCACACAGGCAATCAAGAATCATGCTGTAACAATTATTACAGCTGAAACAGGCTCTGGAAAATCAACACAGGTACCGCAGTATGCACATAACGCTGGGTATGATGTTGTTGTTACCGAACCTCGGCGTATGGTTGCTTGGTCGTTAGCTGAAAGAGTAGCAGAAGAAATGGGAACTACGTTAGGTGAAATAGTAGGTTTCAGAACAGCACTTGAGAGAAAAGATTCTAAAAATACATCAATACTCTATTGTACAGATGGTTTAGAGTTAGTTCGGTCTCTTACAGATACTAAGAACAAACCTAAAGTGTTAGTAATAGATGAAGTTCACGAGTGGAACTCAAATATTGAAACACTTATAGGCTGGTCTAAGAAGAAGATACAGGAGGGCTGGTGTACCAAAGTAGTTATTATGAGTGCAACTCTGGAAAAAGAGAGCTTGGCAGAATACTTTGGAGAAGATGTATATTCTTTAGAAGTACCTGGAAGATTATTTCCAGTAAGCTTTGAAGAAAGAAGCGAAATGCATCTAATTTCGACTATTGATGAAATGGTATCAGAAGGACGAAATACACTGGTATTCGTTCCTGGCAAAAAAGAGATTGCAGAAGTAATTGAAGAACTTTCTTTTAACAATGTAAAAGCAAAAGTCCTTCCGTTACATGGAGAACTCGATTCTGAAGAACAAAAAAAGTGCTTTTATAGTTATTCGGTTCCTAAGGTAGTTGTAGCTACAAATGTGGCACAAACATCAATAACCATTCCAGATATCGATGCAGTAGTAGATACTGGAAAAGAAAGACGCTTAGAAACACATGATGGTATTGAGGGGTTATTCTTAAGAGACACAAGCAAGGCAGACTGCATTCAAAGAAAAGGCCGTGCAGGAAGAACAAAGGAAGGCAAATACATTCTTTGTTCAAATACTTACTTTGAAGAAAGAAAAGAGTTCTCGGTACCTGAAATTCAAAGATGTCTTTTAGAGCAGACAGTACTGCGCTTAGCAACTATTGGAATCGATGCAGTAGACTTTCCATTCTTCCATCAACCAAGAATAGAAGAACTTGTAAGAGCAAAGGAAATGCTTATAAACTTAGGTGCACTTGAGGAAGATAACACAGTAACCCCCATCGGCTACAAAATGGCTAAAATGCCAGTAGGCGTGCAATCAGCAAGAATGATTATTGAGGCCGAAAAATATGGTGTTACAGAAGAAGTAATCAAAATTGCATCTATTGTGGAAATCGGAACTTTACTTAGCAAGGATGCATCATATGCTAACTTTACTCGTGAAAGAGAAAGTGATTTATTAGCAGAGCTGGATGTGTGGAATGCACTTCAGAAAATAGGCTTTATAAAATTTGATGAAGTAGGCATTAACAAAAAAGCCTTCTTCCAGATTAAAGAGCACATCAAAAGAATGCATGAAGCACTAAAAGGAGTTGTAGAAATAACATTTTCTGATGACTGTGAAGCAATAAAGATGGCGTGCATCGCAGGAATGATTAATCATGTATATAAAGATACTGGTTATGGCTATGTAAATGGAGATGGAGTTTACAGAAACTTAGACCGAAAAAGTTGCTTAAGCTCAAGTAGTCCAAGATTAGTAGTTGGAAAGCCAAGAATTATTGAGTTTAAAGACTCATATGGCAGGAAAAGAACAATGGACTTGGTTACAATAGCAAGCAAAATAACTGCCGAAGAATTAAAACAAATAGCACCTCAGTTTATTACAGAGGAAGAAACAGATTGTTATTATTCTTCTTATGAGGATGCTGTTAAAGTAACAAAGGTAACATATTTTAAAGATATTGAAATTGCAGAAACTACTGAAGTTGTTCCAAATCATCCAGACTATGCAGAATTAAAAGCAGAGTATGAAGCTAGTAATAGAAGTACTTACTACGAAGATAGAAGGCAAAAAACAATAGCGATTGATGGAAAAGCCTTTGAAGTAAGCTACCATTGGAGAGAAACCTCAATTACTGTAGATAAGTACACACTGTATCATTCAGAAGCTAAAAGAGTAGCATTAGATGATGGAACACAAGTTACTCTCAAATACTATGGCGATTCTTGGAATAGTCACACTGGAAACAGTATGGCTGACTTAAGAAATAAAGTAGAACGTGCAAGAGTAAAAGAAGCATGGGATAGAGCTAAAAGAAATCTTTCTGAATTAGAAGCATTTGATATTTCTTCTGTATTAAAATGCATTCCTTACATAGGAAAGCAGGAAATAACAATTGGTAATGGTGGATATGGCGAGCCTATTTATGGTTTTGGATGTATTACTCTTAATAAAAACAATTCTCTGAAATTAGAACTAATTGAAGATGAAGAAAAAGCAGTACAAAATACAAAAGAAGCCATCGAATTTCTGTATGGAAAACACATAAAAGAAAATTATTCAGAAAAGAAATTCAAATTCATAAAAGGAGTAAAAGGCCTGTCCAAAAAAGAACAAAAAGTAAAGGAGGAATTTGACTCCTATGTACGAGAGCTATTAGAAGGATTAGAGATTAGCAATATTGAAGAAAGAATTTCCGACTTAGAAGAACTCTACAATGTACTAATTGAAGATTTGAGAATAGTATAAGTACCAGAAATGCTAAAGAAACTGCAGACAAATGTCTGTGGTTTCTTAAAATTTAAGTTAAAGAGAAGTCAATGGGGACGGAGATTTTTGGCTACTTTTATTAAAATTATTTTTTGATTTTAATAAAAGTAGCCAAAAATCTCCGTCCCCATTGACTTCTCTTCCATTTCTGTTAGAAATCATTTGAGGAATGTTCTTTTTTATAATAATTAAACAACATACAACAAAATACAAAGAAAATGTAGTAAATTTCCTAAAAATATAAATATATGGAAAACAGAATGAATATATTTATGCTTTTTTCCAACTCCATATAAAACAGCTCCAATAGTATAAATAATACCACCAAGAAGTAAAAGTACAAAACCAGGTATAGTTAATAAGTTAGGTAGTACATTAATTTTAACAATAATACACCATCCCATTAAAAGGTAGCAAACCATAGAAAGCACTTTATATTTTTTAATATCGATAGAATTAAAAATAATACCTAATATAGCAGCAAGCCAAATAATACCAAGGATAGAGTAACCAGTTATAGGGTTATATTCTCTTAATGAGCATAAACAAAAAGGAGTATACGAACCAGCTATTAAAATAAAAATAGAACAATGGTCTAAAATTTGAAAAACTTTTTTAGCCTTAAGTTTAGGACTAAGTCCATGATATATACTAGACATTGAATAAAGTAAAATCATAGAAAAACCAAAAATAATACCACTAACAATGCCATAAATGTTATGATGAAAGCCCGCAAAAGTAGGTACCAATATAATACCAATAACCCCCAAAGCACCACCGACAATATGAGTAACCATATTAAAAATTTCTTCACCTTTTGTATAAGAAGGTAAAACTCTATCTATTAATTTTGTTCTTTTCAAATAAATCAACACCTTTATATAATTTTATAGAAAAAAATATACCATATAGAATAGTAAGTGTCAAATAATTGACCAATTATTCAAATAAAAATAATTATAATATAGTGCACATAAAATTGACATTTATACTAAAAAATGATATAATACATTACATAAAATAAATTTGAAGAAAGAGAGAGGTAATAATATGCGTATTCTCAAAATAAAAAGAATAAAAAATAGTATTCGGAAGTCATGGGAGTTACTACAAACAAATAATCCAATAATGCTTGACGAAAAAACAGTAAAAACAACAAATTGCTATGCATATGCACTAGGAATTATGTACAATGGAAAAAGAGGAATAGACTTTATTCCAGGATTTACAAAAAAATGTTTTAATCATGTACAAAATATAGAAAATGAAGAACAACTGATGAAAAAAATCCAGATAGACTTAGAAAATTTAAGTATATCTTATAGGAGGATAGGCTTAGAAGAAGAAAAACAGCTAAAGGAGAATGAATATCTTGTAAAAGTATTCTATACTCCACCTAACAAGGAACTTCCCAAAGGAGATTTTCATTTTGTTCGGCAGGACAGAGATACACAAATATGGTTTCATAAAATGGGATGGAATAGGCAGCCTGAAATTATTAAATCAGACCCAGAAGGCAAACAGATAATTCCTGGAACTGAACCTACAACAATTACTTGGTACGGCAATAATGGATTTTACTATGTATATACTCCTGTTGAATACCTTGCAATTACAGAAAATTAGTAACAAATTGTAAAACCAAAAAAATGTAACAAGTAAGCTAAAAGAGATGGAGAAAATTCGTATGAATTTTTTTCATCTCTTTTAGCTTACTTATTTTAATGTTTATTTTTTAAATGTTTAACTTTTTTTGATATAATGAAACTACTTAAAACAAGGAGTTTAGACCTAAATTGAAAAAAGAAAAAGGCAAATAACACAAAAAAGTCACAAAACGTTAATATATGTTTAACAAATGTAATATATAATCCATATAACCTAATTAAGGAGGGATAAAATGGAAAGTATATTAAAAAAAGAAAATGAGGTACTAAAAAATAATGAACTAATAAAAGTAGAAAAAGAATATGATGAATTTGAAATAATTATGCTAATTTACCAAAAAGCATTAAATAGCATAATAGAAAAACTTACAAATTTAAAAAGAATATTAAATGAATATTATAATTATGAAGTAATAACAAATATAACATCAAGAATAAAAAGCCCAGAAAGTATAGCTGGGAAAATGAAAAAGAAAAAAATAGAAATTAATTATGAAAATATGATTCAAAACATTAATGATATTGCAGGAGTAAGAATAGTTTGTAATTATAAAGAAGATATTTATAAAATAAGAAACATTATAGCAAATCAAAAAGATATAAAAATATTAAAAGAAAAAGACTATATAAAAAAGGCAAAAAAGAGTGGATATTCAGCTTACCATGTAATAATAGAAGTACCAGTAAAAATAAAAGAAGAAACAATACATATAAAAGTAGAAATACAAATAAGAACAGCACTAATGGACTTCTGGGCAAGCACAGAGCATAAAGTAAAATACAAACCAAAAAAGAAATTATCGAATATAGATAGTTTTAAACTATACATTTATGCAAAAATAATAAATATAATAAATGATAAAATGTTCAAAATATATAAAAAGCAAAATACTAATATTAAAGATATAACAATAAAAACTAATTAAAATAAGCCATAACATTTCAAATAATTATTGAAAATGTTATGGCAAAAAATTATTAAAGAATTAATTTTGTTGCTCAAATTTTAACTCTTCAATTCTGGAAAGAAGCCCAAATACTATAGACATTATGCATGAAATAACAATAATAATTATTATAGGGAAAAAGAACTTAAAAGCAATTGCTATTAAAATGCTTGAAAAACATGTTATAGTAAATAATAAGAAAAGAAAAAGGAAAATGTGGTATTTCAATTGTATTTTCTTTAGAATGTTACGAAATGTAAAAAATAATGCAAAAAATAAAGTGGCAAACATTATAAGAAAAATAAATGAAAAAATAAAGTTTAATTTAATAATGTAGCAATTAAAAAATAGCACATATAAAAGTGCACATATGAAAGCTAATACGAAACATACTAAACACCAAATTTTACTCCGTCTAATCATAATAAACCTCCTATAATAAAATTTTATTAATAGTTACTAACAAGCCATTTAGCTTAAGGTGATATTGATTTTACCATAAAACTATTAAAAAGTAAATAAATATTCTAAAGCACCTTGAAAATTATGTAAAATAGGAGTATAATGAAAAATATGTAATACCATGTATAAAAAATCTTATACAGTAATGAATATTACTAAGTAGCACTAAAAACAAACATTTATAAGAGAGTATAAGGAGGAAAAATTATGTTTTTCAATGGCAATGTTTTTTCTAATAGTGTAGTAAATGGTACTGTTTTTTCCGGTAGTGTAGTAATTCAGAATGGAAATGTTGTAACAAATGGAGGCGGAAAAGGCGAACTTAAAAAATATGATGAGCGGAAATGTGAAGAAGCAGGTAATATCGAAAAAGTAACTGTACATTCAACATTTGTAAAAGTTAATGTATCAGTTTCTAAGTCTTCAAAAGTGGAAGCACACTTACATGG
Organism: uncultured Clostridiaceae bacterium; assembly: GCA_948444845.1. Classification (GTDB taxonomy): domain Bacteria; phylum Bacillota; class Clostridia; order TANB77; family CAG-508; genus UMGS1663. The sequence continues at coordinate 33,325 of CAOJVB010000006.1, read as the reverse complement.
AGAAGCAAATTTGGATAAAGAACTTAAGTTTGTTGTTCAGAGAAAATTAAATGAAATTAAAATTGCATTACAATATGAGGGAAACTGCTATGGAAGTAATTTGGAGTTAGATGTTGCTATACCTAAATATCTTAAGACAATTAGTATAAAAACAGTGTCAGCAGGCGTTGAATTAAGTGAGGAAGTTTCAGCGCAAAATATTAAAGTTGAAACGACAAGCGGTAAAGTAAACAGTTATGCAACATTTAAAAAGGCAAACATTTCAACAATAAGTGGAGGTGTTAAACTTAATATTGTTGCAAGTGAAGATATTTCGTTAAAAACTTCTACAATATTTGGAAAAGTATTGGTTGATTTTAGCAATGTCAAAAACATTAAGCTTTCTACCAGTACAGTAAGTGGAAAAGTTGTGAACTGCCACGAAGCAGATAAAAATGGCTATAATGCAGATGTAGATATCTCAACAATCAGCGGAAAGATAACCATTAATTAAGTTACTGTTGATATAAAATTAAATAATTTTTTGCAAACTGTGTTATAAAATGGCACAGTTTGTTTTTCTATACTACACTAGCAAAGTATTCTATTTTAAGAAAACTATAAAATTGAAAGAATATAAACTATTTATAATTTAATTTATTCAAACAGCCAATAAAAGTCTATAAAATATAAATATTATACTATATAAAAAAGTAAACAAACAAATAGAAAAAAATATAAAAGCATTGCAGGCTATATGTCTTTATGATATTATTTAGGTATAAAAATTCTATAAAGGGGGAAATTAGAAAATGAAAAAAGGGAACAAAACAATAAAAGTAGTATTAGGTGCAATATTCGTAATTATAATAAGTGCTTGCATTATAATTCAAGTTGTTATATCAAATGATAATAAAAAACTTGAAAAAGAAAGTAAAAAGTATGAAACATTAACTACGCAAACTAAAAGTGGAGAGCAAATAGAAACTGAATATATTCATATAGAAGAAAACCAATTCTACGTAAAAATTCCAAAAACCTTTAAACAATTAGACTACGAAACAATAAATAAGAAATATAATGGAGATGTACCAAACATAGTATTTTCAAATGACGATACAACTGTGAATATTGCAATAAGCATAACACAAAACGAAATGAAAAATGAACAAATAGAAACTTACAAAGAATATATGGAAAAAATACTAAAAAACAATAGTGAAATAATAAGCTCAAACTATTACAAAGAAGAAAAACATAATATTGGTCAAATAAAATTAATGTCACAAGCAGTAGATACAAAAATATATAATAATATGATATTTTTCTCATATAATGACAAATTAGTAATAATAGCTTTTAACTGTACAGAAGAACTAAAAGAAGAATGGCAAAATGTTGGAGATTTCATAACAGATTCACTATTCTTTAAAAACAATTAAAAAAGTAATGTAAAGATTTGGGATGCATCAAAAACTTTCCAAGTCTTTCAAAATTTTTCTAAAAAGAAATAAGACCTACAATACAAGAAGGAAAAATATGATTACAAAACAACTAGAAAATATAATAGAAAAATATAAAATAACAGAAACAGATAATATATGTTACAAATATACCAATGCCAAACGCTGTAATACCAACACCTTGGAAAACATATATAAAATTTGAGCAAACAGAATACTACTTTTTTTTATTTAACGAAAAAGGAATAACAATATACCCTACAAACGGAGAAACTTACGCTATTATACCATGGGAAGAAATACAAGACTTCAAAATAAGCCATATATTTATACTAGGAAAAATGACAATAAAAACAAAGCAAACAAAACTTAACTTTCAAATAAACAGGTTTGTATTTGGTTGCCCTTGGATAAAAAAGAATACTATGTATTTAGAGGGGAATAATTATTTTTATATTCTTAGGAAAGTCATCCGCGATAGCGGTGAGTTTCCTTAGAAGATAGTTATGGAAGAATTAGATTTTCTTAGCGAAGAATGAGCTTAGAAAATATTATTCTTGTTTTTTATAAAAAGTAAGTATAAAAGGAGGAGAAAATGACTGAAAAAGAAAAGATGCTAGCAGGTCAAATATATAATGCAAATTATGATGAAGAATTAATAAAAGAAAGAAATATAGCAAAAGACAAATGCTATGAATACAATAATATAAAACCTTCAAAAACTGAAGAAAGAAAAAAGTTAATGAAAACAATACTAGGAAAAACAGCAAAAAACTTTCTAATAGAACAGCCATTTATATGTGATTATGGCTACAATATAGAAGTAGGAGAGAACTTTTATTCAAACCATAATTTAACTATTTTAGATGGAAATAAGGTGGAATTTGGAGATAATGTATTTATAGCACCAAATTGCAGTTTTTATACAGCTACACACCCATTAGACTACAAACAAAGAAATGAAGGATTAGAATATGCAAAACCTATAAAAGTAGGCAATAATGTATGGATTGGAGGAAATGTAGTAGTACTTCCAGGAGTCACAATAGGAGATAATGTTGTAATAGGAGCAGGAAGCATAGTAAATAAAAGTATTCCACCCAATAGTGTAGCAGTTGGAAACCCTTGCAAAGTAATAAAACGAATGTAGAAGTTTTTACTATGAGTGAATATATAAGAATTTAATAAATACAAATATTTAATAATCATTTTACAATCTGTGTTATAAAAAATAGCACAGATTGTTTTTTGACTTTTACTATATAATTAATAAATGACCTTATTAGGGAATAAATTTCCATTGAAAATCAAAAAGAAAAATGTTAACATAAATTTAAAGGACGTGGTGTTTTGAGAATATTAAAAAAGTATGGTAATAATTTATTACTTAAAGAACTAAAAGGAAGTTACAAATTTTTTATTAAAGAAAGTAACTTAAATGAAAACAGCAAAGGATATGGGCTAATTAGAGATAAGGACATGTATGCAAACAATATTGCAAGTATTGCATCTGTTGGATATGGACTTGCAGCATTGGTAATAGGAGTAGAACGAAAATGGATTAGTTATAAAAAGGCATATAAAAGAGCAAATAAAACTTTAGATACCTTTTTAAATAATGTAGAAGGAGAAAATGGCTTTTACTACCATTTTGTAAATATGGATACAGCAAAAAGAGAATGGAGTTGTGAAATATCAATAATAGATACTGCAATTTTCATATGTGGAGCAATATGTGCAGGAGAATTTTTTGAAGGAGAAATCAAACAAAAAGCGGAAGAATTATATAAAAGAATTAATTGGGAATGGTATAGAAATAAAGAAACTAATTATTTTTATATGGGATATAAACCAGAAGAAGGCTTTTGGGGACACTGGGATATGTATGCAGAACAACTAATGTTATATGTACTTGGAGCAGGCTCACCAACATTTCCTATAAACAAAACAATGTATGATGATATAAGAAAAGAAAAGGAAAGTTATGAAGGAATAGAAGATATTATTTATACATATTGCGGAACATTATTTACATATCAGTTTTCACATGCATGGATAGAGTTTAGAAATAAAGTAGATGAAGAGGGAATTAACTGGTTTGAAAACTCTATAAAAGCTACTATTGCAAATAGAGAATATTGTATAAAAAATAGCAAAAAATTTAAAACCTTTGGGGAAAATTCATGGGGGTTAACTGCATGTGTGGGACCAAAAGGATACAGTGGTGGATATGGAGCAAAACCAAGTTTAGCCAATTTAGACAAACAAAATGACGGAACAATAACTCCTTGTGGACCAGCAGGCTCAATAGTATTTACCCCAGAACTAAGTATAAAAGCATTAGAAAATTTTTATAATAATTACCCAAAACTATGGTGTAAATATGGTTTCAAAGATGCTTACAATTTAGAAAATGAAGAGTGGTATTCAAAAGAAGTAATAGGAATAGATAAAGGAATATCAATGTTAATGATAGAAAATTATTTAGCAGGAACAATATGGAAGTACTTCATGAAAAATGAGAATATACAAAAAGGATTAAATATTTTAGGAATAAAAGAGTGTAAAAAACAATATGAAAAGATATAATTGGGGGACGTTTATGAAAGATAGAGAAATATTTGCATTTGAAATCGATCTTTCCTATTCAATAAAAAAGCAAATAGTTAGCCTTGCTAATTATTTGCTTTTATGCTAATATGAATATGAAATAAGTATATAATGAAAGGAAGAGAAACTTTGAAAAATATAAAAATAACAAGAAAAATAACACAAGGAATGTATGTATTAACAACAAAAGAAGGAGGATGCATAGTAGATGCAGTATCACAAGTAAGTGCAGGAGACGAGCCTCTAATATCAGTAGCTGTAATGAAAAGTAATTATACTAATGAACTATTAAAAAAACACAATAAATTTGCTATATCAGTATTAAGTAAAGATGTAAACCCAGAAATAATTAAAACATTCGGTTTCAACACATCAAGAGAAATAAATAAATTTGAAAATATAGAAACAACAAAAATAGAAGAAATAGATGTTATAAATGATGGGATAGGCTATATGGTATGTGAAATAGTAGATAGTATAGAAAATGATACACATACACTATTCATAGGAAAAATGATAGAAGCAGATGTTTTCCAAGAAAAAGAACCAATGAGCTATGGATACTATCAAGAACATAAAGAAGAACTATTAAAAGTTACTACCGAAAAAGGAAAAACAGCATGGATATGTTCAGTATGTGGTTATATATACTATGGCGAAGAGCTACCAGAAAATTTTCAGTGTCCTATATGTAAGGTGGGAAAAGAATATTTTAAAAAGCAATAAAATTAGACACCTTTTGCATTTATATATATTAAAATAAAAACTATATATAATGATATTATGAAAGGAGCAAGAAAATGGAAGAAAAATTTCAAGAATATTTAGCAAAACTAACATGTAGAGGTTGCTATAACCATTGCCCATTAAATAATCCGATCTGTGGAAGAAGTAGAATATTTATAAAAGAGGCACAAGAAAAATTTGAAAAAGAAATGAAAGAAGATAAAAAATAATTTAGGAGATAAAATAAATGAAAAAGAGATTGTATAAAATTGAACAAGGGAAAAAATTAGATGGAGTATGTGGAGGAATAGCAGAATATTTTGATATAGATCCTACGTTAGTTAGGTTAGCATGGATACTATTTACAGCATGTGCAGGAAGTGGAATATTAGCATATATTATTGCAGCAATTGTAATGCCTAGAAAATCAGATATAATGTAAATTTTGTTAAAAGAAAGATAGGAAGTTTATATGAATCAAGAAGCAACAAATATACCAGAGTTTTTAAAAGAAATGTTAAAAAAACAATATGGAGAAGAAATAACAAAAGAAATAATAGAAGGATACAACGTAAAAAGACCAGTTACTTTTAGAGTAAATACATTAAAAGTAGCTGTTATAGAAATAGAAAACAAATTAAAAGAATTAGGAATTGAATTTGAAAAAGTACCTTGGAGCAAAGAAGCATTTATAATAAAAAATAGCACTGAAAAAGAAATAGAAAGCCTAGAAATGTATAAAAACGGAGAAATATATTTACAAAGCTTATCATCAATGTTACCACCAATTATTCTAAATCCCAAAGAAGGCTACGACATATTAGATATGGCAGCAGCACCAGGAGGTAAAACCACCCAGCTTGCAGTGCTAACACAAAATAAAGCACATATTACAGCTTGTGAAATGAACACTATTAGGTTGGAACGTCTAAAATATAACATAGAAAAACAAGGGGCAACTTCAGTATACACAATGCAAACAGACAGCAGAAGAATTGATGACTTTTTCTCATTTGACCAAATTTTATTAGATGCACCATGCTCACGGAAGCGGAATACTAAGCATAAACGATGCTAATATAGAAAAAACATTTACAAAAAAACTAATAGAAAAAAGTACAACCTCTCAATTACAACTTCTAAAAAAAGCAATAAAAATATTAAAGCCAGGCCATGAAATGGTATATTCAACTTGTTCGATACTTAATTGTGAAAATGAAGAAATAGTAAATAAGATATTACAAGAAAGTAATGCTAAAATAATACCAATTGAATTTGAAGGAAAAGAGGAATTACCACTATTACCAACAAAAATAGAAGGAACACTTTGTGTCAAACCTACTAAAAATTATGAAGGATTCTTTATTGCTAAAATAAGAAAATAAAAAAATACTTTCCTATGCTTTGCCACAAAATGAAAATTCTAAAATACAAACAAAATAAAAAATAATTATTAATATAGAAAATTATAATTATATAGTAATAATTTCTTAAGAAAATTAGAAAAACATTTGAATTTTGTAAAAAGTTGTGATATTTTATAAAAGAAGAAAAAATACAATAAAATAAGGAGTGAGAAACAAAATGGAAAGAGAAGTAAATGAAGAAAAAAGAAACAAATTTATAGAAAATGCAGGTAAAAGAGTAAATAATGTATTACATGACATACAAATATTAGAGCCAATGGCAAGAAGCAATACTTATGACTTTACAAAACAAGACATAGAAGAAATGTTTAATGCAATGGAAGAAACACTAAAAGAAGCAAAAGAAGAATTTTACAAAAAATTTGAAGAAAAACAAAAAGCGACCAAAAAAGTATTTACATTTGGAAGTACACCAATAGCTACATCAGTAAGTATACAACCGGAAGAAACGGTAGAAGCAATAATAGAAGAAACAACTGAAGAAATACAAACAAATGAATAAAATAATAACAATTATAGTTAAAGAGGCAGTCTTAAAATTAGTACTATAATTTATCAAATAATAGAGTAAATTTTACCAATATAATGGTTGAACTTACTCTAATTTTGTATAACAGAAAAAGCTTTTAACACATTATTCGATTTCAGTTATTTTTAAATTAAATTTATCCTCAAAAACCTTTTTCTTAGCAATATATTCTTTAGTTTTAAAACCTTTAACATCAATGACTTCAGTAGAATTATCTTTGTTAAAAATAATAAAGTCAGCTTTGTACTTTAAACTAGGTGCTAATATAAAAGTAGGTTGTAAGCAAAAACCATTAATCTCGTTTGCTTGAAGACGTAATTTAAGCTCACAATAATAATCTGCTTCTTTTTGACTGTCAAAAGTATGCCCATCAATAGAAACCTTATTAGCTCTATATTTACTTTTTTTCTTTTTACTATCTGTAAAATTTTTATAATCCTCAACACTCCAATGTTCCATACTAAAACTCCTATCAAAATTTAAACAAATTTATTATAAACAAAAAAGAAAAAAAGTGCAACTTAAATGCAAAAAAAATATTGCAAAATAAAAAAACAAATGATAAAATAAATAAAGTTTAAAAGGGAGTAGCTTATAAACTACTAATCAACAATCGCGAAACAAAAAAATCTGGTTAGTAACCTATATGGTAAGCAAGACTTTTAAAGAAGGAGGTGCATTAAAAAATGTAAAAAATTCTTTAAAAGTCTATTTTTTGTATATAATAAATATAAAGGAGAGGGTTAATTTGGAAAAGCAATGGTTTAATAAAAGTATAGAAGAAGCATGCAAAGAATTAGAAACCAACTTAGAAACAGGTTTAAATGAAAAACAAGTAGAAGAAAAGAAAAGTAAATATGGAGAAAATAAGTTAGAAGAAAAGAAAAAGAAAAGTGTAGTAGTAAAATTTTTAGAACAATTTAAAGACTTTATGATAATAGTATTAATAATAGCAGCACTTGTATCAGGAGGAGTTGGAATAGCACAAGGAGAAGGAATAACAGACACAATAATTATATTAATAGTAGTAATAGTAAATGCGGTTATAGGAGTAGCACAAGAAAACAAAGCAGAAAAATCATTAGAAGCATTACAAAAATTAAGTAGTCATAATGCAAAAACTATAAGAAATGGAGTGCAAACTGTAATACCATCAAGTAAGCTTGTTCCAGGAGATATAGTAGTTTTAGAAACAGGAGACTATGTACCAGCAGACTTAAGGCTAGTAGAAGCAGTAAACTTAAAATCACAAGAATCATCATTAACAGGAGAATCTGTACCAGTAGAAAAAGATACTGAAGCAATAGAAGAGAAAGAAATAGGTATAGGGGATAGAAGCAACATGTTATTCTCATCTAGTTTAATAACATATGGAAGAGGAAAAGGAATAGTATGTGATATAGGAATGAATACTGAGGTAGGTAAAATAGCAGGTATTTTAAGTCAAACTGGGGAAGTAGAAACACCTCTACAAAAAAAGCTAAACCAATTAGGAAAAACACTAGGAATAGTAGCATTAGTAATTTGTGCAATAATATTTGTAATAGGAATACTATATGGTAAAAATCCTATAGATATGTTTATGACAGCAGTAAGTTTAGCAGTAGCAGCAATACCAGAAGGATTAGCCGCAGTATCAACTATTGTTTTAGCAATAGGCGTACAAAAAATGGTTAAGAAAAATGCAATAGTAAAAAAACTACCAGCAGTAGAAACTCTAGGAAGTGCCACAGTAATATGTTCAGACAAAACAGGAACATTAACACAAAACAAAATGACAGTACAAAAAATATATACAGATAATGAACTAATGGACATAGAAACTTTAGAAAAAGCAGAAACAGACATAACCCAAATAGCAGACCTAGAAAGATTAGTTCATATAGCAATGCTTTGCAATGACACAAAAATAACAACAAACAACACCTTAGCAGGAGACCCAACAGAAACAGCCCTAGTAGATATGGGCTTTAAGCTAGCATTTGAACCATCAATATATGAACAATTTGAAAGAGTAGAAGAACTACCATTTGATTCAGAAAGAAAGCTAATGACAACAGTTCATCAAGTAGGAAATAAATATTTAGTATACACGAAAGGCGGAGTAGATGAACTTTTAAATAGATGTAGTGGTTATATAATAGATGGAAATGTACAAGAAAACATAAATGAGTATAAAAAGCAAATAGAACAAAAAAATGAAGAAATGGCAAAAGAAGCATTAAGAGTACTTGCATTTGGTTATAAAGAGCTAGATCATAAACCAACAAAAGAAGAAATGAAAAACATAGAAACAAATCTGATATATGTAGGAATGGCAGGAATGATAGATCCACCAAGAGAAGAAGCAAAAAAAGCTGTAGAAAAATGTAAAAAAGCAGGAATAAAAACAGTAATGATTACAGGAGATCATAAAATCACAGCAATAGCAATAGCAAAAAAACTAGGAATTCTGCAAAAAGAAGAAGAAGCAATAACAGGTAGTGAACTTGAAAAAATGACTGATGAAGACCTAGTAAAAAACGTAAGAAAATACAGTGTATATGCAAGAGTAAGCCCAGAACACAAAGTAAGAATAGTAAAAGCATGGCAAAAAAACGGAGAAGTAGTTGCAATGACAGGAGATGGAGTAAACGATAGTCCAGCTCTAAAAACAGCAGATATAGGTTGTTCAATGGGAATGGTAGGAACAGATGTAGCGAAAGAAGCATCAGATGTAATACTAACAGACGATAACTTTGCAACAGTAGTATCAGCAGTAGAAGAAGGAAGACGTATATATGATAATATATTAAAAGCAATTCAATTCTTACTATCAAGTAATGTAGGTGAAATAGTAGTACTATTTGTAGCAATACTAATAACACCATGGCTTGGAAAAACATTTGGAATAGATATAAACCTAATAGAAGTATTGCTTCCTGTGCACATTCTATGGATAAACCTAGTAACAGACTCACTTCCAGCTCTAGCGCTAGCATTTGACCCAGCAGAAAAAGACATAATGGAAAGAAAGCCAATAAACAGCAAAAAAGGAATATTCACAAAAGGAATGACATTTAGAGTAATATATCAAGGAATAATGATAGGCTTACTTACACTTTTTGCCTTCATAATAGGTTTAGCAACTCCAGAAGAAAGTTTGCCAACAATACTAGAATATGAAGGAAAAATAATATCAGCAAGCGAAATAGAAAACATAAACGAACTAATTCAAAATGGAGCACAACTTGTAGCAAAAGAAAAAGTAAAAGTAGAAATAGGTCAGGCAATGGCATTTACAGTATTAGCACTATCAGAACTAGTACACGTATTTAATATAAGAAACAACAAAAAATCAATATTCAAAACAGGAATAACCAGCAACAAAAAGTTATTACTAGCAATAGGGGTATCGGCATTACTAATGCTAATAATATTATTTATACCAGCATTAAGGCATATATTCAGTATACCAATACTTCCAATAGGAAATGTAATAGAGGTAATAGCTTTAGTATTTGCACCATTAGTAATAGTAGAAATATTTAAATTATTAAAAATAAATACAGCAAAAGATGAATAAAAATATTATTTTATTTTCTTTTTGGGATATTTTAATAGTTATTACTTAAGATGTTGTAAAAAATAATCATAAGATTTAGAAAAGTTTGAAAAATATAAAGAGATAGAAAAAATTAAAAAAGAGAAAATTTTAGAAAAAAGGTTGAAAAAATTAACATAATATGATATCATATAAACATAGAACATTTAACAAGGTTTCCTATAAGGAGGATGCATCATGAAAAATAAGAAAAACATAGTAGCCAAGAACACAACAGTGAAATTTGAATCACTTCCAAAAAATTATGTGCTTCAAATCGGACAAGGGTATCAGGTAAAATTTGAGCGGTGGTTACCCTGTGTAAGTGCAAAATATGAGGCGATTTTGCAGGAACTGGGTCTCGCTTACAAGGTTGAAGCGAATGAAAGATGTCGCTTTTGGGATGCCGAAGTTTACGAAGAAGATGTAGTCACATTGCCTGTGTTTCGGCAGGTGGTCAGTACAAACGACGTATATATATGTACTGGTCAAATGAAAGTGGCAGTGCCCAGCCGTAAAACAGTGGCAAAGGCAGCAGAAGCTAAAAAGAATGTGATGAGAAAAGTGGAACAAGCAAAGAGCGTTCCCACGAAAGTAGACAGAGACTACTTGATGAAGATACTTAATGGTAAAACTGCGAAAGTTGCTAAAATCAAGAATGCAGAAATTGATAAGTGCATTGGTGAAGACATCAAAGTTTTGCCAGCAGTAAAAGCAAACGGAGAAAAGACAGGGTTTTACGGCATCTTTTATATCCAAAAGTTGCAATATGTACCAGTGATTAAGCTGGTAGTGTCAGAACAGATAGAGAGTATCATCAAAGGAGAAGGTGGGCAAAATGTGAAGTACTGGGAATACATCCTTGACAAAGAGATTGAAGTAATTCCAGTATAAAAAGGAAACGAAGTGGTAGGGTATAATAACCTTACCACTTTTTGATTAAATAAGAAAAATAGTTTTTTAAATGATAGTTTACTATATTTTATTAATAGATATCTCCTTCTTATTTAAATATTCTAAAAATTCACTATCACTAATAAAATTAAATTTCAATTTATAACTAGTAAGCATTTGATATTTTTGCTTAAACCTTCTATTAACTTCATTTATTCCATATTTACCATCACCAATAATAGGAGAACCTATATGGGCTAGGTGGGCACGTATTTGGTGAGTTCTACCTGTTTCAAGTTTAATATCTAAAATAGATGTATTATTTTGTTTATCTTCACTTATAACCTTATATAAAGTAATAATTTTCTGGTAACCTTTCTTTGGAATGTCTGAAATATAAACCAAAGACTTTTTGCTATCCTTAAACAAATAAGCTTCTAACCTAGCTTGTTTTTTAGGTAAAATTCCATAAACAGTAGCAGTATAGTATTTATCAATTTCTCTATTTTTAAACTTCTCAAGTAAAATTTGAAGAGCCTTCTCATTTTTAGCCATAAGAACAAGTCCGAGAAGTATTTCTATCTAGCCTGTGACAAGGTTTAACAAAGCCATGAATATATTTTTCACATTCAGTGGTAAGTGAATTGCTACCAGTAACTTCGATACCCGCTGGTTTATTAATAACAAGAATATTATTGTCCTCAAAAACAATATCTAATACTATATTTGTACTATAGGAATTACTAAATGTATCAGGCGTAAATAAAAACTCATCACTAATAAAAACTTTCACCTCATCAGAAAAATGAATAGTAACATTATCATTAACTCTAACACCATTAACCCTAATATCCTTTTTCCTAAGAGCCTTATATAAAGTACTCTGTTTTAAATAAGGGAATTTATATAATAAATAAGAATTTAAGTTTTTACCATCATAATTTTTTTCAACACTTAAAACTTGCATAAAAATCTCCTAACATAACAACAATTAAAAAATAAAATTTAACTTTTGGTATTTTTTATTATTTAAAACTATAAACTAATTTTATAATCTTAAACAATTATAAAAGAATTATGAAAAAAAATCAACTTCTTACAATGTGCTACTATTTTTTTGACTCGATAAATGAATTTTTTCTATGAATTCTAATTATAATGTTTTTAATCAAAAAATTTTGAAAAAACTAATTGCAATTTAAAAACATATATGTTAGAATACTATATGTTAAGAAAAACAAAGGAGAGTGTATAAAAAATGGTAGTAGTGAGAAACATAGTATTAGTAATATATTTAATAGTTTGTATAGCATTAATAATAGTAGCAACTATGCAAACTAAAGATAATGATGGTGCCTCAGGAACAATTACAGGTTCTTCAACAAATAATTTTTATGAAAAAAATAAAGGAAGAACAAAAGAAGGAAGAATAAAAAAATTAACAATAACATTAGGAATAGCATTTGTAGTGCTAGCAATTGTATTAGGAATATTGTATGTAATAAAATAATAAAAATGTAGGGGCATAATCGGTAAGGAATACCCATTAGAATTACCGAATTATGCCCTTTTTGATTGAATAGAAAATCAAATTTATATGTAGGGGTGATTATTAATCGCCCACCCTTCGAAGGAATTGCTTAAAACTAAAATTATTTTGGGTAATTCGCTGGAGCCACGCCTAATTAGCTTTGCATAACTTAATTCTAACTCGCTACTCGCTCGAAAAGCTAAGAAAATAATAGCCCCTACAATATAATTTTGTTCATTATACGAGGAGAAAAAATAAATGGAAGAGAAAGAAAAGTTAATTTTAGATTTTATGTCAGAGGAAAGCTATGTGCCTATGAAGGCTAAAGAAATAGCTAGTATTTTATGTGTACCTAAAACAGAGTATTCAACTTTTAGTGAGTTACTTAAAAAATTAGAAGAAGAATATAAAATTCAAAAAAATAGAAAATCTAAATATAGTTTAATTGATTCTAATAGATATATAACAGGTATTTTTAGAGCAAATGAGAAAGGTTTTGGTTTTGTAAAAGTCCAAGGAAGAGAAGATGAAATTTATATTTCTAAAAATCATACAAAAAATGCTCTAAATGGGGACACTGTTCTTATAGAAATAGTAGAAAGCGAAAAAGAGAGTGGCCATAGCCTAGAAGGTAGAATTATTAAAATATTAACTAGAGATAAAGACACTGTTGTAGGTGTTTTTGTAAATAGTAGAAATTATGGTTTTGTTGTTCCAGATGATAGAAGACTAGGAACTGACATTTTTATATCTAAAAAGAATTTTGGCAAAGCACGTAATGATAGCAAGGTATTGGTTAAAATAACTAAATATCCTGAAAATGGTAAGAATGCTGAAGGTGAAGTAATAGAAGTATTAGGAGGTATTAATGAAGCAGGTGTTGATATGCTTTCACTAATTAAGGATTACAAACTTCCATATGAATTTCCAGAAGCAGTAGTAGAAGAAGCAAAAAGCTATAAAGAAGAGGATATTGAGAAAGATATTAAAGGTAGATTAGACTTACGTAATAAAGAAATTTTTACAATAGATGGTGAAGACGCAAAAGACTTAGATGATGCAGTTAATGTAAAAAAGCTAGAAAATGGGAATTATGAGCTAGGGGTTCATATAGCAGATGTAAGCCACTATGTAAAAGAAGGCTCTAAGTTAGATAAAGAAGCCATTGTAAGAGGAACAAGTATATATATGCTAGATAGAGTAATACCAATGCTTCCACGAGAACTTTCAAATGGAATTTGTAGTTTAAATCAAAAGAAAGATAGACTAACACTTTCAGTTATAATGGAAATCAATAATGAAGGACAAGTTATATCATCTGAAATAAAAAAAAGTGTTATAAATGTTACTAGAAGAATGAGTTATAATGAAATTGCTACTATTTTGAAATATGTAAATAATGAAAAAAATGAAGAAGAAATAAAAAATGCAAATGAAGCAAAAGAAAAAATAAGAAAATTAGAAAAAGATTTAAAACTATTAAAAGAATGCAAACCATATTTTGAACACTTTAAGCAAATGGAAGAATTAGCAAAAATATTAAAACAAAGAAGAGAAAAACAAGGAAGTTTAAATTTAGATATTCCAGAAACAAAAATAGTTTTAGATAAAGATGGTTTTGCAATAGATGTAAAAAAATATGAACTTACATTTGCAAATGAAATAATAGAACAATTTATGCTTACAGCAAATGAAACAGTAGCTGAAACTTTTTATTGGCTAGAAGCACCTTTTATCTATAGAGTACATGAAGAACCTGACGAAGACAAAGTTTTAGAATTAAACAAATTTCTATACAATTTTGGATATAAAATTAAAGGGAGTAAGGAGAATATCCATCCAAAATCATTTGCAGAGGTATTAGAAGATATAAAAGGAAAAGAAGAAGAAAGAGTAATATCTACTTTAATATTAAGAACATTAAAAGTAGCAAGGTATGAAAGTGAAAATAAAGGGCATTTTGGAATAGCAAGTAAATATTACTGTCATTTCACTTCACCAATAAGAAGATATCCAGATTTATTCATTCATAGAGTAATTTCAAAATATTTAAGTGACAACTATAATGTAAAAGAGGAAATACTTGAAAAATATAACGAACAATCTGCAAACTATGCTAATCAATCATCAGAAAGGGAAAAAGTAGCACAAAAAGTAGAAAGGGACAGCATAGATATTAAAAAAGCTGAATTCATGCAAGATAAAATAGGTGAAGAATTCCCAGGAATAGTATCTAGTATAACATCATTTGGAATGTTTGTAGAACTAGAAAGTACAGTAGAAGGACTAATAAGGTTTGAAAACTTAGGGGATGAATATTTTATGTATGATGAAAACAGAAAAACTTTAACTGGAGAAAAAACAAAAACAACATATAAAATAGGAGATAAAGTAAAAATACGAGTAATTCATGCAGACAAAATAACAAGGCAGATTGATTTTGAAATTGTACCCCAAAAGGACCAGGTTATTTTGGGGTAGATAATTAAAAAATACCCCAAAATAACCTGGTCCTTTTGGGGTATTTATCTTTCTAATCACATGTGTCTTTTCATATACATTTCTGCATCTTTTTTCTTTAAATCTTCACGCTTATCATAAAGTTTTTTACCTGTTCCAATACCAAGTTCAACCTTAACAAAACTACCTTTAAAATACAAACTAATAGGAACTAAAGTATAACCTTTTTGCTTAATTAAGCCAACTAACCTTCTAATTTCATTTTTATTTAAAAGTAATTTTCTATCTCTTAATGGGTCTTTGTTAAAAATATTGCCATGCTCATATGGGCTAATATGCATAGAATGGATAAAAACTTCGCCATTTTGAATACTAGCATAACTATCTTTTAAATTCACTCTACCATTTCTAATAGATTTTATTTCAGTTCCTGTTAAAACAATACCAGCTTCAATAGTATCATTAATATTATAATTGTGTTTAGCAACAGGATTTTTAGCAATTAAATTAGACATATATGTACCTCTCTTTTTTTATAATAAAACCATATGTGTAGGGGCATCGTTTGAGGAAATACTTCATAGGACGCAACACCACTGTGCCATTTTCTTATTGAGTATGTACATAGTATAGCACAAAAAAGAAAATAATAAAAGAAAAAGTTGAAAGTAAAATTGAAAAATCTAAATAGTTATTTACAAAACTTCCAACTTTTATAAGATTAATCATTATAAGAATTATTATTTTGTTTAGCATACATCCAAACAAGTGCAACAATAGCTATACCGACAATAGCCATTATAATCCAAGTCCACATACTGCTATTCATACCAAGAAAAGTTCCTTCTGCTGCATTATCAGCACTTCTTGTTGTAGTTCTTGTAGCATTATAATTATTATTATCAGTAGTTAAACTTCCTGCTATACCATTTCCTGCATTTGGCATTGTATTACCAACATCACCACTTACGTTTTCCATAGCATTTTCACCATTAGATGTTATATTTCGTACACCATCTACTATACCTCTTCCAGCATCTTCTACTACATTTTCAGCTCCACCAACAACATTTCTAATACCATCTACAGCTGACATATCATTATTTGCAAAAGTATATGAAAATGACAATATACTCATAGCAATTATAGCGAATATTGATATATAAATTTTCTTTTTCATACTAACCTCCTTAAATATTTTAAATTTTTAGTTTATAAAATTTAAACTTTCAATAATTAGTATAAAAAAATATAAATAAAATATACGTTTAAAAGGTAACTTGAAAAAATTTCTTGGGTTTAATATCGAAAAATGGAGAAATAATAAGAAAAATAAGAAAAAAAGATATATTTTCATATACCTTTAAAAAATTAACTATTTAATCTTATTAAAATAGCTATTGCTAACAAAATTATAACAACACCTACAACAATTAATATAATATTTAAAATGTTAGAAAAACTTAAGCCATCATTAGAAGAAGAAGCCATTACATTACTTACTTTAGTAGACTGATTGCTATAATTAGTAGAATTTTCAGAGTTATTGTTATTTTTATAACTATTTGTATTATTATTTACTACTTCATTTCTTGTAGAAATAATCGGATTTTCCTCTGAAAGATTCATATTTATATCAGTAGCAAAAGAAAAACTACATATTAGAAATAAAATAATAAATATAAATGAAACTATTTTTAAAAAATTTGACATTATAAAACCTCCAATTTAAATTAAAAAATTACTTTTATATATACATATTATGATACACAACAAACTATAAAAAGTCAATACAAATAGCAAAAAAACAATTGACATAAATCAGACGTGATGCTATAATATAAAGGAAAAATTTTAAAGGGACCGTAATAATTTACACATTCCAAAATAAGAAAGGAGATTTCCAGAAATGAAAATGACAAATGGCATTAATTCATGGAAAAATCAGCTAACAGATACTTTAGAAGGTAAAAAAGTAACAATTATAGGGCATGATAATATCGAAGAAAGGTATTTGAAAAAAATGGATACAGAAGAAAAGTTAGAAGTGTTAGTGAAAAAACTGACAAAAGATAAAAAAACAATTGCTACAATGGAAAGCTGCACAGGAGGAGGACTAGCATATGAAATAACAAATATATCAGGAGCTTCAGAGATATTAAAGAAAAGTTATATAACATATTGCAATGAGGCAAAAATAGAACTTGGGGTTCCAAAAGAAGTGATTGAAAAATACACTGTATATAGTGCTGAAACAGCAGTAGAAATGGCAAAGGCTGTTAAAAACTTAGCAAGTTCTAATATTGGTGTAGGAATAACAGGTCAATTAGGAAGAATAGACCCAAATAACCCAACAGATGAGCTAAACAATGTTTGGTATGCTATAAATAATGATGGGAAAATAACTGTTAATAAAATAAAGGTAGCAGATATGAAAAGAAGTAAACAAAAGCAAATAGTAATTAGAGAAATAATAGAAACACTGTATAATATCGCGTAAAAGAAAAGGTGTTGTACTAAAATTAGTGTTATATAAATAGATCCCCTAATTTATGAAAAAAATAGAGTAAATTTTACCATATAGTGGTTTAATATACTCTATTTTTCTATACAGTTTTAATACAAGTAGTACATGAACTTTTTAAATGTTAGTTTTTGAACAGTTTACTTTAGAATAGTCAAATATATTTTAATGTTTGCACTTTTATTTTTTAAAATTTGCCAAAAACTATTTTAAATTACTAAGAAATGTTGTAAAATAGAAAAAATTGTATATAGGAAAGAAAGGAGAATTATGAATAAAAAGTGGGAATGTTATGAAGCAAATGAAAAGCGAGTAGAGTATATTGCAAGAAAATACAGTATAAGTAAGCTATTAGCAATGATATTAGTTAATAGAAATATAGTAGAAGAAGAAAAAGTAAATGTATTTTTAAATCCTACTAGAAGAGACTTTTATAATCCATTTTTAATGCCAGATATGGAAAAAGCAGTAGATAGAATTATAAATGCTATTGAGAATAATGAAAAAATAATGATTTTTGGAGATTATGATGTAGATGGTATTACTAGTACAACAGTTCTAAAGAAATTTTTACTAGATAGAAATGTTTCCGTTTCTGAATATATACCTAACAGATTATATGAAGGTTACGGTCTAAATAAACAAGCAATAAAAAAAATAGTAGATGAAAAATATAATTTGATAATTACAGTAGATTGTGGTATATCTGGAATAGAAGAAGTAGAATATGCAAATAGTCTGGGCATAGAAACCATTGTAACAGATCATCATGAACCAGGGGAAATTCTGCCAAAAGCGTTAGCAGTAGTAGACGCAAAAAGAAAAGACAATCAATATCCATTTAACAGCTTAGCAGGAGTTGGAGTTGTATTCAAATTAATACAAGCAATATCACAAAAATTAAATTTAGAAGAAAAAGAATACTTAAAATATTTAGACTTAGTTTGTTTAGGAACTATTTCAGATATTGTGCCATTAATAGATGAAAATAGAGTAATAACAAAACTAGGGTTAAAATTAGTAGAAGTCACAAAAAACATCGGTTTAAAAACATTATTAAATATATCAGGATATAAAACAATAGACTCAAATACAATATCTTTTGGAATAGCCCCAAGAATAAATGCTTGTGGAAGAATGGGACATGCAAAAGAAGCATTAAATTTGTTTTTTGTAGAAAATGAAGAAGAAGCAAATCAAATAGCCCAGAGGTTAAATGAATACAACAAAGAAAGGCAAGAAATAGAACAAAGAATATTTAATGAAGCAGTAGAAGAAATAGAAAAGAAAAATGAGAATAAGAATAAAGAAGTTATAATATTAGGAAAAGAAAATTGGCATCATGGGGTAATAGGAATAGTATCATCAAAGATAACAGAAATGTATTTTAAACCAAGTATACTAATTTGCTTTGAAAAAGAGATGCGGAAAAGGTTCAGGAAGAAGCATACCTCGGATTCGATTTATATGAAGCATTAAGCAATGCAAGTAGTAATATAAATAGGTTTGGTGGGCACTCTATGGCGATAGGAATTACAGTAGAAAAAGACAAATTTGAAAATTTTAAAAAAGATTTTGAAGAATATGCCCATAACAGTAATATTAGTGATATAATACCAGTCATAAATATTGATGAAGAAATTACTTTGAAGGATATAAGCGTTAGGGATGTAGCAGAGTTAAAATTATTAGAGCCATTTGGAGAAGCAAATAAAACACCATTATTTATGTGTAAAAACCTAAAAATACACTCAATAAGAGCATTATCAGAAGGAAAACATTTAAAATTATCTTTAAAAGATGACAATTACTGGATAGATGCTATAGGCTTCAATTTGGGCCATTTAGCAGAAGAATATCGAATAGGAGATAAAATAGATGTAGTAGGAACATTAGAAATAAATCAGTATAATGGAAGAGAACGCATACAAATAAATTTAAAAGATATAAGAAAGTCGTACTAAATAAATAAGGTCGCTAAAAATTAGCGACCACAACCCAATGTTACCAAAGGGCAATTAGCGAGAACATCCACATACAAAACAAGAATCCAAAACAACAAAATGGCTGAATAACAGTATAAGGAATAGTGTTATACCAGTATCTTGTCAATCTGATACCTTCTTTTTCGTAATTTGCCCAAGCTATCCGAAAAAAGATCCCAGCTAGAGTAGCAATCCATATAGTAACAGATTTAATAATGAAAATACTCATATATTTGCTCCTTTCATTATAAAGAAACATACAATTAGTTACATATAAAAGTATAACATATATTAACATAAAAATCAAGCAAGGAAGTGGTAATAAAATGCAAGAAATAAATAAGCAAATTACAATAGAAGAAATTGTAAGTAAAATGAAAAAAAATAATAAAAAGTCAGATAGCAAACGCATATTAAAAGCATATAATTTTGCAGTAGAAAAACATGGAAATCAATTAAGAAAATCAGGAGAGCCTTATATAATTCATCCAATGCAAGTAGCATACATATTAGCAGACTTAGGGCTAGACGATGATACGATTTGTGCAGCTCTTCTTCATGATGTAGTAGAAGATACATCTGTTACACATGAAGACCTAATAAATGAATTTAGCTTAGAAGTTGCAGAGATGGTAGATGGAGTTACAAAACTTAGTAAATTAAACTGTGAATCTGTAGAAGAAGAGCAAGTTGAAAATTATAGAAAAATGTTTTTAGCAATGGGTAGAGACATACGTGTTATTATGATAAAGCTAGCAGATAGACTTCATAATATGAGAACATTAAAATTTCTATCAAGGGAAAGACAAATAGCAAATGCAAGAGAAACAATGGACTTATATGCGCCACTTGCAAATAGGCTTGGTATATATTCATTGAAATGGGAGCTAGAAGACTTATCTTTTAAGTATCTATACCCAGAAGAATATAGAGAAATAGTAGAAGGAATAGACAGAAAAAGAGAAGAACGCTTAGAGTTTATAGATAAAATAGAAGTTCAAATAGCACATGAATTAAAAGTACAAAGAATAGACGCAGAGATAACAGGAAGAGCAAAACATTTATACAGTATATATAGAAAAATGAAAAGAGATAATATCACTTTAGATCAAATATATGACTTATTTGCCCTAAGAATAATAGTAAACTCAGTAAAAGACTGTTATGCAGCACTAGGAGTAGTACATGACCTATATAACCCAATGCCAGGAAGGTTTAAAGACTATATAGCAGTACCAAAACCAAATATGTATCAATCATTACATACAACATTAATAGGAGAAAAAGGAACACCATTTGAAGTTCAAATACGTACATGGGACATGCACAGAATAGCAGAATATGGTATAGCAGCACATTGGGCATATAAAGAAGCAAGTTTTTCAAAAGGAAAAAAAGCAAATGTGCAAGTTACAGAAGATAAACTAGCATGGCTTCGTGAAACACTAGAGTGGCAAAAGGATATGCAGGACCCACAAGAATTTTTGAACACATTAAAAACAGAGTTATTTGAAGATGAAGTATATGTATTTACACCAAAAGGAGATATAAAAGTTTTGCCAAGCGGTAGTACACCAATAGACTATGCTTATGGCATACATGCAGAAATAGGTCATCATATGACAGGATGTAAAATAAACAGTAAAATGATGCCAATAATAACAAAGTTAAAAAATGGAGATATTGTAGAAATAGTAACTTCAGATAAAGCAAAAGGACCAAGTAGAGACTGGCTAAAATTTATAAAAAGTACAACTGCTAAAAACAAAATACAAGCATGGTTTAAGAAAAATCAAAGAGAAGAAAACATAGAAAAAGGAAAAGACCTAATTGAAAAAGAAATAAAAAGAATAGGAATGGACTATAGTGAACTATTCAAAGCAGAATTTGTACAAGGAGCACTAAACAGATACAAATTTGCAAACAATGAAGATATGTATGCAGCAGTAGGCTTTGGGGCAATCACTTCAGGAAAAATAATAGCAAGAATACTAGAAGAATACAGAAAAGTTCATAAAGAAGAAAATGTAGAAGAAAAAATAGAAGAACTAGCCAAAAAGCAAAACAAACCAAAAGCATCAAAAACAGGTATAATAGTAGAAGGAATAGATAACTGCCTAGTAAAACTATCAAAATGCTGTAACCCAGTACCAGGAGACAACATAGTAGGCTATATCACAAGAGGAAGAGGAGTATCAGTACACAGAGCAGACTGTAAAAACCTAAAAGACTTATTCTTAGATGAAGAAAACAGAATGATAGACGTATACTGGCTAAGCGAAAAAGTAGCAGCATACAATGTAGATATAGAAATATTTGCAAACGACAGAAGCGGGCTACTAGCCGATATAATATCACAAATAGGAACAACAAAAACAAAACTAATAGCAGTATCATCAAGAGCAAACAAAGAAAGAATAGCAATAACAGAAATAACATTAGAAGTAGAGAATTTAGAAGAATTAAATAATGTGCTAAAAGTTATAAGAAAAGTGGATAGTGTATATGAAGTTAAGCGTAAAAAATAGAGCCCATTCCCATTGGGGACGTTTCCAAATGGGGTATCTGTCCCTTTTGGGAATATAGAAAATAATTTATTATTACATTGCCTACTCTATAAAATTTAATTACTACTCTATTAAGTTTTAGCTAATAAAGAAGAAAGGAAAATTACAAATGATATTAAAGAGAATACCAGTAGAAACAGCACTTGGTGAACCAACAAATTGCTACATAGTAGAAGATGAACAAACAAAAGAAGCAATGGTAATAGACCCAGGTGGTGAACCTGAAAAAATAATAGAAATGTTAGATACTTTAGGAATAGACAACTTGAAATATATATATTTAACTCACTGCCATGGAGACCATTTTGGTGGAATATTAGAATTAAAAGAAAAGAAAGGTGGAAAAGTTCTAATACATAGAGATGACGCAGAAGGCTTATATAATATAGGAATTAGTTTAACCTATTATATAGGAATGGAAGATATTACACTAGAAGCGGATTCAAGAGTAGATGAAGGAGACCTAATACACATAGGAAACATAGAATTTAGAGTAATACACACCCCAGGCCACACAAAAGGTGGAACATGTCTTTATTGCGAAAAAGAAAAACTACTATTCTCAGGAGATACACTATTTAGAGGAACTTGGGGAAGAACAGACCTACCAACTAGCAACTTTGCCGATATAATAAATTCAATAACAAACAAACTAGCAATATTGCCAGATGACACAATAGTATACCCACGGACATGGGAGAACAACAAGGATAAAAGAAGAAGAACCAATATATTTAAGTCTACGTCCAAGATTAGACTAGAAAATTAGGATTGTAGGGGTCGGCCCCATGAGCAACCCGCACTTCGAAGAAATTGCCCTAAAAGTTTAGAAAATAAATCGTACTTATCAAAATAAAATTATGTAAAATACTTGAAAAAATATATTCCATATGATATTATATTACAGTAACTAAAAAGTTTGTTTCATTGCAAGGAGGAAAAAGCATGATAAAAGTAGATAAAAGTTTTTATGAACATGGATTTACAATGGATGGAAAAGGAAATCGGGTTTTTCTAAAAACGAAAAATGGAAAAGTAAAAAAAGAAATGGTATTTGTTAAAGATAAGGTTATAATAATTGAACTACAGGCTTTTGGAGCAATAGAATGGACAGTTGATTTCAAAAAAATTAACGAAATTTATGCAGGAGTTAGTTCATTTGAAACAAAACCATATTTGGGCATTGACATTAAGAGATAAACTTGCAAGAAAAAAAGGGGAATAGATAAATAACTATTCCCCTAAATATTTAAAATAATAAACGAAATTGAGCAAATGAATAATTAATAATGAAGAGTGAAGAATACGTGCATAGTGCGATAATACACGCTTCGCGTGAAGGAGGAAAAAGATATGAATAAAATAGAACCAAGAACCTTACCAGGCTTTATGGAATTACTACCAAATGAACAAATACTATTTAATGATATGAAAGAAAAAATAACCAAATCGTATGAAAAATTTGGTTTTTTACCAATAGATACACCAATAATAGAAATGAGTGAAGTGCTTTTAGCAAAAGCAGGAGGAGAAACTGAAAAACAAATATATCGTTTTAATAAAGGGGATAATGACTTAAGCTTAAGGTTTGACCTAACTGTGCCACTAGCAAAATACGTAGCACAAAATTATAATAACCTAGCATTTCCTTTTAGAAGATATCAAATAGGAAAAGTATACCGTGGAGAAAGACCACAAAAAGGAAGATTTAGAGAGTTTTATCAATGTGATATAGATATAATAGGAGATGGAGAACTAAGCATTATAAATGATGCCCAAATGCCAGCAGTTATATATACAACAATAAAAGAATTAGGATTTAATGATTTCACAATATGTATTAATAATAGAAAAATATTAAACGGACTATTTAAAGAATTGAATCAAGAAGAAAACTCAGTAGAAATAATGAGAATAATCGATAAAATAGAAAAAATAGGCAAAGAAAATGTAATAAAATGCTTAGAAGATATAAACGTAGAAAAGGCATCTATTAATAGAATTATAGAATTTATAGAAATAGATGGTACAGCTGACGAAAAACTAGAAAAATTAGAAAAACTAGAAGTAACAGACGAATTGTTTAAACAAGGATTAGAAGAATTAAAAGAAGTAGTAAAATATGTAAGGAGTTTTGGTGTGCCAGATACAAACTTCAAAGTAGATTTAAGTATAGCAAGAGGGTTAGACTACTACACAGGAACGGTATATGAAACATTCCTAAATGAATACAGAGAAATAGGAAGTGTATGCTCAGGAGGAAGATACGATAATTTAGCCGAATACTACACAGATAAAAGTTTACCAGGAGTAGGAGTATCAATAGGACTTACAAGGCTATTCTATAAACTAAATGAACTACAAGCAATAGAATGCACAAAAAAATCAATATCAAAAGTACTAATAGTTTCAATGGTAGAAGACATGCAAAAAGCACTAGAAATAGGAACAAAACTAAGAACAGCAGGAATAGAAGCAGAAAACTACTTAGAAGACAAAAAAATAAAAGCTAAATTCAAATACGCCGACAAGCTACAAATACCATATGTTATAGTAATAGGCGAAGACGAAATAACAAATGATGCAGTTACATTAAAAAATATGCAGACAGGGGAGCAAGAAACTTTAAAAATAGAAGAAGTAATAGAAAGAATAAGATAACCAAAACTGCTATTTAGTGCAATAACTAAATAGCAGTTTTGCTTTTAAAAAAGTAGTAATTAATTATCGACTTGAGTCATAATTAAAAAATTATAAATAAAATATTGATAAAATTATAAAAATAGCATATAATAAAGTAAGGAAAGTAAGAAAAAGAGAGGAGGCATAAAATATGGAATTAGCAAAAGTAACATCAAAAGGACAAATAACGATACCAAAATCTATAAGAGATATGTTAAAAGTAAAAGAAGGAAGTAAAATATTATTTTTCAAACAAGGAGATGAAGTAATAATAAAAAATGCAGCAATGATATCTTTAGAAAAAATACAAAAAGAATTTGAAGGAGAAGCTGAAAGGCTAGGCTTAGAAACAGAAGAAGATGTAGTAAAAATGGTAAAAGAGTTTAGAAAAGAAAGGAATAAATAAAAATGAGAATAATGTTAGATACAAATATACTTGTATCAGCATTTATCTTTAAAAGTAAAACTATAAATGAACTAATAAATAAACTATCTATGGAACACGAAATTGTAATAGCATCATATTGTGTAGATGAATTGAAAAATTTAATAAATACAAAATTTAAAGTAAATAAAAAGGCTTTAAATGAATTTTTATTAACATTTCCATATGACTTAGTATATTCACCAAATGATGTAGATGAAAAAATATTTGAAATAAGAGATGAAGATGATTATATAATATTACATACAGCTATATTAGAGGATGTTGATATTTTAATAACAGGAGATAAAGATTTTAAAGATGTAGAAATAGAGAAACCAGAAATAATGACACCAAGTGAATTTTTAGAAAAATATTAGAAAATAAAACGATATATTAGTAACATTGACTGATATATCGTTTTATATTTGTCATATAAGACTTTGTAAAAACATATAATATATATAATAAGTTTGTACAAAGGGGAAAAGTAAGTGATTAATTTAGCAGTAATTAATTTAAAAGATATAGGAAAATATTTGATTAGAATTATTCTAGCTTTAATGCTATTATGGTTTTTTAGTAAATTTCTTTTAAACCTTAATAAGAATCAAAGTACCAATATATTTAGTAAAATAGATGGAAACAAATTATTAAGCTGTTTAGATGAAACAATTCCAGGAATGAAGCAAATAAATGATAAAGAAGAAATAATAGAAACAGACATAGAAAAAATAGATACATTAAAAGTAATTTTTAAAACTCAATTAGGAATGATATATAATGTGAAAAATGAAGAAAATAAAGAAATAGAAAAAGAACAACAAGAGCATTCGCAAGGGAATATACAAGTGGCAGAAGTGGAAAAAGCTCAAACAGGGCTTGAAACTGAGGTAATAGAGAATAATGTTCCAGATAAATATACAAATGAATATAATGGAGTTTTTATAAAAAATGGAACAGACTATAATTTGACAGAAGAAATGCTAAAGCCAGATATAGAAGTAAATAAACAAAATATTATGATATTCCACACACATACATGTGAAAGCTATACAGCAACAGAAGCCTTCAACTATGAGCAAACAGGTACATATAGAACAACAGACTTAAATTATAATGTGGCAAGGGTAGGAACAGAACTTACAAATCAATTATTAAGTTATAATTATAATGTAATACATGATACAACATACCATGATTATCCAGCATATAATGGCTCATATGATCGTTCTTTAAATACAGTAAAAAATTTACTTCTAACTAATAAAGATACAGACGTAATTTTTGATATACATAGAGATGCAATAGCAGACTACAGCTATGCACCAACAGTAAAAATAGGAGATGAATATGCAGCTCAACTAATGTTTGTAATAGGAACAGATGGTGGAGGATTAGAACATGCAAATTGGGTTCAAAATCTAAAATTTGCTGTAAAAATACAAGAAAAAGCAAATGAATTATATCCAGGATTATTCAAGTCAATAGTACTAAGAAATAGTAGGTACAACCAACATTTATCAAAAGCAGCAAGTATAATAGAAGTAGGAGCAACAGGAAATACAATGGAACAATGTTTGACAAGTATGAAATATTTAGCAAAGGTAATTAGTGAAGTTATGAAATAAAATCAACCTAACACTTGCAAAAAAAGAAAAATATGCTAATCTATAAAAGAAACTAATTGATGTCGTTTTATTATTAATATAATAAAAGGAGGAAAAAAATATGAAAGCTTTATTAAAAACTAACAGAAATAGCAAAGAACGGATAGAAATTAATTTTGAAGGAATAGATCTTGAAGAACCAGATAACTACGAAGTAATCTTTCAGAAAAAAATCTTCTATAATGATATATCTTTTAAAGATATATATGGTACTGTTAAAATCAAGAAATATAATAAAATACAATCTTTATATGCATTATATTCATTAGAAGAAAATAAGTTTTTGCTTCCTTTTGAGTTTTCAGACTTAGCTATAGCTAGCTATAGTGATGAATATTTTGGAAAAGTGCTTATAGCAGTGAAAAGTTATGAAACGTATATTGAAATGGGAATTTACTCTTTTACAGGGAAATGCTTGTTTCCAATGACTAAGAATGTATATATAAGAGACACAATAAAAGCACTTAGATTTAGAGGAAAAGAATTTTTACGCTATGCTGAAATTAGAAACTTGACTAATGAGAGCGTAAAAGATGTACTTAACAATAAACCTAAAAAGACGAATAATGGGCTATGTAGAGTAGGAGGTTTAACTTATGATGAGATAAAAAAAAGATACTAGGTATAATGCTGTAGGTATATATAGCATAGAAAAACAACAGTATACTATTCCAATGCAAAAAGAGTCAGATGTATATATTAGTGTACTTAATATTATAACTTGTAAAGATCTTATGAAAAAGCAGGTAATTGGTGACAATAACAAGCGCTATGAGAGTTTAGCAGAATTCATAAGTGAATGTGGAAAGGGTCATAGCCATT
Organism: uncultured Clostridiaceae bacterium; assembly: GCA_948444845.1. Classification (GTDB taxonomy): domain Bacteria; phylum Bacillota; class Clostridia; order TANB77; family CAG-508; genus UMGS1663. The sequence continues at coordinate 5,449 of CAOJVB010000006.1, read as the reverse complement.
ATACACAACATGGGGAATGGATATATAACTATTTTTTTGCAATAGAATATATTAAAGATGCTACTTGGGCTCTATATTCACATGAAGGAAAACTAGTTGTTCCACCATATCTTTATGGAAATATTGTAATATGCAAAAAAGGGATTAAAGCAGTAAAAAGAACAGAAATACGAAATAATGAAGAACCATATGTTATCGATTCTGTATTCAGGGGGTACGAACCATGGAAACCATATCATGAAGTCTATGAAGATATATACGGTTATAATAATCATTATATACATAGACGATATTTTGATGTATATTCGTTTGATGGAAAACTATTATCTGAAAACAACATTGAAGAATATGAGGATAGCAAAATAAATTATAACTGTTATGGAAGAGAAATAGAGTGTTAGAATGAAAAATTAAAATATTATGCTAAAAGTAAAAATCGAGGAAATTTCCTCGATTTTTACTTTTGATATATAACATTAATATATACTATATTAATGTCACTTCAAAAGAAGCTCCGTTAGAAGAAGACGTTGGAATGATGTCTGCTTTAATTTCCATTCTTTTGAACATGAGCCTAACAGAGTTTAAAGTCATAAAAACATTTTCAATGAGAAAATGTTTAGGCAGGGTGTCAGGCGCTTTCTCATTTTCAAAGGCAAGTACCATAAGTTGAGACAAGGCCTCAGTTTCAAAGCCGATGGGGTCTGTTAATTTAGAACGATCCCGCTCTTCAATAATTTTTGAATAAATACCATTCATTATACATTCCTCCTTTAATAAAAAAAGGTTAACAGTTTCAAAATTTAATGAACTAACAATAACATAAAATTATCAAAAATGCAATAAAATTGAGAAAAATACTTGACAAATATAAAAAAATGTTGTAAAGTTAATTAGCATTACAAATTAAGAGGTGATAATATGGAGAAGAATGTTAAAGTAAGTATGTTATGCCAAATATATGGCAAATTATTAACAGAAAAACAGCTTGAAGTTTTAAACGATTACTATAACAATGACTTATCACTTTCTGAAATAGCTGAAAACAATAATATAACGAGGCAAGCTGTTAGAGACATAATAAAAAAGGGGGAAAATAAACTTTTCGAACTAGAAGAAAAGCTACAAATTATGGAAAAGATGATGAAGCAAGAAAAACTATTACAAGAAGTACTAATCGAGCTAAGCAAGATACAAGATGTATCATCTGACAAAAAAATAGAAAAGATATTAAACCACGTAAGAAAAGAATTAAATTATTTAGTTTAGGAGGAAAATTTATGGCATTTGAAGGACTTTCTGAAAAGTTACAATCAATTACAAAAAAACTTAGAGGAAAAGCAAGAATTACAGAATCAGATTTAAAAGAAATGCTAAGAGAAGTAAAGCTTGCATTACTAGAAGCAGATGTTAACTACAAAATTGTAAAAGAATTTATAAGTACAATACAAGAAAAAGCCCTTGGTCAAGATGTTCTAAAATCATTAACTCCAGGTCAGCAAGTTATAAAAATAGTAAAAGATGAACTAGTAGAATTATTAGGTGGAGAAGAAAGTAGAATAAACTTCACACCAAATCCGCCAACAATAATAATGTTAGTTGGTCTTCAAGGCTCACGGAAAAACAACAACAGCAGGAAAACTTGCAAATATACTAAGAAAACAAGGTAAAAAGCCACTATTAGTAGCATGTGACATATATAGGCCAGCAGCCATAAAGCAACTTCAAGTAGTAGGAAACCAGCTTAATATTCCAGTATATGCAAATGAAACATCAAAAGATGTAATCCATATAGCAAAGCAAGCAATAAATGTAGCTTATTCAAAACTAAATGATGTAATAATATTAGATACAGCAGGTCGACTTCATATAGATGAAGAACTTATGAACGAACTAAAAAATGTAAAATCAGGTGTAAAACCACATGAAATATTATTAGTAGTAGACTCAATGACAGGTCAAGATGCAGTAAATGTAGCAACATCATTCAATGAAAGTTTAGGAATAGATGGAATAATACTAACAAAATTAGATGGAGACACTCGTGGAGGTGCAGCACTATCAGTAAAAAAAGTAACAGGAAGACCAATAAAATATGCAGCAACAGGTGAAAAGTTAAGCGATATAGAAGTATTCCACCCAGAAAGAATGGCAGGAAGAATATTAGGAATGGGTGATGTACTTTCAATAATAGAAAAAGCAGAAGAAAGTTTTGATTTAGAAGAAGCAGAAAAGCTAGAAAAACAATTACGAAAAAAAGAATTTGACTTAGATGATTATTTAGCACAATTAAGACAAGTAAAAAAGATGGGTTCATTTTCATCGATACTAAAAATGATGCCAGGAATGGCAAATATTAAAGACTTAAAAGTAGATGATAAAGAATTCGTAAAGATAGAAGCTATAATATGTTCTATGACAAAAGAAGAAAGAAAAAGACCACAAATATTAAATGCAAGTCGTAGAATAAGAATAGCAAAAGGAAGCCGGAACAACAGTACAAAAAATAAATCAATTCATGAAAACATTTGAAATGACACAAAAAATGATGAAAAAAATGCAAGATGGAAAAAGTATGAAAAAATTAATGAAAGGCATAAATCCAAACGACCTAAAGAATTTTAAAATGTAGGGCAAACAATGAATAAGGAAAATATTGTAGGACTGTAGGATTGTAGGGACGAGTATTGCTCGTCAGTTCTTTAAAGAAATTACTAAAATAATATAATATTAGAAATTTAAAAAGAGATAATATATCCTTATATTAAATGTTATTAATTTTAAACATATAAATTTAGAACATATGTGAAAATCAAAATACGATAGAAATAACGTTTTAGGACGAGCTAATAGCTGCCACTATAATGTTTAAAAAAATATTGTAAATGTTATGATTAATCACATATATTAAACTTTTTAGGAGGTGAATTAAAAAATGGTAAAAATCAGATTACAAAGAGTAGGTGCAAAAAAAGCTCCATTCTACCACATAGTAGTTGCAGACTCAAAAAGTCCAAGAGATGGTAAAATAATCGAAAAAATAGGAACATATAACCCAATGACAGAACCATCTACAATAGTATTAGACAAAGAAAAAGTAGCTACATGGATAAAAAATGGTGCAAAACCAACAGACACAGTTAAAGCTTTAATAGAAAAAGCAAACTAGGAGGATTCTAAAAAAATGAAAGAAATTTTAGAAACAATAATAAAAAGCCTTGTAGAAGATGAAAATGGGGTTATAATTACAGAAAAAGAAGATGAAAAATATCATAATTTTGAAGTAAAAGTAGCAAACCAAGATATGGGCAAAGTAATTGGAAAACAAGGAAGAGTTGCTAAATCAATTAGAACTGTTATGAAAAGTATAGCAGGAAAAGAACACAAAAAAGTAAATATAGAGTTTTTAGAAGATTAGAGGTATATATGCAAAAATATTTTGAAGTAGGTCAAATAGTTAATACATTTGGAGTAAAAGGAATGCTAAAAGTAAAACCATTTACTGACGATGCAAACAGGTTTGAAGAACTAAAAAAAGTATATATATGTAAAAAAGAAAAACTAGAAGAAGTAGAAATAGAAGAAGTTAAATACCATAAAGATATGGTTTTACTAAAAGTAAAAGGCATAGACGATATGAATGAAGCAGAAAAAGTAAAAGGTCTATACTTAAAAATAGATAGAAAAAATGCAAAAAAACTTCCAAAAGATACATACTTCATTGCCGACTTACTAGGATTAGAAGTTTATTCAGATAAAGAAGAACTTTTAGGAAAAGTAGATGACATTTTTAGAACAGGTGCAAATGATGTATATGTTGTAAAAAATGAAAAAGGCAAACAACTTTTACTTCCTGGTATACCAGAAGTAATAAAAGAAATTGATTTAGAAAAAGAAAAAATAATAGTTCACATATTAAAAGGATTGGTTTAGTATAAAAAATAAAAATTTTTTTGAAAACTGAAATAAAATTCAGAAAGGAATAATAATCAAATGAAATTTGATATTTTGACATTGTTTCCAAATATGTTTGAAGGAGTATTTTCAGAATCAATAATAAAAAGAGCTATTGAAGCTAAAAAAGTAGAAATAAATATAATTGATTTTAGAAAATATACAAAGGATAGTCATAACAAAGTAGATGATACTCCATATGGAGGAGGAGCTGGTATGGTATTAATGCCACAACCTATATTTGATTGTGTAGATGATATAAAAACAGATGACTCAAAAGTAATTCTACTTACGCCATCAGGAGAACCATATAAACAAAAGAAAGCATATGAATTATCAAACGAAAAACATTTAATAATTATATGTGGTCATTATGAAGGGTTTGATGAACGTATTAGAACTTTAGCAGATATAGAAATAAGTATAGGTGATTATATTCTAACTGGTGGAGAAATTCCAGCAATGACATTAGTAGACTCAATTACTAGATTAATTCCTGGAGTAATAAATGAAAGAAGCCATTTAGATGATTCCTTTAGCGACAATTACATGTTAGATTATCCAACATATACTAAGCCACGAGTTTTTAGAAATATGGAGGTACCAGAAGTTTTAACATCAGGAAACCATGCAGAAATTGATAAATGGAGAAAACAAAAATCTTTAGAATTAACCATTGAAAAACGACCAGAACTATTAAACAAAAGCAATAAATAATATAGATAAGAGTAAGCGCCTTTTAAAAGAAAAAGCGACACTTACAAAAAATGAAAGGAGAAAAAAATGGATATTATAAAATCAATAGAACACGAACAACTAAAGAATAAAATTCCAGACCTTCATGTAGGTGATACAATAAGAGTTCACCAAAGAATAAAAGAAGGAAATAGAGAAAGAATACAAGTATTCGAAGGAATAATAATAAAAAAACAAGGTGGCGGAGTAAACGCTACATTCACAGTAAGAAGAGTAGCATATGGTGTAGGAGTAGAAAAAACATTCTTAATTCATTCACCAATGGTAGAAAAAATAGAAGTAGTAAGAGTAGGAAAAGCAAGAAGAGCAAAACTATACTACTTAAGAGACAGATTAGGAAAAGCGGCTAAAACTAAGGAAAACTTAGGAGCAAGAATTGAAAATAAAGAAATAACAGTTAAAGAAGAACTAGTAGAAGAAGCTCCAGAAGAAGCACCAGCAGTAGAAGTAGAAAATCCAGTTGTAGAAGAAGTTGTTGATACAGTAAAAGAAGAAACTGTAGAAGAAGTTAAGAACGAAGAAACAGCAGAATAATATAGTATTTATTTGTAACACAAATGTAATATAAAAAACATAATAAAAGCATTGACTAAAAAATATATAAGAGATAAAATATTATCAGATTATGAATAATTAAGTCAATAAAATTAAATACTAATATAAAATTCAGAATAAAAAGGAGAAATAGTTTGAAAATAAAAATTAGAAAAATGAAACCAAAATAGATAAAAATGGCATA
>CAOJVB010000005.1 GCA_948444845.1 uncultured Clostridiaceae bacterium | reverse complement strand
CCACCGAATACTCTTTTATTATTGTGAGTCTGTGTTCTAAAATCTCACTCACGCACTTTGTATAATTAGACTGCTTATACAAATACGAATTAAGTTAGCTGTTCAATCTTTGATTGTTACAGATAACTTATGCCTTTACGGCAGAACTTTATAGCATCGGCTCATCACACCAAACACTTTTTAAGAGGTGTTGCATTTCTCTTTTGAACATAAAAAACTACTCATAGTTACAAAACCACAAGTAGTTAGGTTATTCTTATTCAATTAGCCCTCACAATCAATTTTGAGCTATTTTATTGTGAGAATAGAGTAATTTTATAATTAAAGTTTTTTGACAAAATTTCAAAAAACTATTTATCAATAGTAGATTATCTGTTATAATAAACCCAATGAAAACATCTAACCAATATCTAACCAAAGTATATAAAAATATGTTATTTTATAATTAGTGTTAAATAGCAAGTCAGATAAATTTGGGGTTAAAATTGTTTGATTTAGAGCCATTTTAAGAGGTATTATATAACAATAAATAATAATATATATAAAACACTTATAAAGACTCTGACTCTGGCATGCGCTAGTTCGAATCTAGCCAGCCCAGCCAATCCATTAGAGTAGTAGTACTTTCAAGTATTTTACTACTCTTATTTTTTGTTTAAAAAGGGACCAGATTTTAAGGTAAAAAATGCCTAAGAAGACTATTTGTTTTGTAACTTAGAGGGTCAATAATTAACAAAAAATGTCTTAAATAATATTATAAGTAAATATAATAAAAAAAGAGGAGTTAAAAAAACTGGAATACACTTATTTAGACACTATTTTGCAAAAAAATATATACAAAACAGTGGTAATGCTTTAAAATTACAAAAAATACTGGGGCATAGTACATTAAAAGAAACACAAAAATATGTGGATTTATTTGGTCAAGATTTACAAACAGATTTTGACAGTTTTAGTCCATTAGATAAAATATGTAACTACAATGAGAGAATAAAAATAGGGGTCTAGAAAGGGAAAAATTATGGAACAAATAAACGAAAAAGGACTAAAAAAATAGTAAAAAATATGAACAAAAAAACAATAGAACTAAAAATTGAGGGTGTAATATCAATAGGACTTATAATGCAAAAAGTAAAATGCAGTTATAACCTAAAAAACGGAATTTTAAATATATATGATAAACACATCTAACTCGGCAAAGTTTACAGATGTGTTTTTTTATTGGTCTATTCGCTTTTGCTCATAATTATTGCTAATGCTATGATAGTTATTCATAAATTGATAAAGTAAAATGCGCCAAAAGTCAAGTATTCAACTTTTGGCGCGCATATTATATAAAATAAGCATTTCTAATATAAAACGCCTAAAATTAATTGTTGACAATTTGTGAATATCTATGTATAATAAAAATAGGAAATGAAAGCCACAGAAATGTGTGCTACCTTATATTAAGATAAAACACCACATAGCTTGGCGAAGCGTAGTGTGGTGCTTTTTTATTTGCGCAAAATAATAACCAATGTTATGATTAAGGCAAATGCTATAATAGTTGTTTCTACAAAACCGCAGAAAAGTAAGTACATTATAATTAACATAGCTTGTTCTACCATATAGCACCACCCCCCATTCTCACAGTAAGAACTGTGTATGTAAAGTGGTATCACCCATACTGCTTATTCTCATTTCCTATGCCTAATACTATACAATAAATTTTATTAATTATCAATAGAAATAAACAAATTAGTTAAATTTTTACACGGTCAAAAAAAAATTTTTTTCGTTGATATACTGGGGTTTTAGAACGATTTTAGTATATCAAATTTATTTTTCTTATATTATTTTTTACTTTAAAAATAATATAGAATTTGATTTGTAAAAATTCTACATTCTTAAAAATAATAAGTATGCCAAATTTGTTTTTGAAAAAATATAAATTTTGGCATAGTTTTAGAGAATGGAATTTTTGCATTTTTTACAATTTTATTATAAAAAATAAACACCTCATATGAAGTGTAAGTTAAAAAGAAAGTATCCCACTTTTAAAGTGAGATACAAACGTATTCTAAATATTGCTGACGCTAATTATTCATAAAAATGAAATAGTTTAGATAGCACTTTTTTAATTTACTTTCTAAACTACTTCATTTTCTTATTTTTCATTCTCATATTCAATTTTGTTTTTTGTAATGCTCTTCATTTCTTTTTCTCTTCTATCCTCTTCATTAATTTGAGCTGCACAATTGTCTATAATATACACAAAAATCATAATAAATAAAATTGTTCCAAATATCAAAATCATTTTTACCCTCCATTAGTTAACAATTTAATTATTAATAGTTACTTTTAAAGGTCTCTTAAAAATATATTATATATTACCATATTATTCGACAAATATCAACATTTTTTTGCAATTCTATAATCTTTGTTTTTTATTGCAAATATCTCACTTTTTATATTATAACATTTATTACTTCTATCCTTCCTTGATGATATATGTTTAATATGAAGTCTGTATTAGCTTTTACCAATATCCTTTCCTTCCATTTACAATTTTTTAGAATCTCTTTTAAAATCAATTCTTCATCCTTTGTTATTTTCCTTTTCATAAAAATACCTCTCCTTTTTCTTTTGTTTCAAATTCTGTTTTAGACAAAATTTGACAAATGTGATTTAAGAGTGTATATTATATTTGTATATTGCTAGTTATAATATACACTCTTGAGGGAGTTTTAAATACAAGTTAAAACTCTCTCTTTTTTATATTAATATTTTATTTTATTATTTAAATATTGTCAAACGTTTTAGTTCCATTTTCGACATTTTTTATTAAAATTTGTCTAAAAAAATTGTGTAACACTTGATATTGCTACACAAAACTTTTTTCAAAAAATTTTCATATTAATTTCTCTATTTACTTTTACTCTTAAATACTTCCAATCTAGCATTGAAATGTATTTTATTGACTCTGCTGATAGTAAGCCATACTCTCTTGCATATTTATTCCATTGACTAACTTCTGGGAATTTTTGATTGACTATTGTATTTTTTTTCAATTCTTCATATGAAATATCATAAAATAGTTTCATAATACTTTCAGTTGGATATTCTCTTTTTTTTAGCAAATTATAGTAATTATTTATTAATTCCTCTATCTTATCGCTTGTTTCTATTGTTTGTTTATCTTTTAATCCATTTTTATCTATATTCTTATCTAACTTTTTTTGTAGTACTTTTATTTCATTATATAATTTTCTGTTCATTTTATCACCAAGTTTTATAATATATAAATAAAACATAAATGTCAAAGGTAATATTTTACATTTTTTTACAGATTTTTACTTTTTTGAGGTCTGTCTACTTTCATACACTCTTACTTCTTAACTTCAGAATTATTTAAAATATTTTTTATTTTCTATTTTATATCGCTTATCTTTATATTAGCAAACCACTATTTTTAAATCTTCTGACAAGTTTCGACAGACTTTGCATTTTATTTGTGATATATTTTGAACAATTCGCTTAGAAAGGAGAATTAGGATGTTGAATATTACAAATAATCATGAAAATAATGTAGAAAAGATTGGAACTATTTTAATTTCTATCTATAGAAATGCTGAAACTGGTTTCTCTGCTTTTAATATTAACGCAGATGAAGATGTAGAATACTTTTCTTATGCTATTGAAGATACTATGAAAAAATTTTAAGAGTTGAACCCAAAAAATTTCATAGTGTTTCTTATACAAAAAAAGTATGTGAAAAGGTACAAGGTAAATTGATACACCTCATCCCTTTTTACATACTTTTTTACATTCCCTTTTATTTTAATAATTTTATTTGGCAATTTATTCATCAGTAATAACTTCTTTTATTTTTGTTAAAATTGTTTTTTCATTATTATATGTATTACTTGTAGATAAATTATATATTCTATTTACAATATCTTTTAGTTTTTCTTTTTCAAGCTGTATGTGTTTGTTTTCTTTATATAATGTTTTATTTTGTTGAATTAAACATACTACTCTGCCTTCTGCATTTATTAATGCTTGTCTACTTTTATTTACTAACAATTGGCTTTGATTAATTCTATTTATAAATATACAACCTGTTAAAAACATGCCTATAAATAACCCCAATATTACTCCTGGCAAAAACATATCTTCATCTCCTCTCTATTTATATTTTTATTAAATTTTATATAATTACCCATAAAACAAGGTATTCATATTAGATTTGCTTTTTCTTTTTTACTTATTTATATATCTCCATTTTAAATTTTATCTTTATAATATCTTAACATTTTATTTATTTTTTAAATCCGATGTTGTATTTTGCAACTTAGGTACAATTATACATTATTTATCTATATTGTCAATAGCGTTTTGCAACTCTTTTTAATATTTTTTCCATAATGTGTTGCAAAAGTTGTATAATATGTTATAATCTATAGTATTAGGAGATTTAGTATGGAAGAAATTATTTTTAAAGAAGTCGGAAAGCGATTAAAAGAAGCTCGTGAGAAAAAAAATATAACTTTAGAACAAGCTGGTAAGAAAGTTGATGTACACAAAAGTACTGTTTTAAGATGGGAGAATGGAAAGACTGAAAAAATAAAGCTCCCTATATTAGAAACTTTAGCCCAATATTATAATGTTAATCCTGTTTGGTTAATGGGATATGATGTTCCTATGAAAAGAGAATTGTACAAAAAAAAAGATGGATTAAATAATACTGTTATTGAAATTCCCATATTACAAACTATTAAATCAAGCTCTGATTATTTAGCACAAGAAAATATAATAGGAACTATAGATGTGGAGACAAGACTTGTAGGCAATGGTGATGATTTCTTTGCATTAAAGGTAAAAGGTGACTCAATGTTTCCTGCTATAATAGAAGATGATATTGTTATTGTAAAGAAACAAGCTGATTTTGAAAACGGAGATATTGTAGTAACTATTATAAATGAAGATGAAGCTACAATAAAAAAAGTAAAGAAAAGCAGTAATGGCATTTTATTACAACCTTTTAATAATAATTATGAACCTCTTATTTTTACTTATGATGAAATAGAGAGTATTCCAGTTATTATTATCGGAATTGTAAAGCAACTAAAAAGAGAGTTTTAAAATAGAATATAAGTAGTAAAATATATGGATGAAAATTAAATAGATTAAAATAAACAACCATCACAAAATTATATAAAAACTTAAATGTGCTACAAAAAAGCGAGTCAAAAGGGACGTGGGAAATTGACATACTTTATCTTTTAAAGATGTATCAATTTTTCACGTCTCTTTTGACTCGCTTTTTTGTAGTACATTTATAAGTATATCCTCCCATTAGTCGTTTTCCTCAACTGGTGCCTCAACTGGGCATACTCCTGCGCATGTTCCACATCCTATACATTGCTTTGGATCTATTATGTATTTGTCGTCTCCTGGCTCTATACATCCTACTGGGCATTCTGCTGCGCATGCTCCACATTGTATACATTTATCTGTTATTTTATATGCCATTTTTTTCACCTCCTAGTCTTCGCTTAAGTTATCTGTAACTCTCTTAAGCTTAAAATAGCTAACTTATATTTCTCCATTTTTTTCTGCTTTTGTTTTATCTAATTTTTCTAATTTCTCTAGTTCTTGTAGTTCTTTTAGGTGCTCTTTTTCTTCTGGATCTATTTGGTGGTTCGAAATATTCTTTATAATTTTTATGTCTTTGGCGTCGTATTTTTTATAAAAGTATTCTCCTTCTGAATCTTTTAGTTTTACTCTTACTTTTTCTTTTAAGGTTTCTACTCCATCTACTATTCCTTCTCCATCTTCTGTTTTTACTATTGCTCCCATTTTTGGAAGTCTACTTAGTTTTTCTTCATATACATCTTGCTCATATTTTAAACAACACATTAGCCTTCCACAATTTCCTGATATTTTTGATGGATTTAGTGACATATTTTGCTCTTTTGCCATTTTTATAGATACTGTTTCAAAGTTTCCTAAAAATGAGCAACAGCATAGTTCTCTTCCACATACTCCATTTCCGCCAATTCTTTTTACTTCGTCTCTTACTCCTATTTGTCTTAATTCTATTCTTGTTTTGAAAATACTTGCTAAATCTTTTACTAAATCTCTAAAATCTATTCTTCCATCTGCTGTAAAATAGAATAATACTTTACTATTATCAAACTTGAATTCTACATCTGTTAATGCCATTTCTAAATTATGCTCTTTTATTTTTTTCTTACATATTTCAAATGCTTCTTTTTCTTTTTTCTTATTTTCTTCATAATGCATTTTATCTTTTTTATTTGCAATTCTTATTACTTTTTTTAATGGTGCTACTACTTTCTCGTCTGGAATACTTCTATTTGATATTGCAACTTCACCATATTCTTCTCCTTCAGTAGTTTGTACTATTACAAATTCTCTGCCTACTATTTGCAATTCGCCTGGATCAAAAAAATATATCTTGCCTGGTCTTTTAAATCTAACACCTACTATATTTTTCATTAATTTCCTCCCACATTTTTATTAAAAGGTTATCTATTGTCATATCATAATTACTACTCGAGTTTAACCTTCTTTTTGCTTCTTCTACATATTTTACACAATTAATTTTTTCTATTTCTTTTGTATTTAATAATAAAATATTTATATATTCTAATATATCATATATTTCTTCTTTTGCTTTGTACAATACTTCTGAATTGTTTAGTATATATATAAGATTTTTTTTGTCTAAATTATTAATTAGATTTTCTATTTGTAAATAACTTTCTTCATTTTCTTTTATTTTTAATACTTTTTCAATACTTCCATCTGCAAATAGTAACATATTATTTTTTAAGCCTTCTATGTTGTTTTTTGCCACATATTCTAGTAGTTCTTCATATTTAAGTTTATTAAAGTTTATTTTTATAGTTCTTGACCTTATGGTGTTTAGTAATTTATTTTCATTAGAAGCTATAAGCATTATTACTGCATATTCTGGTGGTTCTTCTAAAGTTTTTAATAGTGAGTTTTGCGCTTCTTTTGTCATGGTATCACTATTGTTTATTATATATACCTTTTTGTTAGAAGTAATTGGTTTTTCTGTTATCTTTTTGTTCATTTCTCTTATTTGATCTATTTTTATAACTTTTTCATCATTGTTTATTATTGTAAAGTCAGGGTTATTATTATTTTCAAATTCTATACATGATTTACATTTATTACATGGTTTTATATCATTTTGGCATAAAATCATTTTAGCGAATTGTTTAGCAAATAAGCTCTTTCCTATTCCTTCTATTCCCAAAAACAAATAACTATGTAATATATTATTTTGTTCTATGGATTTATTTAATAGTTCTTTTACTTTTTCATTTCCTATAATATTATTAAAGCTCAATATTAACCTCCGTTTTGGTTATCTGTGTTATCTATTTTTATTGTAGGGGCGCCTATATCTAAAAGGAATACCAAAGAGAATTTACATAAATTATGCTCTCAATTTTATTATAAATATATTGTATACCACTAAAGGGCGAATTTGGTATTCCCGAAGAGGTATTCCTCACCGGTTTATCCTCTACAATTATCTTATTGATATACTATAAATTTAATATCTTCCTATTAATCTACTTTTCCGAAAAGATTTAGTGGCCAGAACCTAATTAGTACTTTGCTTTCTATTTTTTCTATTGGAATACATCCAAATTTTCTACAGTCCATACTTTCAGCTCTGTTATCTCCCATTGCAAAAATATAGCCTTCTGGAACTATAAAGTCTATTAAATTGGGGTTTTGTGGTTCTGTTTTTACAGTAGAACTTAGGTAATGTTCTTCTATTTTTTCCCCTTCCACATATACTTTGCCATCTCTTATTTCTACATGTTCACCTGGAAGTGCTATAACTCTTTTTATATAGCTGGTTTTTCCTATTTCTAGTACATAATAAGTAAAGCTTTCAAATATATTTTTAGGTTTATAATCATACTCTGCCTTAACAGTTTTTGCATAGTCTAAAGAAGGTGCTTCAAATGTAATTATATCTCCTTTTTCATATGAACCATGAAAAGTTCTAGGTGTTTTATTTAAAATAAGCCTTTGCCCTTGTACAAGTGTTGGTTTCATTGATACTTGCATTACTACTGTTGGTGTTCCTATAAAATACCTTATTAGTAGTGCTAGTACTAAAGCTATTACTATACAATATACCCATTCTAAAACTTCTTTAACTTTACTATTTATTTGTATCATCATTTTATTTATTCCTCTCTTGTATTACAATAATATATAAATTATAATGCTTCTTTGAGTTTTTTTCAACTGTTTTTTTCATTAATGTAATTATTTTGTAGGTATTCTTATTACTACTTCTGTTCCTTCTCCTACTTTACTTTTTATGTCTATACTTGAATTGTTTTGGTCTAATATTTCTTTTGCTATTGATAATCCTAAACCTGTTCCTCCCATTTGTCTTGTTCTAGCTTTATCTACTCTGTAAAATCTTTCAAATATTCGGTTTAAATCTTCCTCTGGTATTCCTATTCCATTGTCTATCACTTTTATATATGCATCATTATATACAAAACCTACATATATTTTTATTTTTCCATCTTCTTTAGTATATTTTATGCTGTTTGTAAGTATATTAAGTACTACCCTTTCTATTCCATCTTTATCTGCTCTTACTGGTGGCACATTTGCTGTTACAAAGCATTCTACTTCATGATGTTTTTTATTTATTTCTAGTTGCAATTTTTCTTGACAATTTTTTACTAATTCTCCTAAGTCGAATTCTGTTATTTCCTTCTTAACTTTATTTGTGTCATACCTAGATAATGTTAAAAGATCTGTAACTAATTTTGCCATTCTTCTTGCTTCTTGAGATATTACGTTTAGGAACTTCGACTGCATATCTTTATCATATTCACTTTCTAAAAGTGTATCTGCATACCCCATTATTGATGTTATTGGTGTTTTTAGTTCGTGTGATACATCTGCTACAAATTCTTTTCTCATATTATCTAATTTTACGTGTTCTGTTATGTCTTGAATAACTACCATTATTCCTGATGGTATATCTTTTTCATCTTTAAATGATGCAAAAAATATGTTTAAATATTTGTCTTCTACTGTTACCCTTTGCTCTAATGAGGTCCAATCTTCTAAATAGACTGTTTTTTCTAAGTTTATATTTATGTTTAGTTTTCCAAATATCGTATCAAAGGAATTATCTTTTTCTGTTAGCTTTAAAAGTTCTGTTGCTGCTGGGTTTATATGTGTTATATTTCCTTCCATATCAAAAGCTATAATACCATCTGTCATATGAAGTAATATAGTTTCTATTTGCTTTTTTTGCCTACTTACTTCATTTAAGTTTTCACGAAGTTCATTTGTCATTATATCAAATGCATTTGTAAGTTCATCTACATCTTTTTTCTTCTTATTTTCATTTGTCTTATTTATGCTATTAGCTTCACCCGATGCTATTTTTGGTGCCTCTGTTATTAGTTTTGTTATAGGATTTATTACTACTTTTGATATAAATATAGCAACTAATATTGTTATCATTCCATATAAACTTTCTGCAATAATTGTTATATATTTTACATTGTGTATTTGTGTATTCACAATACTATTATACCCTTGTATTTCGCCTACTTCTTTTAGGCTCATACCATAAAAAATTCCTATAAAACTTATTAATACTATTCCTATTATTCCAAAAATTAATATTATTTTTAATTGAACATTTCTTATCATTTTTTATCCTTTCATTATATTTGTGAAGATTTCCCTATAATAATATGAAAGGGCATAATTCGGTAAATAGTTATAGGTATTCTTACCGATTAGCCCCTACAGCACAAATAATTATTCATTATTCACTATTCATTCTTCATTATTAATTAAATCCACACTGCTATTTACCGCGAAGCAATATAATATCCTACTCCTCTTTTTGTTATTAATATTTTTGGAGTTGATGTATCTTTTTCTATTTTTTCTCTTATTCTTCTTACTGTAACATCTACTGTTCTTATATCTCCATAGTATTCATATCCCCATACTTTTTCTAGCAATGTTTCTCTTGTTACTACTTGACCTGGTTGAGCTGCTAAATATCTTATTACTTCAAATTCACGAAGTGTTAGGTCTATTATTTCGCCTCTTACTTTTACTTCAAATTTGTTTAGGTCTATACTTAAGTCACCTACTACTACTGTATTCGCTACTTCTGCTTCTTTCTCTTTTGTTCCACTTTCCATAGCTTTTGCTGTTATTTCTGCTTTTCTTAGGTTTGCTTTTACTCTTGCCATTAGTTCTCTTACACTAAATGGCTTTGTAATATAATCATCTGCGCCTAATTCTAGCCCTAATATTTTATCTATTTCTTCATCTTTAGCAGAAAGCATTAGTATTGGTACATTTAAATATTGTCTTATTCTTTTACATACTGCTAGCCCATCCATTTTTGGTAACATTATATCTAGTAAAACTAGATCTGGTTTTTGTTCTAGTGCCACATTTACAGCTGTTTCACCATCTCCTGCTTCTAATGTGTTATATCCCTCTTTTTGTAGGTTATATACTAACATATCTACTATTGTTTTTTCATCATCTACTATTAGAATTGTCTTTTTATTATCTTCCATAATATGTTCCTCCCTAGGACTTTTTTAACTTTCCTTAGTTATATCATATATTATTAGTTTGTACAAGTATTTTTTTATTATAATTTTTTATTATATTTTTTTGCTACAATTAAAAGGTAACCTTATTCTAGGTTACCTTCAAGGATATCATAAACACCTCCATCAATTATTATTTTGCATAGTCCATACAGGATAATAAGCAATGCAAACATCCCTCCTGTATATGACCAGCCTGCCAAAATTCCTACATACTTGATTGGATCCAGTGGGAAAAACTTACAAAGGTAAGCAATTCCAACCAATATTCCTATAGCAAGTATTACAGTTCCCTGAATGACGTTTACTTTTTGTTCTTTCTTCATGTCCCTTCTCCTTTTTATATACATATTCACTTGGAAACTAAATTCATTATAACATATTTTTCTATTTCTTGCAAATTTACATTATTATTTCTATATCATATACCCTACCATTATCCTGTAATTTTATTTCTTTTTCTTCTATTTCATTTCCATTTAGAATAAATTTTTCTACTCCGCACATTTTTTCCATTTGGATTTTTTACTTTTATATTGTATATGCTTGTTCCATATTTATAGTTTATAGAATACTCTTCCCAGCTACTTTCTATACATGGCTCTATTTTTAATGTATTGTTTTGTATCTTTAGTCCTAATATATATTCTACTCCTGCTTTTAGCATCCAACTACTTGAACCTGTATACCATGTCCAGCCTCCTCTTCCTGCTAAATTTCCGTATCCCATATATATCTGCTGCTATTACATATGGTTCTACTTTGTATTTATTTGCAGATTCTTTTGTTTTTGAGTGTTCTATTGGGTTTATCATTCTAAATAAATCTACTGCTTTATTTCCAAAGCCTAACATAGTTTCGGCTACTATACTCCATATTGCTCCATGTGTATATTGTCCTCCGTTTTCTCTGGTTCCTGGTAAATATGCTTTTATATAGCCTGGCTCTAGTTTGCTTTTTTCAAATGGTGGGTCTAATAGTTTTATTATTCCATTTTCTTTGTCTACTAGATGGTTTTCTAAACTTTCCATTGATATATATTTTTTGTCATTATCTCCTGCATTTGATATTGTTGCCCAACTTTGTGATATTCCATCTATTCTACATTCTTCGTTTTGAAGGCTTCCTAGTTCGTCTCCATCATCTGTGAAGGCTCTTTTGTACCAGCGTCCGTCCCAGCCACAAGTATTTAGTGCTTTTTTAAGTTGTTCTAATATTTGTTTGTATTTTTCTATTATAGTGAATTGTTCTGTTTCACACTCATCTTCTGTTGCTTGGCTATTTGTATTCCAACTTCCAACTTCCAACTCCCAACTTCCGACCTTTTACTTCTATTATTTTTATGAATTTGTTTAAAATATCGTATAAGAAAAATCCTAGCCATACACTTTCGCCTTTTCCTTTGTTTCCTACTGTGCTCATTCCGTCGTTCCAGTCTCCTGAGCCAATTTTTGGTAGGCCGTGCTCACCAAAATTTAGGCTTTTTTCTATTGCTCGTATGCAGTGCATATATATTGGTTCTTTTATTTCGGAGTCTTCATATAGGTCATATCTTTCGTCTATTCCCTCTTCTAATATTGCTCCTTTTTTATAGGTTATTTCTATATTTAGTATTTCGTAGTCGCCTGTCATATTTATATATTCACATACCATATATACTAGCCATAGTAAGTCATCTGAAAACCTTGTGCGTATTCCTCTTGATGTTTCCTCATGCCACCAGTGTTCTACATCACCTTCTATAAATTGATGTTTACTGTGTTTTATTATTTGGTTTTTCATTAGGTTTATATCGTAGTATTTTAACCCTAAGGTATCTTGTAATTGGTCTCTGAATCCATAGGCTCCTCCTGATTGGTAAAATCCTGATTTTGCCCATAACCTACATACTAGGGTTTGGTATGCTAGCCAACCATTTAGTAATATATTAAAAGATTCTACTTTTGTTTTTACTTGTATTTTTCTAGTAAATTCATTCCAATAATTTTTTACTTTTTCTAGCTCTGCTATGCATGTTTGTATTTTAGAATACTTATAACTATTGTCTAAACATGACATTTTATCTTCTTCCATTCCTAGTATGAATGTTATATCTTTTGTTTCAAATGCTTGTAGTTCTATTTCTATTTGTATTGCTACTATATTATCTATTCCTAACGAGTTTTCATTATCTAGGCTATATTTCTTTAGTGCCTCTGGGTTTGATAGTGTTCCGCTTCCTATAAAGAAGTTTTTGTCTCCTGTGTATGAACTTATTTTTTCACTACTTGATACATATGCATACTCATTTTTATCATCTGCCATGTTTTTTAGTATTATTGTATTTGAACTTTCTTTGTTTTCTAGTTCTATATATCCGTTAGAATTTAGCTCGTCTTCCCCTAGTACTGGTTTTATATAGTATACTAGTTTTATTTTTTTTCTTTTAGGTGCTAAATTTTTCAAAGTTAATAAGTTTACTTTTACACTGTCCTCTTTTGGTACAAATATTTTTAGAGTTTGCATTATATCCATACTTGTGTGTTCATATTTAGCATAGCCAAAGCCATATGTTACAGTATAGTCGTTATTATCTGGCATAGGGTTTAAACCTAGTGACCAAGTTTTTAGTGTTTCTGCTTCTTGCATATATATTACTTCTGAAGGTACATCTATTACTTGATTATTTGACCATGCTGATACTTTATTTAGCCTACTATTTTTATACCAAGTAAAGCCTCCTAAACTTTCTGTAACTAAACATCCAAACTTTTCATTTGCTAAAACATTACTCCATACTGTTGGTAACCTATTTTCTTTATTTACTTTTATTATATATTCTCTTCCATCTTCTGAAAAGCCACCATATTCATTATAGTATTTTAATTTTTGAGTGTCTAAATTATTAGTTACTTTTTCTTCTTCAAGTATTACTTCTTTTGCATTTTGATTTCCTATTTGTTTTATACTTTCCAAATATTCTTCTTCTAAGTCTTTTATTTGCCTTGAAACTTCGCCTTTGCTAGCATCTATTATTATATTTGCCTTAAATTCTAGTAAGTTAGTCGCTTCTTTATCGTCTATTATAAATATCCCACCATTTATATTTTGCATATATGATAAGTTTTTGTTTAGTATACTATTTATTATTTCTTCTTTTACATATCTTTCATAATTATTTTCTTCTTCATCTAATATTACTAAGTCTACTTGTATATTTTTTAGCCTGTAAAATTCATATGCTTTTAGTACTTCTTCTAATACATATATATCCACGGTTTCATTCATTTTTACTAATATAATTGGCAAATCTCCTGAAATTCCATATTTCCAAAGTTCACTTTGTGGATAGTTATTTTTAGGTAGGTTTCTTAAATATAACTTTTTAAATGGATTTTGGTATAATATTAGCCCTAACATATTTTGATATGTTTCTATATTTTTATGATTTAGCCCTAAATATCTACTTTCTGTTTCTACTCTCGCTGTAGATAATTTGAAGTTTTTATCTATTTTCTCAAAGTTACAATATTTTTTTACCATACTAACTGCTTGTTCTTTTACTTCACTTACTGCTATTATTAGGCTTAGGTTTGTATTTTCTCCTGGTTTAATTTTTATTGTTTGTTTTATTGCAATGATTGGGTCTAGGCTTAGGTTTGTATTTTTTGAGAATGGTTTTGAGTGTTTTACCATGGTTGGAAGTCCTAAGTTTCCTCTTCCTTGGAATTTCTCTTTGTCTAGTTCATATTCCATTTCTCCTAATGTTTCATTTTGCGAATATAGTGTAACTGCCATATATATTTCTTTTTCTTCTGGAGATCTTTTTCTTCTTTTAATTGTTATTATATTTTCTTCTACATTTTCAAATTTTAAGAATAGTTTATTAAATGCTGGGTGTGAGTTTGCCCCTGCTGGCGTTGAAAGTAGTGGTTCTAATGCTGATGTTATTTCTAATATTTCTTCTTCTAGTCCATTATTTTTTATATTGATATTTCTTATTTCTACTGGTTCTTCTTGGGCAGTAGTTACTTTTGTTAGTGTTTCTATTCCACCATCTATTCTTCTTATTTTACTTACATCTTCTGAAAAGATTATTTCGTATTTATCTGGTTTTGATAAATAGTTCATATAGTTAGATGTCCATATTCTTTTATTTTTTATACTTTTTAGGTAAAATACAATTCCTTCGTTTTCTTCTGATAATAGTTTAAATCTGTTTACTAGTATATCTTTATATTTACTGTATCCATTTCCTTTTTGATCCATTACTATTAAATATTGGTTATTTGCAATAGCATTTATTTTCTTTAAATTATTATCTATTTTGTTATATATTCGTTGTGCATAGTCTTCGTAATTTATATATTTTATTTTTTCTGGCTTCTTCTTTTCTTCTTTTGTTATTAGCATATTTTCTGGCATTCTTTCTTGCAAAAGAATTTCTACCGCTTCTATTTCTGGGTTATTACTAAACCTTTTTTGTAATATATTATTTGTAAATAAATTATTTATAGAAAGCAGTATTAATGCTTGATGATGGGCCATATAGGTTTTTACTGGTTCATATTTTTTGCCTTTTTTTAGTCTCATAGGTGTATAGTCTACTGATTCGTAAAATCCATATTTACTATACATATCATATTTTTCAAGCTCTTTTAGGTTTTTTATTACTTCTTTTGGCTGTTCTGGTAGTGCTAAGCCTGATGCATAGCTTGCAACTACTATATCATCTTCTAATCCTCTTTTTAGCCCTAACCATGGTATTCCTATTGCTTTATATTGGTAGTTTCCATTTAAGTCTTTCATATTGAAGGCTGTTTCTGAAAATCCCCATGGTATTCCTAGTTTTTTTGCATATTCTTTTTGATTGTTTATCATGAATTTACATGATTCATCTAATAAGCTTCCTTCATATTTTTTTATATTTATATTTGGCATTAAATATTCAAACGCTGTTCCTGACCATGATATAAGGCCTTTATAGCCATTTAGTACAGTTTGTGTTCTATTTAAGCTATACCAATGTTTTTCTGTTACATTTTTTTTTGCAATTGCTATTAAGCTTGCTTGCCTTGCTTCTGAGGCTAGTAAGTCATAATATGATGGTGTTAATTTATTTTCTTCTATGTCAAAACCTATTGAGAATAGCATTTTTTCTTTGTCGTATAATTTTTCGAAGTCTGCATTTGCAATTGGTATTTCAGTTATTTGTTTGTCTACCCAGTATGGTATTAGGGCTAAATATTTTTCTTTTTGTTCTTTACTTAAATTTTCATCTTCTAATATCTTTTCTCTTGCTTCTTTATAAAAACTTTTTAGAACATACACATAACCTATAAAGTTACCACTGTCTACTGTT
Source organism: uncultured Clostridiaceae bacterium (assembly GCA_948444845.1). Lineage (GTDB taxonomy): Bacteria > Bacillota > Clostridia > TANB77 > CAG-508 > UMGS1663. The sequence goes on along the minus strand of CAOJVB010000005.1, from coordinate 52,655 downwards.
GATATATACCTTGGTATTAATGGTTCTAATGTTTTTATATCATACCAATTATATAGATGCCCATGCCATTTTTGAAGACTTTCTATTACTTCTACCATTTTATTTAATAGTTCTAGTGTGTCATATAGATTTTCATAGCCTAAATCGTAACTTGATACAACTGCTAAAAGTCCAAGTCCTATATTTGTTGATGAAGTTCTAGGTACTGCTTGTGGTTTTCTATCTTCTTGGTAGTTATCTGGTGGTAAATAGTTATTTTCTTTAGTAAGCATGTCTTTAAAGAATTGCCATGTTCTTTTTCCACATTCGGTTAAATATTCTTTTTCTTGTTCGTTTAGTTCTTCTATTTTTTCTTTTTGCTTTTCTTTTCTGCTTATATACCACATAAATGTTGGCGCTATTAGCCATAATGCTCCTATACTTATTAGTAGTATGTTTTTCCTGCTTGCAAGTATTATTAATATTCCAAATATTATATTGGCAAGCATATTTTTGTAGTATGATTTTAGGTCATTTTTGCTTAATTTTTCTGCGTCTTCTGATGTTGTCCATTCTAGCAAATGTTTATTACTTATTTTTATTCTGTATATACTTCTTACCATTGCATCTAATGACATGTAAGCTTTGTCTGGAAGTACTGCTAAGGCTATAATTCCTCTTAGCAGACTTGCTACAAAGGAATTTATTGTGGGTTCAAAGCTTTTTTGATATTTGTTTCCTTCTTTTCTAAATATTATTTTGTTTAGGATGTCTATTATTGTTGGCATCATTATTGATATTAGGGATATTGATATGCCTATAACAGTTATGATTAGAGTATCTGGGTCGCCCAAAGTGCGACCCCTACACAAAACGTTTATTATTAATGTTGTAATTATTAATAACATGATGGTGATTGGATGGATGGCTCTTATTAGGTTGTCGAATATTTTGTATTTTGATAGGAAGTTTAGGGGGTTTTTCTTTTTTATTTCTTTTTTGTCTATAATATATTTTTTTATCCACCTGTATATTTGGAAGTCTCCTCTTATCCATCTATGAAGCCTTGTTTTGAAGCTTGCATATGAGTATGGGTACCCGTCCATGAGCATTATATCACTGGCAAGTCCACACCTTAGGTAACTTCCTTCTAGTAGGTCATGGCTTAGTACGGTGTTTTCTGGTATTTCGCTTTTTAGTACTTTTGAAAATACTTCTAGGTCATATATTCCTTTTCCTGTAAATATTCCTTCGTCAAAATTATCTTGATATATATCTGAAATAGCATTTGCGTATGGGTCTACTCCTCCACTCCCTGCAAATATTTTTGTGAATACGTTTTTTCTACTTGCATTTAAGTTTATTCCTACTCGTGGTTGCATTAGGGCATGGCCTTCTATTACGCAGTCCCCTTTTTCATTTAGCTCTGGTTTATTTAGAATGTGTTCCATGGCTCCTATTAGCTCTAGTCCTGTACTTAGTACAAGTTCTGTATCACTATCTAGAGTTATTATATATTTTATTTTTGGTAGTTCTTTTAAATTGTTTTGCTTTTTCCATTTTTCTATTGAGTTTTCTCTGAAAATATTTTCTTCATTGCCTAGAAGATATTCATTAAATTGATTTAATAAACCTCTTTTTCTTTCCCAACCTAAATAGCATTCTTCTTTTCCATTCCAAAATCTTTTTCTATATATGAAGTTAAATTTGGGCATATTTTCTTCTTTTGATGGATACATGTTATTTAATATTTCTATTTGCTTTAGTCCTTCTTTTATTACTTCTTCATCAAATTTTTCTTCTTTATTTGGCCCTGCTGAACAGTCGCCTAGTAGGGCAAAGTGTATATTTTCGTTTTTGTTAGCTAAGTAGTATACTTCTAACTTTCTCATTAGTTCTTTTATTTTTTCTTTGCTTTTTATTATTGTTGGTATTACTACAAAGGTTTTACTATCATTTAGTTTTCCGTATATCTATTTTTGGTATTGGTTTTGGCACTACTATTTTTCCTAGAATGTATCTTATTATTTGTATTACTATTTCTTGAATTGGTATTAGGGTTAATATTAAGAATAGTAGGCTTAAACCTAAATTAATTTTTGCAAATAGGCGGCTGGGTGCCAACGGCTCGCCGATGGCGGCGCCCCCTACAGAGGCCATTTTACCTATGCATATTGAAATTAGAGCTGATATTATTATGCTTATACCCCATACAGATAGTACATATAATTTTGCTTTTGTTTCATTTTTTATTTCTTTCTTTTCTTTTCCTAAAAGTAGGCTCACTAGTTCTTGTTTTCCTTTGTTTATTAAGTAGTAACCAACATGTTTTTGTTTTTCGTTTAGCCCTTCTCTATTACATAGTTCTAGTATTTTGTTAGCTATATATATTTCTGATATTTTTGTTTTTGTAGATAATTTTTTTATTTCATTTCTATAAGTTTCTTTCGTTTTATAGTCCATTTTTGTATATACATTTGCTGGGTCTAGTTTTAGTGCTTCTTCTACTCCATTTATGTTTTGGAATATTTGCATAAAGTCCATTCTTAATAGCTCTTTTATGCTAAGTATTGCATTTGACATGCTTACCTTTTTTAGGGCGATATCGAAATGTTCTTTTCTAATTACTTCATTTGTTGTTGTTCCGAAGTTTATTTACTTGCTCTTCTAATGCATTTATATAACTATATGCCTGTTTTCCATATTTTTTTAACCTGTATGACATATATTCTATAAATGGATATTTCATTTCTCCATAGCCTTTTACTCTTTGCTTATATTCTCCTAAATTTTTGAATTTTAGCTCTTCTTTATTTTCAATTAATCTTTCTAATATATTTTCTACCCTATATTTTTGCATTTGACTAAAATATATTTTTTCACATATATCTTTTATACTTTCTATTAATGCTATTTGAATAAATATTCCTATGTTCCATATTTCATCCATACTTAATGTCTTTTTTCTTTGATAGGCTTTTAATAGCTTAGTAACTGTTTTACTTTCAATTTTGTTATCTGTATATGCTACAACTTCCGAGGCTATAACATATACTCTTGCAAAGCCTTTATATGTTCCATTAGAAATTCCCACAAAATTTGTATATTTTTTTAGTGGCATTTGGCTAATTATCATTTTATAGGTTTCTTCTATCATATAAAAATTATCTAAAAGCCATTCTCCTGCTGGGTGTATTGGCAAACCTAATTTTATATGGTTATTTAGTAAATTATACACTTCTTCTATAATTTCAAAGTTCTGTCTACATTTTGGAATAGGGTATGTTTCTTTACTACTATTATTTTGCAAAATATGGTCTGATGCCATTTTTTCCATATAGTTTTCTAGTTGTAGTTTATCTAAAGTAATTCCTTTTATATTTAAATTTTTATATTCTTTCATAAAAAACGAATTTAACATTTCTAAGCTCCTTTTTTATTGCTAAGAATATGTAATTTTTTATAATAGAACAAAGGTGGCTTCGCCACGCTGACGGCTAATAGCCGCCCCTACAAATTAATTTTTCTATTTAATAAAAAACTCCACATCTTGGCAAACGTTTTACACATATTGTTTGCTAAGTGTGGAAAATTTATACTATTTTTCTATTTATTTATATATAAAATGTGTTATATAATTTTACTGACTTTCCATTTGAAAACGTCCCTAATGGCAACTAGTTATAAAAATAATCTATTATTCCATTATATATCCCCCAAGCCAAACGATTTTGATAATCATCTTGTAATAGTAACTTTTCTTCTTCTTGATTTGACAAAAAACCACATTCTACTATTGATATTGGTATTTCTACATGTTTCATTATATATACAGTATCTAACTTCATTGCTACTCGGTGATTCTCTCTTTGAATCGCTTCGTTTAAGTTTACTTGTAGGCTTTTAGCAAGTTTTGTACTTTGTTCATTTCCTTCTCTATAGAAACATTGCCATCCCCAATATTGTTCTTGTGGAATTTTGTTTAAATGTATTGATACAAATATATCGGCTGATGATTCATTTCCTATCTTTACTCTATTGTGTATGTCTGATATTTTCTTTTGCTTTAATGTTTTACTATCTATATCATATATCGCGTTTTCATCACTACGTGTTAGTATTACAGTTGCTCCTGATTGTTCAAGTAAATTTTGAAGCTTTATTGCTATTTTTAAGTTTGTTTCTGCTTCTGTTGTTCCGATTGCTACTTTGCGCTCCGTTCATCTGGTACTCCGATGCCCGAGCATCTATTACTATTACCTTGTTTGTTACTGGCAAGGCTACTGTTTCTAATGTATTTTCTGCTTTATTTTCTACTGTATTTACTCCTATTGTGCAAGCAATTAGTGTGGCAAATACTATTAAACTAACATATATTAATTTCTTTTTATGTATTACTATCATATAAAAACACCCCATAAATATATATGAAATGTTTTGTTATTTTATACTCTTTTTAGTTAATAATTTAATAAAGCTGTATCTTTTATAGCCTTCTCTAAACTATTTATTGTTAAATGTATTTTTTACACACTTTCTTTTCTACAAAAATAACGTACAATATTTATTTATTGTACGTTATTTTTATTAATTAATAAGTTGTTGAAGTTCTTACTCCTCTCCATCATATGGAATAGTTTCAAATTCCTCGTCCAACTCTCCTATGACTAGATTATCATCAAATGGGTATTTCTCGTCTTTTATCCTATTTAATCTCTTTGTATATTGTTGCAGTGTTTCGTTATGCCTCATTGGTTCTAGTTTTTCTGGTTGTTTTGGTAAAACATGTTGAACTACAATGTCTTCCTCGTATGGTATAGCTTCAAATTCCTCGTCTAACTCTCCTATGACTCGATCCTCATTGAATGATCTTTCATCTCTCCATGTTCTTAATCTCAGTAGATATTGTTCCTTTGTTTCGTCAAGCCTCATTGAGGGTAATGGATCTGGTAAAGGGGGGAGATCTTTAAAATTTTCTTTTGCAAAACTTACTGTGTTACTTCTTATATACCCCATATTATTCCTCCTTTAATCAAAAAAGAAAAACAAACATTAAAAAGTTACATAAAACTAGACATATTATATAGCTTTTAATCTAATATGTCTAGTCTTTTATTAATTTTTTAAAATTATTTAAATGAATTTTTCTATATTGTTTATTTTAATATAGTACAAAGTTTGAGTTATCTTTTGTTATTCCTTCTCTTAGTTCTAATACACTAAACCTATCTTCACTATTATAAATTTCATACATCGCTTTTTCAAATACATAATTTGTCATGTTTTCAAGTTCACGTGCACCTGTGCCATAGTTTAATGTTGATTCTGCAATTTCTTTAAAAAAGTTATTATATGTTTTCAAATCAATTCCCATATTCCAAAGACCTCTTGCATATGTCATAAATGCAGATTGCTTTGATTCCTTTTGTATCCGTATTAGCGTTTCTGTTTCAATAGGGTTTGTTACATGAATTTTGGTAATTCTACCTACAAACTCTGGGGTAAAACCATATTCTATTAAGTCTTCTTTTGTATATATACTCTTTTCAGGTGATAAATTTTTTTTGCTTTTATTGCTAGGCATTTGAAACCCTAAAACTTTTTCATCTAATCTTTTTGCTTTTACTTTTTCTATTCCTGAACATGCATCCATTAAAAATATTTTTAAGTTCTTAGTTTCAAATTGAAACTCTCTGTTTTGTACTTTAATATTTATTGGTGCTCCTGACAAAATTGGAAGTAATGAATCTATAACTCCTTCTCCACTTATATCTCTTCCATCACTATTTCCTCGACCTTTTGTTGTTTTTTTCTTCTATCTATTACATATGTGCTTCCTTGAATTGTTTTGGCTAAATGCTTTACTGATGCTCCTACTTCTCCTATTTCTAATACATTATCATATTTTCCACTTTCTACTTCTACTACACCTATTGAAATAGATGTTAATGGAAATTCTTCTATTATTCCTTTTCTGTTCGCAATTTGTATATAGCCTTTTTTACTATCTTCTGCTGTGTAATATCTTTTTACATTAAAGTCAAATTCTGCAATTATATTTTGGCATATGCTTTCACATTCCCTTCCTGGTACAATTGCTATGAAGTCATCTCCTCCTATATGCCCTACAAAGCTATTTTCTAATTCTTCACTATGCACATTTTTTAAAATTACTTTAGATGTAAACTTTATAATTTCGTCTCCTTTTAAGAAACCATATACATCATTATATGCTTTAAAATTATCTAAGTCGAAGTACATTAGGCAAAATTCTTCTTTATTTAGTATTCGTTTTTTTATTTCTGCTTGTATTTGTACATTTCCTGGAAGGCCTGTTAATGGGCTTACCCTTCTATTTACATATAATAGTTTTAGTATGTTAGTTATTGTGTGGTATAAATATCCTTCATCTATAGGCTGTTTAATATAGTATAGAACCCCTAACTCTAACATTTCTAATTTATGACAATGTTCTTTGTTATTTGAAATTATAATAATTGGTGTTATACTATTATCTTCATTACTTTTTATTTTTTTGCATATTTGTATAGTATCGTTTATATTGTTACTTTCATTAACTATTATTAGTGATGGTATATTTTTTAATGCTACTTCTAAGTTTTCTTTTACTACTTTTGTTATTCTATATTCTTTTTCTTCTTTAAACATTTTCTTTAGTTTTTCTTCTAATTCTATTTTATCATCTATTACATATATTTCTTGTAACATGGTTACTCCTTATTTTTACAGTGTTATTTCTTGTGTTACTTGCTCTGATAATCCACTTACATTGTAGGCTGTTACGGTTATCGTATTCTTTCCTGGTACTAGTTTTTGTACAAATTGTGCTTCTTTTAAGTTAAGTGGAACATCTGTATTATCTGGATCTGTTGATAGTCCACTTCCATTTATATTCATATCTATTTTCTTTATGTTTTCTTCATCTGTTACTGTTATAAGCACTTGGTCATTTTCTTGAACTATTTGGATATTTGGCTTTTTAACATATTTGAATATTTGCTCTTTTTTCGATTCGTTTCCTTCTTTATCTACTGCCACTGTTGTAAGAACATTTTGTCCTTTTAGTATTGATATCCTTTCTTCTATTCGTTTACCATTTTCTTCTGCTACTTCTACTATTGTATCTTCTTCATCATTCCAATGATACATTATATAGCTTATGGCTGTTTCATCTTTTGCTACTATTTTTATTTTTGAACCTTCTACTTCGAATTCTATTTCTGGATTTATAGTATCTTTTTCCTCTTTATAAAATTCTTTTTCATATGTTGTCTCTTTTTTATTTTTATCTATTATCTTTAAGTTTAATTTGTTATTTCCAAATGGCTCTTCTATTATTTCTACTATTTCACTTCTATTTTTTCCTTGTAATATATTTTCTTGTCCTGAATTCCATGTATATATTATTTTATCTATTGCTTTATTATGTGTTACTTTTAGCTGTAATTTTCCTTCTATTTCTGTAATTTCAATTATTGGTTCTTTTTTTCCTTCTACTATTACTGAATTATATATTTTATAACCACCGAATATTGCTAGAATTATTCCAAATATTAAAATTATTATTGCAAAAATTTTTACTGTTGTTTTAGTTTCTAACTTTCCTGATTTTTTATTTTTTTCTACATATAATATTTGATTCATGTTTACTCCTCTTCTAAAAAATACAGTCGAATATGTTCGCCTTATATATTTAATTTTTAATTATTTACCATTCATTTCTTTATTATTCATTAAAAATTTTATTATTTTTAATATTTTTATAATATATATAACAATTCTTTACTATTCCTCAATATAGTAGTCATTTCTCTGAAAAATTTTAGTAATAATTGTTTATATAGATAATTTATTTAATATAAAAAATTATAGCATAACCATTTTTTAATGTAAAGCAATTTTTATATTGATTTTAACAATTAGTTTTCGTAGTAGCAGCGAAAATTGTTGGGCATAAAAGTGGCTTCGCCATGCGGGCGATTACTAATCGCCCCTACATTTTAACTTAAAACAAAGTACTTTTTTAGTGTACAAGGAAGAGATTTCGCCTCTTAGCAGAGCTACTAGCCGACCCCTACATTTTTAACTTAAAATAGAGTACTTTTCTATCTACTTTCTCCTGCATGCCCTATTTGTTCTTCTAATTCTTCTGTTAGCATTTCTATTATTTCTTTTTGTTTTGCTTTTGGATTTTCTTTTCTCTTTTGTTCATATAATTGCTTTGCTTTTTCTAAATTTGGTTTTCCTTCTTTATAATATCCTAATTTTACTGCCAAATTTTCATAGTCTACATTGTCATGGATGTGTGATTTTGTATTTTCTATTCCGTCTATATCTTCTACTCTCATATTGTCTTTTTCTATAATTTCACCTTTTTCATTTTCATGCATTTTTGCTTCTTGATATCCTTCTTCTACACTTCTATAACCTGTTTTATATTTTGCTGCCAAATCTCTAACTTCTTTTTTCATTATCCATACATTATCTGTTTCAAGTTGTCTATCTAAACTTTTATTTCCTTCTACACCATTTCCTCCTATTGTTTTTCTAGGTGAATGGTATACTTTTATTTCTCCATATTCTCCATTTTTTATAGCAAATGTTCCATTTCCTATTTTAAACCTAGAAGTCACATCATCTTGCTCTACTTCTCCTTTTTGATTTACTTGGTAATTTATTTCATTTGGGTTATTTCCTTCTTGGTGGTCTTGCTTTAAGTCTAATGGTACTACTGTTCCATCAGTTGCTATTGCTACAAATGAATACCTTGTTGTATTTACTCTTGCCTTTTGCCCTGTTTTTATATCTAATAGGTTATCTGTGTGATCTGATTCTATTATTCCCATTTTTATAAATTTTTTATTTCTTATTTGTGGTAATTTTTTATCGTCTTTTAATATTTGTTCTAATGTTTTCATATCTGATACTTTACTACTCATTTTCATTTCTTGTTTTATATTTACATCTTTTATTTTAGCTAAATTTTTTTGTATATTAATCGTTTTGTTTATTTTTTGATTTTCATTTTTTGTTTTCCTCTTCTTTTCTTCTAATATTTTCTGTTTTAAACTTATTGTTGCAATTTTCGTTATTTCATATTCTGCTTCAATTCCTAATGCTTTTTCTATTAAGTGCTTTTGTTTTTCTTTCTCCTCTCTTAAAGATATTTCCTTTTTTGCTAAGTCTATACTCATTACTACATCTCTTATTTGCTTTCCTAATTCTTCTTCTATTTTTCTTTCTTTAAATAATATATTGTTTTGTCTTATTTTCTTACTAAAAGTTCCTATTTCTAAAGTATCTAAATAATATTTACCTATATCTCCTTCATCAACTAAATATAACCCTAACACTTTTCCGTTTATTTTTAGTCTTTCCATTAAATATATATCTTTTATATTTTCGTATTCTTTTGTGCTTTTTAATTTATTTTCTATTTTTCTTATATCATTTACAAATTTCCTATCGTCTAATATAAATCCTATTAATTTTCTTTGCCTTATATCTATTATAATGCATTCTTTTATTTTACCTACTAGCTCTTGTATATCATAGTCATTTGTATCTTTTATATATATTTTATATCCTTCTTTTTTAGAGTTTCCAATATAATACTTATTATCACTTGTTTTTCCTATTATTTCTACTTTTACTTTTTTTCCTATTAAATTTTCTATGTCCATATTATCTCCTACTTTGTTATTTACTTTTACATTTTTATTAAATTTATATTATTTTAGGGGTAAGCTATTAGCTTGCCCCCAAAAAATTTATTAGTATAACTTACATATATTAACACATTTATTTTATATTTCAAATAAAATTTCGAAATCTGCCTCTTCAAGTAAATTTACTATAATTCTATAATTATATTGTTCTTGACTATTTTCTAATGCATCTGTTACAGTTACATTATATATATACTTATCTGCTTCTTCTGAATATGACTCTATGTTTATATTATTTATACTAAATGTTTTTTGTTTAATATATTCTTGGAAATCTTGTTCTTTTGCAAATTTCTTATTCTTAAATGCATTATTAAGTTTTTGATATGCTTCATTATAATCTTTCATATTTATCATTTCAAAAAACTTTGTAACACAATTTGCACCTTTATCTAGTTCATTCATTTCTTCATAAGAAGTTGTAATCTCTTTATTTGGTATTGTATAATCATCTAATTGTACTGTGTATTTGCCTATAAATGTCTCTTTAAAAATATATATAAAATTATAGTTATCTTTGCAAATATATAAAGTATAATCGTCCCCTTTTATTATTTTATATCCTTTTAAATTAACTGTATTTTCTTTTTGTTTTATATGGTTTTCAAATTGATTGTATGTTGCAAATTTTTTGTTTTTATATTCTTCTTCTAATAGCTCATAAGCTTTTTTTGTTTGATACTTTGCTATATTAGTATAATTTTCAAAATAATAATTTGCTACTGCTTTATCTGTTATGTTCTTATAATTAAATTGATTATATTGATTTTTTTGTACAGAAGTATTTTGTATATTAACATCTTCTATTTTCATGTTATTACTATAGTTGTACTTTTTCATATAATCTTCTAAAAATATTGAAAATGTATCATTACTTGTATCTGTTTTTATCATAACATTTAGCTTTTCATTACCCAAATATGCTTCAACTATATATATATCCATATTAACAAATTTGTCACAGTAATATACTTTATCTATTACATAATCATAATTATTATATCTGTTAGCTATTTTCACTATACTTTCTTCTGTTGGGTTCATAGAAGTTTTATATTGCTCATCTAGCATATTATTCATTATCTCTAGTCCTTCTTTTAGAAATGCTGCCATTGCTTGATTTTCTTCTATTTCAAAAGTGTCATATTCCATATCTCCATTTATTTCTTTTATACAAGAAGTAATTGATAAAAGTATATTTTTCACTACAAAATATTTATTTTTATTATCTAATAATTTAATTTCCTGTTGTTGCTCATACATTTCTTGTGCTTCAAAGTCAGTTTCTAAATAGTCTGAATTTAAATATTTACTTATTATATGTAACAATATTGCACATATTATTATCATAATTATTGCTACTATTGCTATAATAAGCATTGTTTTATTTTTCATATATTTTACACTCCTACTTCTAAATTGGAACCCTCAAAATTTTCTTTATTTGACTAGTTGTATGTGACGATGTAGATGATTCTTTTGCTGCTATTGATGCATTTCCTCCACAATTATATACAACTGGTTTTTTCCCTTTAGTTGAACCTGCATATATTTCTACGTGTCCAGTATAACATATTATATCTCCTGCTCTCGCATTTGAAATATCTTTTATTACTTCCCAACCTTCTGAGTTATTATAAAATGTAATTGATGTCCACTGATACATTCCTTCTTTAAATTTATTACTCCTATATCCTGCATTTAGTATTGCCCATGAAACATATGAACTACAATCTATAGTTTTTGTTTTATAGTTTGGTACATTAACTCCAAGTTGTTTATAACTATATCCATTTTCTCTAACAAATTTATGAACTTCTATTGCTGCTCCAACCATATTGTCTGATGCCTCTGGTGAACCTAAGCCCGTTTCTGCTAAATATTTTGGATTAGTATAAAATATATGAGTATTAATATCTTCAAATAAATATACGTAAAAGTCATGCTTTTCTAAAGCACTTGTTGGCATACCTGCCTTTTGAGCTGATTTTTTTGTTCTAAACCAAAATGCTCCACCTGTTGTATCTCCTGAGGCTAACACACTATCTACTGCTCCTTTTGTTTTTTCAGAAGGTACTGCTTTATCAAAACTTCCATATGCCACACATGAGAATTGATTTGCTTGATATACAACTTCTTTAATTGTATTAGGGAATCTAGGAGATTTTACTCTGTTTAGTACTACACTAGCTACGTGCCCTATTTCCTCTGCTGTCTTACTTCCTCCTGCTTCTGCCTGACATACTTTATATAATATTTGTAATTCTTCTTCATCTTGACTTATATCTCCATAGTCTATATCTCCATCTGGTATTATATACTCATCTCTACCATAAGGAATACTCAAATCTTCATTTACTGGGAATGTCATTAAATATTTCATATGGTCTACTATTCCTGATAATTTTGTCTTATATTCGCTATTTATTTCATCTGTTTCTTCTTCTCCTGTTCCTCCATGTAAGCTAGCTCCTAACAAGTCATATAGCATTTGTTCACCACTTATTAACCTATTTAATGGAGCATCTACATTTGTAGAATTAGGCAATGGATATTCTACATTTTTACCATTCAAATTAAATACTGAAATTCTTGCACATTCCTTTGCTCTTTCAGAATCATTTTGACAATCCAGCATTTTACATTTTCCTGTATCATTTCTAAGTAATCCTAAAAATTGCTTAGACTTTTCTACTGAATTTGATAATATTCCCGGGTTATATTTCCTTGTTGTTATATTTGTATTTGTTGTTACAACCTTATCTACTACCCATGGCCCACCAGTCCAATATTCTGGTGTAGTTACTGTTTCATATGTTAGAACTCCATCTACTGTAGTTGCTATCACATTTTCTGTAGTTCCTTCGTGATGATCTGGTAAAGTATCTGGTACTTCACATGGTATTCTTTCTACTCGTAAATTTAGAGCATCTTCATATGTTTCTTTCGTATATTCGTACTTTTCATAAAAACTCCATGTATTTGCAGATTGCATTTCCAAATGTGGCACCATTGTTGTTGTTTTTTCTTCTATCTTAACTTCTGTTATAATATCACTAGTTACTTCTGCGCCCTGTCTTGATGAGCTTGATGTATTTTTAAAACATTGAATTTGCAGAGTTTCCACTTTAGTAACATCTTGTACTGTGGTATCATCTTGTACCACAAGCTTTATTTCTGTTTGCCTTGCGAGCATTGCTACATGGTATACAAATTCTGGATTCTGCGTTACCATACATAAATTTATTAAGAATTCATATGGTAGAGTATATTTTTCTATATATTGTTTGTAGTCAATATGTAGTAGATCTTCTACTATAGTTTCCTTTTTAGTTGACGCAAATAAATCATCTGATTTTTTTGTTTTAGTAACCACTGTTTTTAATTGTGCTATTACTAACTTTCCTTCGTTATCTATAGTATATTTATATCTTAAGTCCTTACTTTGCTTATCTACTAGTTTTTGAAATTTTTCTGGTGACTCATACTCCATTTGTACATATTTTTCTTGGTTAACATCTTGTATAGTCGTATCAATAGTAGCTCCTTGTTGACTTCCTTGGTTATTGTTATTTAATCCTTGTTGCCCCCCTGCTTGATTATTTCCATTTGAAACATTTGAAGGACTTATTGTAATTACTCCTATACTCTTATTGTAACTTGCTTTAAATATATGTTCCCTTATTCCATTGTTAAAATTAAAATCACCTGTTGAATGTACATGTCCTGCAAATACTCCTTTTAAAGAGCTTGCGTTATATAATGTATCTAAATAACTACTTGATGGCTTATATCCTTCACTAGTAGCCTCATTGCTCCAGTAATACACTTGCCCATTATGTACGTCTCTAGACCATTGTTGCATTTTACCTGGTTCTTGTTTTGACTCAATAGGAACATGTGTAAAAAATAGTGAATTACTTGCATTATTTAAATAATTACTAATAGTACTAATTGCACTATCTGAAATTTTTTCATTTGCATAATTTTGTCCAACTAATGTAATTGAATCTCCATTTTTTCCAATATCTATTTTCTTTATGGCTCCACTTGTTCCTAAACTAGATAGAGCATTCTTAGTATCCTCTATAGGCATACTTTTTGTCATTTCTGTTAAGTAGTCATGGTCTGCTGCTAAAAACATTACATTTTTATTTGTAATTTTCGATATTTGTTTTTGCAACTGCTCAAAGTTTAGTGCACTATAGTTGTCCATAATATCTCCACCAAAAACTATAGCATCAAAGTCATTTCCATTTAAACATTCTATAATTTTGGGTAAAAGATTAGAAGAATTACCAAATGAATTATTTCTGTCCGCAAAAGTAGTTGAATGTTTATTATACCATTCTTCATTTATATCCGTCTCATTTGATTGCATCATATGTAGGTCAGATATCCATGCTATTTTGTACTCATTGTTAATATTATCCATTTTTATATTTACTTTTTCTGCATTTAATCCATATTTAGCTGTATCTATGGTTTTTGTTACTACATTTGGAGTATTTATATTTCCACTTGTGCCTTCATTTTGTGTTACATTTCCATCTAAAATATTTATAATGTATTCTGCCCATGCATACATTGTTGAAGAATCATAATGGTTTATATCTATATGAGCATAATTATCAAAACAAAATGCTGAATCTACTTGTCCTGCTTGTGTATATTTTTTATAATTATTTCCGTCTTTTCCTTTTGTGTTGCTTGTATTTGAAGATGTAACATTAATAAAATTTGAGAAACCCTTTTTGATGTATTCATTATATTGGTCATAAATAGCATTATTGTCTGTACTATCTGGTCCTTCTAAATTATTTATCACAGAGTTTTTCCCATATGAATAACATGTATCTTGTTGCCATATTCCTGCATTTGAATGAGGCGTTGATGATACATATAGTTTACCTCCTAATCCTGCTAATTCTAATCTCATATCGCAAAGGTCGCTAATATATAAGTCCCATGATGGTTGTCCTAAAAGTGCACTAGCGTACCCCTGCATAACTATTACATTCCAACTAGTTATATCTGAATTATTAGATATAATCTTTTTTACTCTTTCAAAGGCTGTTGCTGTACCATTGTATTTTCTAATTCCTTCACTTACGCTATTTCCTCTATATATCCATTCTGGAAAAGCTTGTTGTGTCATATCTCCAACTTCTGTATTATATTCTGGTTCTTTACCATTATATAATGTATGAACAAAAAACAAATTGCCTCCTGTACCATTTCCTGATGTTCCATATTCATATTTATACGTATTACTTCCAGAAGATATTACATTTGATACATATGTAGATGGATTTTCGACATATATATCATTTTCAGTTAATGCTTCTTCTACTTTATGTACATGACTTTCTCCTACAAATATATATCCCTTTTTCTCTTCTACTGGTTTTTCAACTTCTACTTTCTCTCCATCTTTATCTTTTTCAGGAGTCCTATATATATATACTCCTCCATCAATTTCGTTTTCGTTTTTTGAATTTACTAAGTCTTTTCCTCTTCTTAAATGTGTAGATTGAGTAATTAAGTCTGCTCTTATAAATTCTAAAATATATTTTTCTATAGTTTCTTTTTGCTTTTTATATTTACTATCTGTTAATATTTTTTCTATAAGTTCTCGTTCTGTTAGTTTTTTATCTTCTTCTGGAATTTCAAAATCTCCTAATAACTTTAATGAATGCAATGAAATTCCTAAGTCTGATAATTGTCTTATATATTCGTCTGCTATTTTACCTTTTCTGGTTATTTGCTGGCCGAGTATTAGTAGTTGTTGTATATTCAATTTCATCGTCTAGTTTTATCCAATAATCATCTGTAATCCATCTCCAAAAACTTGCTAATGCTTTTTTTATACTAGAAAGAAGTTCTTGTATTTTTTGCTTAACTGCTTCAAATACTCCTAGTAGAGAACATGCTAGAATAATAATAGCCATAGAAAAAGCGCAAATCATCATTAAGTTTCTTTTTATTTTCTTCTTTACCATTTTGCTTTTTGCTATTTCAATTCCACTTTTAATAGCTTCACCAACATTGCCTGTGCTTACACTAGCAGCTAGTTTAAGTCCTTGTTCTGCTAAATGCTTGGTTTCTTTATATCCTTCTGCTAATTTATTTTTATTTTCTGTATCTTCATTTAGTTTTTGTACATCTTCATTTGATTTTTCGTCATTTTCCATTACTCTCACCTCTTTTTAGTATATTTGACTTTCCTTATAAATCTAGTTCTATCTTTTCTCTTTCTTGTGTATTTTGTTCTTTATATTTTTCATAATTTAATATAATATCTGAAAATCCCATTTTTTTAGTATTATTTATAGGCTCATATTTTTTATTAAATTTAATTGATAAATTTTTCATTCCATACATAGGTACTTCAAATAAACTACCTGCTATTTCTGTAGTAAATGAACCATATTTTATATCATTGCTATCTAATAAATATATACTTTTAGAGCTCTTAAGAGTATCTAATAATATTGTATTTTCAGTATTGTTTTGAAATTCAATTTTATATATTTCATAGTCTATATAAATTTCTTGTCTTAATATTTTTATTTTTAGTCCTAGTTTTTCAGTTTTGCTTTCTAGTTTTTTACTTGTTATTAAACTATTTATATTTAATTTATTTGTATTTTTTTCTACTGTTATATAGTCTTTATAATTATTTGCCTTACCTATATTTCCTGTAGAAATTATATCTTCATAAAAAGTTACAGCATATGTATTAGTAGTATTTGAATTTTTATAATTTTCTACTTTTATTGTCCTTATATATTTAAAAATTACGTTATAATAATTATTTTTAAACTTTTGTACTGTTGGGAACAGTACTTCTTTACATTCATCTGAAAGCATCTCATATGCTTCTTCTATTTTTCCTTCATTACATTTATTTGTAAAGTCCTGTATTAGTTCTAAATTGTTCTGACTTATATTTTTATCTACTTTTTCTCCTGTAATAATTGAAGTTGTTGGAATCTTTTCGTCCATGGTATTTTCGTTTCTAATGTTGTTGTCTATATTTTGTTGTCTTATATTTTCTTTTGCTATATTATTTAATATTTGAAGAATTAAAAAGAAGAAGACCACTATTGATACTATAATAATAATTTTCTTTCTGTTTTGATTCCACATTCTTATTATCTTATTCATTTTAGGTAGCCTCCCACTTTTTAATTATACTTATATTTTAAATTTTTTATTTTTAATTATTTGGATCATTTGGATCTTGGTTGTTGTTTTGAGTTCTTGGGCGTCCTCTTCTTCTTCCATTATTACCATTTTGTGTTCTTGGGCCTCCACTTGTTGGTCCTGCACCAGGGTTAGCATTTTGTGTTCTTGGGCCTCTTCTTGTAGTTTCTCTATCAGGTGCATTATTTTGTGCTTGACTTCTAGGTCCAGTATTTCCTCCACCCAAATTATGCCTTTGTCCAACTTGTGCTTTCATTACATTTAATATGTAATCTGCTTTTGCTGCTGCTTGTGTTTCGTCAAGTCCTTTATCTATAAATTCTTGTGTAAAGTCTTCTTGTTTAGCTTTATATTTCTTCTCATCACCTAATACATCAGATGTTATCTTTCTATCTTGAGCAAGTAGTGCAATTTTAGCTGCTTGCTCTGGTTCTACTCCAAATTTCTCTGCTTTCTTAGCCCTGTAAATTTGTGATATATCTGTCATTCCTTCATCTGCATATCTCTTTATGTTATTCATTTCTTCTTTTACTTGTCTTCCTGAAGGAGCCCTACCATTATTGTCTGCTGTTAGCTTATCTCTTACATATTGTTCAGTATCTTTATCTTTCATAAATGCTTTTGCTTGTGCTTTATCGGCTAATCTTGTATCTCCATTAAATGTATCTATAGTATTTTGTGCTGATGCTATAACTTTTCCTGCTTTGTCTTTAGCTGCTTTTCCTAAGCCATATAAATTCTCTGGAACATTTGTAATTGTAGTTCCAAGTCTTTGTCCTGCATTCTTTCCAGCTGTTGCCCCTGCTATCACTCCTGCAAGACCTTTTCCTGATGCTAAGCCTGCTCCAGCACCCGCTAATGCTCCTGCTGCTGTAAATGCTGTTTTTGCTGTAAACTTAGATGCCTTACCTAGTGTTTTTGCTCCTTTTATTATTCCACCAGTTATCATTCTCCTATATCCACCATGACTATTTGCAACATTTCGCATTCCTTGTCTAATTCTTCCTACTTGTCTTCCATTATTTCTTACTCTTTCTCTAGGTTCTTGAGTAGAACCACCTGAAGCTTGTCTTTCACTATTTGAATTAAAGTCTTCCATTGTTCGAGGTCTTTCAGGTGCAAATTCTTCTACATCGTCATCTGAAAGTCTTTGAAAAGGTCCATTTTGTTGTTCTTGGTTATTTTGTGTTTGTCCATTTGGGGAACTTCCTAAAGGTCTTTCAGGTGCAAACTCTTCAACATCGTCATCTGAAAGTCTTTGAAAAGGTCCATTTTGTTGCTGTGAGTTATTTTGTGTTTGCCCATTTGGAGCACTTCCTAAAGGTACTTCAGTATAATCTACATCTATTGCATCATCTCCTGGTAGTCCTCTTGGATCAGGTGGTACAATTTCTTCTTCTTGCATAGTTGGACCTTGTGGGCCTCCCCCTGAACCTGCTGGACCTTGTGTACCTCCTCCTGAACCTGCTGGACCTTGTGGGCCTCCTCTATCTACATTGTGATTCTCTGCAAAATCTATTCCATCAGTTCCATGATGTCTTTCATACCTAGGTGGTCTATTTTCTTCTTGTGCACTTCCTCCTGTATTTCCACCTTTTGAGTTAGAAGCACCTTTTTTATTTGAAAATAGTGAACCTGCCGCAAATCCTGCTAATGCTCCCATTGTTCCTAAAGGTCCTTTATCAAATCCAAACATTTTCTTTAGTAGCTTCTCTGCTGGTAATATAAAAGCTATTGCAACTATAGCATAAATTAGATTTACCTTTGCAAGATCCATTGCTGAACCTAAAAATATCATATAAATTATTAAATGGAATGGTTGTATTAATGCATTGTATACATATTCTTTAAGCCACATATTAAATGCCTGTGCTTTTCCATCTCCAATTTTATCTATTGGATATGTAAGTGCTACAAGTGGTGCTATTACAGTTAAAAATGCCATTGAAAGTAGCCTTTTTAAATAGTGCAAAGTAAATATTGCTGTATATACTACTAAAGCTGCATATATTAAAAAGTACCCGAATCTTTCATATGTATCTTTGCTTTGTGTCATAAATCTTGCAGCCCCCATAAAATTGGTCGCATATTTTTCGCCATCTACATCTATAACTACACTTTGTGATTTATATTCATTTCCACCTGTTAATGCATTATTTACAGCATCAACCATTACTAAGGTAAATGACATTATATAATGTAAGAAAAACAATATACAAAGCGCTATAAGCCAATCTGTAAACATTGTTTTGTATTTTGCTTTGTCACTTGCTGTACTACATAACATCATTCTAATTCCTACATATACAAGCACACATAAAAGTCCTACTATTGCTAAATTTCTAAGTGCTATATACCAACCTGCTATTGTTTCTTGTAATATTTGGGCTGTTCCATCTATTCCATAATGGCTATTATCTTTTGTCCATGTTGGATTAATAAAGTTTATATCTAAGTATGGTATCTTATTACTAAATATTTCTTCTGGAGTATATTCTATAATTGGTACTTGATAAACATTAGTCTTAGTAAGCCATCCTAATTCAAGTTCATTTTTTGATACACTTATAGTTGAGTTTCCTGCTCCATATACTATTCTATTATCTCCTTGATCTACTAATATCTTAGAGTCTGATAATTTAAGTCCTGCTGCCATTTGACCTGTCATTGACCATTGTAATAATGATTCAACTATATCTCCTAGTGATGCTGCTAAATCTAGTAATGGGTTTATTAATACTCCTCCTATGAAACCTGCATGTGAATAAGTTGGAACTATGAAATTAATACAAAGTACCATAAGTATGGCTATTATTGTCTTTTGTACTGTGCCTTTTTTTGTAAATATGTTCATTACTTACTTTTTCCTCCTAGTATTGATTTCTATTCATATTTACCAACTTATTTAAGTTTGTTTCAACAAATTCAAACTCTTTTTGTGTTGGTCTTATCTGTATTATTGCTGTGTCTGCTCCTACTTTTAATAGTCCTTCACCTTTTTGGCATGTAACTAAGAAGCCTGATTCTCCTGAACTTAGTTTGAAGACTTCTTTTAAATATTGTATTTCGGATTTATCTTGTGCTAAAAATAGTTTTGTATCTGATGATGTTAATACTGCTTGTGCTTCTGGTTTTTCGTAAAAGTCTTGGAATCTTTGTGAAATAATTGCTAACGAAACATTTCTCTTTCTGGCACGACGTGCCATTGTGTTTAAAAAGTCTACGGCTTCTGGGTATGGAAGTAACATCCATGCCTCATCTACTAAAACTCTTTTCTTATATGCTTTGCTTCTGTCTTCACTGTTTTTCTTAACATATTTTTCCCATATCCATGAAAGTAATATTTGTTGTGCTAAAGGTCTCGCAAACCTTTCTTCCAAGCCTGATATATCTAAATTTATAAATAATGTTCCATCTAATAAGTCAAAAGTAGATTGCCCATCAAAGTATGCCATTTGTCCGTTATATTCTCTTACATATTGTTTCATAACTTTTATTAAATAACTATAATGGAATTGGTAGTCTACATTTGTATTTTCTTCTGCTTTACGAAGTATTCTTTTATACCATGAACCTATTGTTGGCATTTGTTTTTTTGGTCTTCCTAATGAATTTTCTGTATTTATACCATTTGAATCATATAAACTGTTTGGATCACTAGTAATTTTGGCGTCAGAATATTCTTCTAAAACAGATTCTGAAATAATTTGTTTTGTAAGCTCATTTACTTCTTTACTTCTTGTACTACCTCTTGCCATAGTAAGTAGAGCTTGTGTTACGTCTTCTACTTTGTTTTCTACATTTACTACACTTCTAGATTTTCCTGTTATTTCATCTTTTACTACTTCTGCTTCTATATCAAAAAGGTTTATTACTGTTTGTGATGTTGGACTTATTACAACATTTATTCCACCTAAACTTTCTGCAACTATTGAATATTCCCCTTCTGCATCTAGTGCTAAACTTTGTATTCCCATTAATACTGCACTACGTGAAATTAATGTTTTCATTGTAACTGATTTACCAGCACCAGATTTTGCAAATATAACCATATTATAATTTGTAAGAGAACTATGAAAGTTATCGAACAAAATTGGTACTCCTGTTTGCTTATTAAACCCTAGGGGTACACCAGTTGGGTGTCCTACTTCTGAAGTTGTAAATGGGAATACTGTTCCCATTGAACGTCTATCAAATGTATGTGCTTTTTTTATTTTATTTTCCATTAATGGAATATTACTTTTAAATGCTTCTTCTTGCATTCCCCAAGCACTTTTTACATCTATTAAACTTTTAGACATTTCTGTTGCTAAAAGTTTTGTGTATCTGTCTAAGTCCTCTAAGCTATATGCAAATAGAGTTGATACTATTGAAGCTTCAAATAGTTTGTTATATCCTGCTGCTATTTCATCTCTTAATTGTTCTGCTTCCCATCTTTTTTGACTTATTGTACTTTCTCTATTTATATTTCCTCTATCTGCTGCAACAATTCTTTCTGTTTCTAGTTCATTTATAACTCTATTTAATTCATTTTGTGACCTAGATTCTGCTATTGGGTTTATGTATATTGATGTATTTATATCACCAAACATGTACATATCTCTAAATAGTTCTGGGAATGTTGCCATTCTTGGAAGTGTTGATACATAAAAACTTCTTGCATACCTTGTAATGTTTGATATTATTTCCAAATGGTCTATATTACTTGCATCTATTCCAGCTGGTGCAATTAATTCTTTTATAGTTTTCTTTTTTAATATTTGATATTCATCTGGATTTGTATAATCATTATTAAGCTGTTTTTGTTTTTCTAACTCGTTTTTGTTTTTCTTTGCCACTTCCTTTTCCTCCTTCTTCTTTAGTTTCTTCTTTTATTTTTTCTATTGCCTCTTTTGCTATATCTTTACCTATAGCTTGTGTATTTTGTTTTATCATTAATTCTGCAAGTTCTCCTATTAAGTCTCTCTTTTTTAACCTTTTTTCTGCTAACATTTTTTGTTTTTCACTTCTTGCTTGTGTAACTTTTTGCTCTGCAAGTTCTAATGCTTCTTCTTCTATTTGTTTGTCTAAAGCTTTCATTTGCTTGTCTATTACATCAGGTGCTGTTGAATATAGTTCATCATATCCTGCCTTTAGTGCTTTATCTAAGCCATATACTTCTGCTTCATCACGGTTATATGCTACATATAGTAGTTCAACTAGTTCATTAGAATTCATAATTCTAGAGTTTATTCCACATACACTTAATGTTCTTACAACTGATTGCGCTCTTGTATATAATTCTGAAAATGCTAAATTCCTTTGTTCTTCTTTGTCAAAAGAGTTCTCTCCTAGTTCTTCTACAAAATAAGGTATTACTACATAATATTTTTTATTTAATACATTTTTATTTGAGCTCATTCTTTCTGTTGAATATATAATGTCTTTTCCATATTCATATAAGTTTTTTTGCTTTGTTAATTCAAAATATGCTTTGTTTAGTTGTTCTTGTGTATATGTACCTGCTTTTAACATTTGCTTATAGTTTAATTGTTGTTTTTCTAATGCTTCTTGTATTTCTTTTACTTTTTCCTTATATGTTTCTATACTACTACTTAAGTTTATTGTTCTTGTTTGTGTATATATTTGTACTGGATGTCTTAAAGTATTTAAAAATTGTATAAAACCTTCTTCTACTGAGTTTTTTTCTACTTCTGACATTAAGTCATAGTTAATTCCTTGGCACTCTACAACCATTATGTATCTTTTTCCATCTTTTTGAGAAATCATATTATCTACTATTGTGTCAAATTCCATAAAGTTTAAAACAGAAGCTGTTCTATATTCTTTAAATTTCTTAGTTTTAGGTGCTGTATTATTATTTTGTACGTTTTTTATTTCATTTTCTTCTTTTTTGTTCATTTTAGAAGTTATGAATACTATTCCTAATACAATTAATAACATTAGCATTATTCCTAGTATTATCATTAAAATCATCGTTAATAGTTTTATACTATCCATTATTTCTCTTCCTCCTTAGTGCTTATATATATTTTACTTCCGTTTTTCTTAAACATTATCGCTCTTTTTATTATGTCATCTATATTTTCTCCTCCTACTTTTTTAGTAAATTTAAGTAGTGAGATTGTTGGTATTTTAAATGTCCCTATTGCAAAACCTATTAGTGCCAATACTCCTATTAGTATAATTCCTACAATTGTTAACCTAAGGGCTGAGCAAATAAAGTATAGTGGCAACCCCAAAGCTCCTCCTATCATTGTATAAATCATACTTTTTCCTGAAAATACAAATAAAATTCTTCCTTCACCTTTAACATTTCTAGGTATATTATATGTTCCCATATAAGCCCTCCTCCTATTTTTGCTTTTGTTTAATTAGTTATAATTACACTTGATTATATTATAACAGATAAAGTCATAAAATGTAACAAAAAAACAAAAAAAAATGCATTTTTATGCATTTTTAATGTATTTGTAATATGGTTGTTATAAAATTGTAAAAAAGCAGTAAGTTTATACTGCTTTTTTATATTCTTAGTTAAATGAATTTGCTATATTGTATACAACATTTACTATTGTTGTTGAAGCAAATATTAGTATTGCACCAACTAGGTATGGTATCATTGTCTTTTTGTATTCTGCTTTTTCTTCTGCACTTCCTATCATATATTTAACACCTAATATTAACAATACAACTACTGCAACTACTATTCCGTACTGTTTGCATAATTGTTACTATTGTTTTACCTAAATTAACAACTTCTGTTGGTTGTTTTCCTGTACCATTTGCCATGTCTTTTATTTGTGCACTTAAGTCTGGTGCTGCTGTTACTACAGTTGTTAATGTTGCTAATACCATAACAACTAATAATATTATAGATAATATTTTAATTTGTTTTTTCATAATTTTCCTCCTTAAAATTTTCATTAAATTTTCATTTCTATTTTAATTATAATATATATTTAACTATTTTTCAACTGTTTTTTACTATTTTTTTGTTTTTTTGCTATTTTTATGTTATAAACCTTGTAATACAGTAACTACTATTTTCCATATTGTAAATGCCCCAAATATTACTATACAGCCTATAACATAAGGTACTAGTGCTTTTTGTACTTCTGCTTTTCCTTCTGCTCCTTCTAGCATAAACTTTATTCCTAATATTGCCCCTAATAATACAGCAATTACTATTCCTATTACTAGTAAAATATTATATATTGTACTTGATAAATCTTGCAATTCTTCTTTAGAAAATATATCGCTTGCTTTGTCATTTCCTTTTTGTATAAATGAATCGCCATCTCCTATAACTTTTCCTGCTGTTGACCTTTCTGCTACTGTTAAAGTAAGTATTTCTTCATTTTGATAACCTTTTTCATTATTATTAATAGCTTTTGTTGGTATTGCTACCATTACTAGGGTAATAATTATTAATATGGTTGTTAATATTTTATATTTACCTTTTATCATATTTCTATTTCCTTCCAATGTTTAATTTAGTTGTCTCACTATATCATATATTATTGATACAAATGTGCTTGTACAAACTAACATTATCATTCCTACTATTATAGGAATCATAGTTTTTTTGTATTCTGCTTTTTCTTCTACACTTCCTGCCATATATTTCATTCCTAAATACATAACTGTTACAACACATATTACAACTCCTGTTATCGTTACAGCAGTTAGTATCGTTTTTGCAAAGTCAAATGGTTTTTGATAGTCTAATGCTGTTAAGTCATTTGGTTTATAATCTCCTGGATTTATAGCTGCTGCTCCTGATGAAGGCGAACCTACTTTTCCTGTTCCACTACATGTTTGGCATGTAACAAACTTACTTGACTTAGTGTCATATTTTTGTCCACTTCCATTGCAAGAAGGGCAGCTCGTTACAATTGCTTTTACATTACTAACTGGAGCTAATAAAATTGTTAGCATAATTAGCATATATACTATTTTTATAATTCTTTTTGTTTTCATTTGTTTCCTCCGTTTCATTTTCTAGTTCTTATTTAATTATATCTTACTTTTTTATGTTTTTCAACATTTTTCTTCTCGTTTTATTAAATTTGATTATATTTACATTTTATAGTATAATTATTTTGTAACTATTAGTTGAGTTCTTTTATTAATACTTTTGGAGGTATACTATATGATCATAGTCGAGGTTATTTGGTTTGTAATTACTTCTATAGCTTTAGCTGTATTCAACTTGTTATTTAACAGTATTTTGGTTTTTATTACAATCCCTATGTTGGTATTACTCGCTCTATTTATATTAATTAAAATTGTCTGCTTTATTTTTAGTAT
Organism: uncultured Clostridiaceae bacterium; assembly: GCA_948444845.1. Lineage (GTDB taxonomy): Bacteria > Bacillota > Clostridia > TANB77 > CAG-508 > UMGS1663. Next base: position 27,405 of record CAOJVB010000005.1, on the reverse strand, counting down.
TATTGGCTTTATACTTGACATTTTTAGTTAAACTTTTTACAATCATAATAAAAGAAAAAAAGAATGGTCATTTCCATTCTTTTTATATTGTAAATTTTTCTATTTTACTTTTGTTAGAGCATTCATTATTTCATTTTTTACTTTTTCCTTTATTTTGCTTTGTTATATCTTCTCTATAGTACTTTGCTATTAATTCATCTAATTCTATGCTTAGTTTGTATGTTATATTGTAATCCTCACCGTTTATTATGCTTTGGTTTAGTTTTTCTCTTAATTTACAAATTTCATCATTTAACATATAACATCTCTCCTTTTTTTGTATTTTTTTCTTTTGTATAATATTAAAATACCATATTTTTACATTTTAGTCAATAAAAAAACGCCAATTTTAGGCGTTTTTGGTAACTTTCGTATTACTGTTTTTTACCTTTTTTAGCATTTTTCGACAGCATGTTTCATTTTATGTCTACGACCGACAATATGCAATTTTTTTCATCAAATATTTCATTCAAAATTTCTTTCGCATATTCTATGCTTACTTCATTATATTGTTCAATATAGTCAAATGAATTTACTCCTTTGAAATAATCTGATAAAAACATTCTTGCAATATCTGCAACACTATTATATTCTACTACGTAATCTCCATATACCTTCTTTTTTATTCTTTCAAAATATTCATTATCAATATGTTGTTTTAAATTATCTATTTCTTTTAATAACTCTTCTTGTACTTTTTTGGGATCTTTAGATTGACCTGTTAACATTACATGTGCATAGTTATTAGTGAATTCATAGTCCATGTCTAATGGTGCTAATAATAGTCCTTCATCATACATTTTTTGATAAAATGCTGAACTTTTCCCTACTAGCATATTCATTAGTATTTCTGTAGCTATATGCTTTTTTATTTTATCTTTTCCTAAATTTTCATCTTTAAAACCTATTAAAAATATTGGTTGGCTTACTTGCATTTTTGTTTCTTTATATTTTTTATTTATTCCTTTTTCACTTTCTGGATATATTCTTTTTATTTCTGTTTGATTTTCTTTTTCTACTATTCTATTTTTTATTTCTTGTAATATTTCTTCTGGATTAAATTCTCCACATACTACTAGTGCCATGTTTGATGGGTTGTAAAATGTATTATAACATTTATATAAAACATCTTTATCTATTTTACTTATAGATTCTACTGTTCCTGCTATATCTATTTTTATTGCATTTTCTTTATACATGCAGTCTAATGCATTCATATATAATTGCCATCCTGGATCGTCATCATACATTCCTATTTCTTGTGCTATTATTCCTTTTTCTTTTTCTACATTTTCGTCTGTAAAATATGGATGTTGTACATAGTCCATTAATTCGTCAAGGGCTTCATAAAAGTTATTTGTTGTTTCAAAAAGATATGCTGTATGGTTATTTGTTGTATATGCATTTGCATCTACTCCTAATGACATTAATACATCTAAGCTATTTTTCCCATTTTCCTGTTCGAACATTTTGTGTTCTAAGAAGTGCGCTACTCCATCTGGTACAAATACTTCCTCTCCTGTTTTTGGCATTATAAACCTATTATCTATTGAACCAAAATGTGTTCCCCATATTACATATTTCTTTTTTGTGTTTTCTTTTGGAATTATTATAACTGTTAAGCCATTTTTTAGTTTTTCTATATAGGCTTTTTCTTTTATTTTTGTACTTTGTATTAATTTCATGTTTTCTCCTTTTCTGTTGGCTTCCGATTGGGCACAGTTCTTAATCTATCCAGATTATTTTTGCTTTTTTCCTTGTGGTTCTTCTCTATCTTGTTTCCGATTACGAACCGTCCCCAATCTACTTTTGTGCCTTGTTTCTGATTAGAAACCGTCCTAATTCTACTAATTTTTCAAAAAATAAATTGTATTCATTTTTACACTTTTAGCCACTTCTACTATTTGTTCCTTGCTTACTTTTTCTATTTTTTCTTTGTATTCTTCTACCTGTATATTTGTACCTGCTAGCTCTTGACCAAAATAGTAACTTATTTCTGTGTCTTGCTCTTCTGGTATATTTTCTATTGTTGCTATTATTAGGTTTTTGGCATTTTGTACATCTTCATCTGTAAAGTTTCCATTTTTCATATCTTCTAATTGTTTTTTTATTATTTCTAGTGCTTTTTCATAATTTTGTATTTCTATTCCTGCTCTTATTATTATATTTTGTTTTCTTTTCAAGTAGTTTGAACCTACTGTATATGCAAGGCTTGCCTTTTCTCTTACATTTTGGAACATTTTTGAGTTTGCTCCTCCACCTAGTATTGTGTTATAGCACATTGTTATATAACTTAGGTTTTCTATATTAGATGTTACATCTAACCCTAATACTAGTTTTCCTTGTGTTATATCCATACTTTCTTGTATTACTTTTTCTTCATTATTAATATGTTTTTGCTCTTCATTTAGTTTTATTTTTCTTTCTTCTAAATTACTTATGTTTTCATTTTCTTTTACTACTTTTTCTATATCTTTTGGTAACATACCAGATACAAATACATCTATTTTACAAGTTTTTATAATTTCTTTATAATGGTTATAAAGCTCTTGTGATGTTATATTTTCTAAATCTTCTATATATCCAAATTTGTATAAGCCATATGCTTTATTTTTGTACATTTCTTCTATACATCTTTCCATAGCATATGCACCTTTATTATCTATTTTGCCTTCTATTATTTGTTTTAAGTTTTCTTTTTCTCCTTCTACATATTCTTCTTTAAATTTTCCATTTTCAACTAATGGGTTAAATGCTATATTAAATAATATGTCAAAGCTTCTTTTTAATAGGTCTTCTTTTTGTGGTAAGAATTCGTCATTTATTGATTCTAAGTAAAACTTTATTGTTTGATTATCTCCATTTTTTTCTATTCCACAGTCAAAACTTGCCCCATACATTTCTTCTAAGTTTTTACTTATAATTTCTTGTGTAGGCATATTTGCGGTTCCTCTTCTTAAAATAGCTGCTAATAGTGCATTTTTTGTTACATTTTCCCTTGTTAGTGGTACACTTAAAAATATTGCTAGTAAGTTTGTTTTGAATTTGTTTGTTTCTATTTTATGAAGTTTTATACCTTGTTTTAAGTCTATTGTTTTATTTATCATTTTTTTCTCCTTTTTTGTCTCACTGGTTCCCATTGGGGACGTTTCCAAATGGAAAGTAACGTACCTCTTGGGGAGTAATTTTTATTTTTAATTGTTTTGCTAAAATTTTCTATTTATTCTAACATTTATATTATAGTACAAAAAGCAAAAAATATACAAGGCTTATTTTATATTTTTTGTAGTCTGGTTATTGCAAAGGCTTAGTTTAAAAGGTGTAGGAACGATTTTTTCTTATTATTTCTATAATTTGAAAAGTTGAAAGTTATTTGTTATTTCTAACTTCCAACCTCCAACTTCTAATTTAACTTGCTTTTTACTATTTCATTTATTGTTTTTCCATCTGCTGCAGCTCCTACTTTTTCTTTTACTGCTTTCATTACTGTGCCCATTTCTTTTATTGTTGTTGCTCCTACACTTTTTATTACTTCTTCAATTATTTTTTCTAGCTCTTCTTTTGAAAGTGGCTTTGGTAAGTATTCTGCTAATATTTCTATTTCTTCATTAATCTGTTTTATTAGTTCTTCTCTTCCACTTTTTTCATAATCTGCTAATGAGTCTTTTCTTTTTTTAGATTCTTTGGCTATTACATCTATTATTTGCTCATCGGTTAGTTCTATTTGCTTATCTTTTTCTACTTGCAATACAGCTGCTCTTACCATTTGTATTACGTTTTTTCTAATTATGTTTTTATCTCTCATTGATATTTTCATATCTTCTAGTAATTTTTCTTTTAACATATTCTTTTCCTCCTCAAAACTCGAAGAGTTTTGTACTATTCACTCTTCATGATTAATTATTCACTATATTGGGGGTGCAGTAGTATCACGTCCAAGGGGTATTCTCACAAACGGTGCCCCCTGCCAAAAACCGAAGGCATGTATTTTTCACTGTTGCATATTGGCTCAAGCAATTTCTTCGAACAACGGACAATTACGCTAAAACATAACTTATCTCTAACTCACTAACGTTCAAAGAGCTAAGAAAATACTCGCACCTACAATTCTTTGAAAGCCTTACTCTGATTTGCAACCTCCAATTTCTAACTTCCAACTTCTTATACAAAAAGGTTGAAAATTATTGTTTATTTCTAACATCTAACTTCCAACCTCTTACTTTTCCATTAAAATTTTCTTTTTCTTGCTGCCTCTGATTTTTTCTTTCTTTTTACGCTAGGTTTTTCATAATGTTCTCTTTTACGTACTTCTTGTATAACACCATTTCTAGCGCATTGTCTTTTAAACCTTTTTAAGGCATCTTCTATATTTCCATTATTTACTCTTACTTCTGACATTAATATTCCCCTCCTTCCAGTATTAACACTTTTATTCGTGTGGGATTTATTCTTCCATGTACTTTTAACTCTTGTACACATTTTGTATTATATATTATGTTGGTATTATTTGTCAATACAAACACTAAAAAAACAAAAATAAAATTTTCTAAGTGGCAAAGCCACATAAGAAAATCTAATTCTTCCATAACTATATTCGAATAAAAGCGGCCAACGCCACTTGGGTCGTCCAAAGTGCGACCCCTACAACGTAGAATATATTTTAAAAAATCAATTTTTCCTATACTATAAGAAAGGTCCTCCCCTATCATGGATGACTTTCCTAAGAATATAGAAAAGATGTAAAATTTGCTTTCGCAAATTTTACACCTTTTTTATTTACTTACTTTTTCTGCATATGAATTATTTACTATTTTATCAAATGGTGCTCTTTGTGATAGTTCTCCTGCTTCTTGCATTACTTTTTGTAGTAGTTCAAATGATTCTTCTTTCATTGTTGGCACTGTTTTCCATGCGTCTATGTCTTTGTAGCTTTGTAATACTGTAGCTAGTAAATCTACATCTGTGTCTGGGAAGAAGTCTTTTATTGCTTCTGCTACTTCTTTCATTGTGTGTTCTTCTACGAATTTTTGACCTTTATATATTGCGTTTGTGAATTTTTGTATTGTATCACTGTTTGCTTCTATATAGCTTTTCTTAGCAAAATATGCTGTGTATGGTATTTCTCCTGAAGCTTCCCCTACTGATGCTACTACATAACCTTTCCCTGCATTTGCTGTCATTGTTGCTGTTGGCTCAAATAGTGTTACATAGTCTGCTGTTCCCCCTGAAAATGCTCCTGCCATTAAGTCAAATTTTATACTGTCGTCTAATATTAAATCTTTTTGTGGGTCTATTCCATTTTGTTTTAGTACATATTCAAATGTCATATATGGAACTCCGCCTTTTCTTCCTGGTATTACTGTTTTTCCTTTTAAGTCTTGCCAACTAAAATTGTCTGTATTTTCTCTTGCTACTAGGAATGAACCATCTTTTTGTGTTAATTGTGCAAATACTTGACAGTAATCTTCTTTCCCCTCATTATATATATATATTGATGCTTCTGGTCCTGCAAATCCTATATCACTTTGGCCTGCTAGTACTGCTGTCATAACTTTGTCTGCACCTTGACCAGTTGTAAGGTCTATTTCTAAACCTTCTTCTGCCATATATCCTTTTGCTATTGCTACATATTGTGGAGCATAGAATACTGACCTTGTAACTTCGTTTACATTAATTTTCTTTAATGAAGCTACTTCTTCCCCTTTATCTCTTGTTACGAAATAAATAGTAACTGCTGCTACTATTATTATAAGTACAATAATGATTGCTATACTTAAAGTTTTTTTCACTTTTGTATTCCCCTTTCTTTTTGGTTTTGATGCTTTTGCATTCTTATATATTGTATTCATTTTTTTTGTAAACGTAACTTAATATTGGAATTTAAATTTTCAAATATTACTTTATAAAAAATTTAGTAATTTATTCTTATTAAAATGCGTAATTTGTGATAAATACAAAATTACATTTATTGTCTAAAATTAATATATACATATCGGAGTAATCTGGTAAACTCTTACAGATCTTCGTTTTAGATATCCTCCCCTTGTATAATTACCATTTATATATTAAATTGTGTTTAAAAGTTACAATTTACAGTAAAAATAAAATACTTCTGAGCTGTGAATTGTAACGTTTAAAATTATTATTTTCGTAAAACCGTCATAAATTTATTGCAATATATCTTATATTATGTTATATTACTTACTAACAATATAATTTTATTATAGGAGGTATATATATGATTACTAACTTTATTAAGGAAGTAAAAGGCTTTTATGAAACAATTTATAAAACTGATTTTTCTAGTCTTTCTTTACAGGAATTACAAGCAAATCAGCTTAAAATGGAGCAATTCTACAGTAACCCTATACTTAATTTGAATGACTGTGAAGATTCTAAGTTTAGTGCATTTTTATCTTATATGATTTTAGGATCATATTCACATTTTTGTTTAAAAGATAATAAGTGTGATGATATTTTAGAATTTTTAAATAATTTATCTGAAGCAACAGATATTAGTAGGTTAAGAAATATTACTTTGGAAAGGTGTAATAATGTTATTCTTACTGTTAATAACATTATTGAAAACAATACTGTTGTTCATAATTCTACTAGAAATGTAGTATTTGGTTCAGACTTAAATTCTTATAACTATTTATATTATTATGGTAAAAAAGTAACTCAAAATCATATGCAAATTGTTGACTATTTTAATAAAGTAGATGATGACAAAATTACTTCTATTGCTAGTTGTACAATGCATTCATTTTTAAGAGGTTTGAATAAAATTGGCAGTGCTGGAACCGACATTTCTAGGAAGACCTATGTTTGTTTATTTTACCCTATGGGCTTTGAAAAAGTTGCTAAAAGAGTTTGCGAATTATTAGAAGGAAAATTGGATGTTGTTCTTAGGTTATATGATAATTCTGAATTTGATAAACAGTTGAATTATAACCACAGATATGATTACAATTTTTATCTTTCTGATGATTATGTTAAAAATTACCTTTTTTGCTTTGAATCAGCTTTAAAAGACAATGTAAATACTTTTATGAAATATGCAGGTCCTATTTATATTGAAACTTTTGGTGAAAATCGTTTTGTTCCAGAAAATGGTTTTGAAATTTTTAGTAAAGATACATACCTTTCTGAATTAAATAGTTCATTTGGTACAAAGTATTCTGTTTTATATATGGACTATATTAGGCAGGAAAACTCTTTTACTATTATTTCCTACCCTTGCCCTGAAATTGGAAAAGACTTTGAGAGCATTTTTGATGATACAATAGTTGTTAATACGCTTGATAATGAAAAATATGAAAATATACATCAAAAAATTATTGATGTTCTTGATAAGTCTGATATTGTTCATGTAACTGGTAAGAACAGTAACAAAACTGATTTATGGATCTCTCTTGCAAAACTTGAAAAACCTAATACTCAAACTAAGTTTGAAAATTGTACAGCAGATGTAAATGTTCCTGTTGGTGAAGTTTTCACTTCTCCTGTACTTAAAGGAACAAATGGTACTCTTCATGTTTCTCAAATTTACCTTAATGGTTGGAAGTTTACAGATTTATGTTTATTAATTGAAGATGGATTTATTAAAGAGTATAGTTGTAAAAATTATGCTACTGAAAAGGAAAATTCTGAATATATTAATGAACATTTACTGTATGACCATAAAACCTTACCTATGGGTGAATTTGCAATTGGTACAAATACTACTGCTTATGTAATGGGTAACAAATATAATATTAATGATAAGCTTGATATTCTTATAGCAGAAAAAACTGGCCCTCATTTTGCATTTGGTGATACTTGCTATTCTATGGATGAGGAAACAAAGGTATTTAACCCTGATGGCAAAGAAGTAGTTGCTAAGGATAATGAGGTTTCTATTAAAAGAGATGAAAATTCATATTTTGGTTGTCATACAGATATTACTATTCCATATTACGAATTAGGTAATATTGTGGCTATTGGTGATAGTGAAACTTTTATTATTAAAGATGGTAAATTTGTTCTTGAAGGAACAGAAGAATTAAATGTTGAAGGAATGTAGTAATTGTTATATTCTATAAAGTAACTTTATTAACTTATTTTTCTAATGTTTGAATGGAGGTTATTATATGGATACTAATAATAGCAATAATTTTTATGGAGACTATGAAAACAAATTAGCTTTACTTATTCTAAAAAAATCTAATGGCGAAATTCCTGAAGAAATTTGTTCTAATCTTGCTAAGAATGCTATTAGTCGAATGAAATATGATGTATCACAAGGAGTTACTAAAGATATTGAAGAATATGCAGATGCTTATGTTTGGGCTTATTTTCAATAGAGTTGCCCCAAAAAGGAACCCACAATTTTGTGGGTTCCTAATTTTTATTATTCTACATCTTGAGTTGGAGCTGTAACTTTCTGCTCTCCTTCTGACAGCTTCAAGTTATCTATAATCTTATAGTCGTCATCGATTATTACCATAGTTCCTTCTGATAATGATGCCTTTGTTGCCTCTAAGCCTCTTAGGAACTGATAAAACTCGTTACGCTCTGGTGAGTTATATGCATCCTGTATAATTTTCATATACTCGGCTTCACCTTCCGCAATTATAGATTTTGACTCTTTCTGTGCGTTTGAAAGTATTACTCTTGCCTGATAATCTACATCATTGTGGATTTGCTGTGCTTCTGACTCTCCTTCTGCAGTATACTGTGCAGCTATCTTGTTTCTTTCAGATATCATACGGCTGTATACAGCATCTTTATTATCTGATGGCAAATCTAAGCGTTTCATTTCCACTGAATTAATTGAAATTCCATACTGCTCTGCAGAATTTTTTTCACTTAGATCTTCCATGATTTTGATAGAAAGCGTACCATCTTTCCCCTGAATCACTTCATCTTGCTTCGTAGATGAAATAACGTTTTTCATAGAATTATATACCAAAATATCTATTCTGCTTTCTGCATTAGATGTAGATTTAAGTGTTTGGTAATACTTTAGTGGATCTTTAATTTGCCATATAACATAGCAATCTGCAATCATAGACTTCTTATCCGATGTTATTACATCAGATGATGCTAAGTCATACAATTGCTCTTCCTTTGGCAGTTTCATTATGCTTTGTATAAATGGCTTTTTGAAGTAAATACCTGCCTCCTGCTTAGTTTCAACAACTTTGCCGAACTGTTTTATTAAGCCAGACTCATTTTCTTTGAGCGTGTATGTACTACTGCCAAATAAAATTACGAAAGTCAAGCTTGCTACAACTGCTACTATTTTTCCCTTTATCTTCATATTACTTTCCCTCCTGCTGAACAATTATAGGTTTAATTTCAGAATCTGTACCATTTACTATAATTTGTAAATTAGGTAGTAATTCTTCCATTGCTTCATAGTACATTCTTATTTTAGAAGTATCTGGATCCTTTTTATACTCTTCGTACATCGCATTAAAGAGTGCTACTTCACCATTTGCCTCGTCTATCCTTTCCTGCTTTGTAGCATTTGCATCTTGTATAATTGCGTCTGCCTCTGCTCGTGCTTTTGGTAACTCCTCATTTTGATACTTCTCAGCGTTGTTTCGATTGGTATCTGCCTGTTGCTTTGCATTTTCAACGCTTTTGAATGCTTCTGAAACCTCAGCTGTTGGTGGCTCTGCATCTTGTATCGTAACATTCACTAGCATTAATCCGGTTTTCCGGTTTTCCAGTTCTTTTATGATGTCTTCTTTTATTACAGCCTGAATTTCGCTTTTTCCTGTTGTAAGAACATCATCAACTCTATATGAGCCGATGGTATTCCTAATAGAAGCCTGTGCGATGTTTTTCAGTATTCCTACTGGATCTGAAGATCCATATTCATACATAATCGCATCATTAATTCTGTACTCCACGTAGAAATCAACATTAACAAAATTAAAATCCGTGGTTATCATTAGGCTATCATTTTCTTGGCCTTCATTGTCTTCTTCCTGATAGCCAATTGCTAGACCTTGAATAGTACTGTCCAACTTTTTCACCTTTTGGATGAAAGGAATTCTAAAATGTATTCCTGTTCCAGAAACTGCTTCTGCCTTGCCAAATGTTGTAACAATAGCTAAGTTTTGCTCCCCTATTACATATACCGATGAAGCGATTGTAGTTATCGCAATGGCAATGCATATTGCAATAGAAGCAATTCTGTTAATTTTTCGAAGGTGTTTTCTCTCTTCTTCTTCTAATTCTGAATCTGCCTTTTCTACTAAACTTATTATAACTGAAAATACCGTTCTTGAAACCAATAGAGCAATGATTAATAGTACAAATATTACTGTCATACTTTTTTCTCCTTTTCTTCTTGAGATGCTTGGTTTATAGTTGCTTTTTAAGGAATATTAGTTTATATTCCCTTTTTTATAACCTCCTTTTTAATTTTTACGGTATTTATTCTATTACATTATGTGAATTATTGCAACCTTTTATATGAATTTATGTAAGTTTTTATGAATTAATTTTATAATTTATATATTTAAATATAATATTTTATTATTATAGAGCAAAGGGTACAGTGGTGTCTTGTCCTTTGAGGTATTCCCACAAACGGTGCCCCTTGTTTTTAAATTGAGCTTTCCTATACAATGACAAAAGTGGCTTCGTCACGCTGACGAGCAATGCTCGCCCCTACAATTTAAAATCGATTTTTCCTATATAATAATAAAGGGCACGGTGCCCCGTGCCACTACAGTATTATTAATTACCTATTTTTTCTTATTTTTTAACTAGAACCTTTTCTAACATAACAACTGCTTGGTACATAATATATGCTACAATTGCTAATATTATAACACTTGTCATTACTAGGTCTAATTGGAATACTTGACCTCCATATACTATTAAATAGCCAAGCCCTGCTTTTGAAACTAAGAATTCTCCTGTTATTACGCCTACTAGTGAAAGCCCTATGTTTACTTTTAGTGAGTTGAAAAATGTGGCTTTATTTGCTGGTATTATAATTCTTGATAGTATTTGAAGTTTGTTTGCGTGGAAGGTTTTTGCCATTTTTATAAGTTCTTTATCTGTATTTAAGAATCCATTTAATATTTCTAATATTGTTACTACTAAGGAGATTGCAAGTGCCATTACTATAATTGCTGGCATTCCTGCTCCTACCCATATAATTATAACTGGCCCGAAGTGCTACTTTTGGAAGACTGTTTAGTACTACCAAAAATGGCTCTGCAACTTTTGATAGGAACTTTGACCACCATAGCATAATTGCTATAACTGCTCCTAAAAATGTTCCTAGCAAAAAGCCTATTAGTGTTTCTAAGCAAGTTACTTTAATATGTTCTAACAAATTATTTTGTGATAAATTTAAAAATGTTTTTACTATTCTAGAAGGCTGGCTCATAATGAAGCTATCTATAATGCCTTTATTTGCGAGTACTTCCCACAATAGGGTAAGTCCAATAACAATACTGAATTGAACTACTTTTATTAAAACTTTTTGATTTCTTTGTTTTCTTAAGTATTTTTTTCTATCTTCTGATATATTTTTTTCTTTATCCATGTACATCTAGTCCTTTCCAAATGGTATCAAAATATTTGCTAAATTTAGGGCTTTCTCGGCAGTTTAGTGGTGTTCTATTTTCCATTTCAAAGTCTATTTTATGAATTTCTTTTACAGTGGCTGGTCTATTACTTAATACTATAACTCTATCAGACATACTTATAGCTTCTGAAATGTCATGTGTTACAATTAGTGCTGTAATTCCTTCGTTTCTTAAAATATCGTAAATATCCTTTGTTACCATTATTCTTGTTTGATAGTCTAAGGCTGAAAATGCTTCATCTAATAGTAATATTTTAGGCTTTATTGCTAGAGTTCTAATTAAAGCTGCTCTTTGCCTCATACCGCCTGATAGTTGGTTTGGATATTTGTCTTTAAATTCATATAAACCATATTTTTTAAGTAGGTTATCCACATATTGTACATTTTCTGTGGTTTTTAGCTTTCTTATTTCTAATCCAAACATTACATTTTTATAAATAGTTAGCCATTCTAAAAGGCTATCTTTTTGAAGCATATAACCTATTTCTCCATCTATTATAATTTCTCCTGATGTCTTTTCTTCTAAGCCCGCAATAATAGATAACATTGTAGATTTTCCACATCCACTTGGTCCAATTAAACTTACAAACTCGCCTTCATTAATAGAAAAATTTACATTTGTTAGAGCTTCTACTTCTCCGTTAGCTGCCTGATATTTTTTTGATACATTCTCTACTTTTAAAACTTCTTTCATTTTGCACCTACCTTTGTTCCCATTGGGGACGTTTCCTTTTGGGGTATCTGTCCCTTTTGGGAATTATTTTTTATTTCATATTATATTTTATGGTAACTAGATTTGTTTTGTGTAAATTTATTTGCATTTTTATTGCTTTTTTGTAAAATTATGATATAATGTTTTAAATTTATGTAACCATTAACCTTTAAAATAATTTTAGGAGGTATAATTATGCTTAGAAAGAAATTTGACTCTGCACTAAAAGATGGTCCTTTTTCTTATACTGACTATGGATTTAATGCATACAACTTTATAGTTCAAAATAATGAACTTTTAGGTGCTCTTACATCTTTTATAAAAGACTACAGAAATGAACTTTTAAAACTTTTTAAAGATACATATACTGATTTGGTATGTGAAGACTTTTTAGAGACTTTTAATATTTCTGAAGATGGTTTAATCCATATGTTTGAATTATATGCAAGTGATTGGCTAGTTGAATGTGCTATTTTTGATTGCTTGCACAATAGAAATTATGACTTAAAGGTGAATATTATTAATTTAATTACACCTGATGATTTGCTTAACCAGAATCAGCACTATATTTTTAAAAACATAATTTGCAAAATAGTAGAAAATAAATTTAATGGCAATTTGCTAATTAAGAAGGTAGAAGATGAAAAAAATTAAATTTGATATTTGATTTATATTTCAAAATTTAGTTACTCGCTAATTAATCATAAAAAAGAACAAAAGAGGCTTCGCTACGCAGGTGGACTTAGAGTCCACGCCCCTACATTAAAATCGATTTTTACTATTCAATAAAAAAGTAAAAAGGACTTCATTTGAAATCCTTTTTACTTTTTTTAAACTATGCTTTTTTCCAATCCTTTTTAAACTCTTCCAGTTCAATTGGATTTGAAAGCTTTGACCTGCCTTCTTTCTTCAAATGCACAATAACTGTAGTTTTATCATCACTTACAGTATAGCTGAATATCTTTCCGCTAAGGTTTCCACTCTTTACAGCAGTATCAACTGCATATGGCAGTTCAATTACCATAGGCTGCTTTCTTTCTTCTGCTTCCCATTGTTTTCTAAATTCCTTGAGCTCAATAGGTGGCATTTGGTTATTTTCTTCACAATTTACATCCAAAATTACATTTATTTCATCACTTATTACGTACTGTCTTACTTTGTCTGTAAACCGCTGACCGTTCTGATATGTTTTTACAACCTCACCAATTTGATATGGTAATTTAATAGTTACTTCATTTCTCTCTTCTTTATACATATGCTTTCCTCCTGCCATTTGGCTTGCTTAATTATTAATAGTTACTTGGTTAGTTTTTAGCTCAGAAATTAAAACTTGATATATATTTATGTTAACATATTTTGTTTTATTTTTCAATACTTTATTATTATATTTCACTTATCTTTTATACAAATTAGTTTTACTAACATTTATAATTTTGTTATTGATATATATCTTTTACTTTATAGCATATATTTTCTATTTCTTTTTTGTTTTCTTTTGATGTATTTTCTACTAAATTAAGTTTCTTTTCGTTTTCTTCTATTTGTTTTAGTGCTAAATGCATAATATCAAATATATTTTGTGGTTGTTCTATTATACTTCTATATCTTTTTTCTACTTCTATAAAGTACTTTCTTAGTTTTTTACCCATATTATTATTTTCTATCATACATAATTCTTTTGCCATATCTATTGAAATATAATATTCTTTTAGACTCTTATTTCCATATTTATTTGCTTTAACAAATTTGTTAAAGCAAATAAATTCTGTATTTTCTATAAAATCATACTGTTCTATTCTTTGTTTTTTATTAGTTGTCAATGGGGACGGGGCTTTTTGACAATTAATGTGTCAAGTGGGACAGACCTTAATAATTCAAATTTTTTTAATGTGTATCCCAAGTGACAAAAAAATTGTCAAAAAGCTCCGTCCCCATTGACACTAAATTCTTATTGTTTGGCCGGCGTAGATTAGGTTTGGGTTTTGAATTCGGTTTAGCCTTACTATTGTGGCTATTGGTACTCCGTATCTTCTTGATATACTGTATAGTGTGTCTCCCCATCTTATTTTGTATAGAGTGTGGTTTAGGTCGTAGCGGTTTGTTGGTATTATTAGCCTTTGTCCTACATATATTAGGTTTATGTTTCTTATTCCATTTTCTACTGCTATGGCTCTTGCTGTTGTTCCGAAACTTACTGCTATTTGGTTTAGGGTGTCTCCTGCTTTTACAATATATATTGTTTGACCTGAGGTTGAATTTCCGTCTGTGTCTGTTGGCGTTTCTCCACTTGGTACTATTAAAGTTTCTCCTGTATAAATTAAGTTTGGATTTGCTATATTGTTTAATTCTACTAGTCTTGATACCGTTGTATTATATTCTAGGGCTAACCTACTTAAAGTGTCGCCTCTTTGTATTGTTATTGTGCTTGTTCCTCCTGCTACTGGTTTATCCCAGTTATCTGGAAGTGGAATTTCTGACGAACTGTTTAATAGTATTCCGTCTGTAAATTTATCTCTGTCTACATATCCACTTATTCCTGGTATTTCTCCTGCATCTGAATATTGCCAGCCTACCCATGTACTCCAGTTACCGTTTGGTGTTGGCTCTGATACTTCGTATTGTGCTACCCATAAAGGATAGCTTGTTAGTTCTCCATAGAATCTGTATGACGCATTACTTGTGTCACTATAAATTACCATTTCTTTTTTAGTTAAATTTTCTACTGTTCGCATAAATGCTAATCCAATTTGAGTAATTTCTTCTGGGCTTAAATTTCCAAAACTTTCAAAGTCCATTGCTAACCTGCAATCTGGTACTTTACCTGAAATTGTTGCTGCAAAGAAGTTTGCTTCTTGTATTGCTTCTTCTACGCTTCTTGCTGTTACATAGTGGTAAAAGCCTACTTTTAAATTGCTTGCTTTGGCATTTTCGTAATTTTGATTAAAGTATGGATCTACAAAGTAGCTTCCTTCACTTGCTTTCATATATACTATTTCTATTCCACTTTCTTTTACCGCTTCATAATTTATATTTCCTTGCCATCCGCTTACATCTATTCCTTCATATATAACATCACTTGAAGGAGAAAATGCATATACTGGCCCTATTAATATGTACATTGGAGCTGTTACTATTATTAGAAAACTTACCAATATTTTAAATACTCGTTTTTTCATTTTTCCACCTACCTTTTTATTTATTATATGAATATTAATAAATAAGGTGATTTTAGTACTTTTTGCAAGTTTCACTTAATATAGTAAATTAGGTGATTTTTTTGAGGAAAGTTAAAGTTTTTTTACTTAATGGCATTTTGCTTACTTGTACTTCTCTTTTGCTTAGAAGTATTGGTATGTTTTTTGGTGTGTATATTTCTAATAAAATAGGGGCTGAGGCAGCTCGGGGTTTATCAGCTTATTATGTCTGTTTATATGCTCTTTGTGTGTTTTGCAAGTTCAGGGGTTAACCTTGCTACTTCTAGAATTGTTTCTGAGCAGATGGCTTATGGCAAGGAAGATGGAATGAAACTTGCCGTTAAGAAGTGTATTAATTATAGCTTATTTATGGGGACTGTTTCAGCTGTTTTGTTATTTTTATTTGCTCCTTTTATTTCTACTTATTGGCTACATTCTAAGGTTAGCTATATGCCTCTTAGAATTATTGCGGTTAGTCTTCCTTTTTTGTCGGTTAGTAGTAGTATAAATGGGTATTTTTCGGCTATTAGGAATGTTAAGAAAACAGCGATTTCTCAAGTTTTAGGGCAAATTGTTCAAATTTATTTTGTTAGCTTTTTTATTAATTACTTCTTGCCTTCTGGTATTGAATATGCTTGTATTTCATTGGTTTTAGGTAGTACTATTTCTGAAATTGCTTCTTTTTTATTACTTGGCTTTTCTTATAAAAGAGATGTTAGAAAAAAGAAGTATGTTATAAATAGAAGCGATAATTATACAAAGCAAATTTTAAGAATTACACTTCCTATTGCTTTTACTTCATATGTTCGCTCTGGGCTTTCTACTTTAAAGCAAATTCTTATTCCGATACGTTTGGAGAAGTCTGGAATATCGTGCGAGAAGGCTTTAGCACAGTATGGTATGATTAATGGTATGGCTATGCCTTTAATAATGTTTCCTTGCAGTTTTATTTCTTCTTTTAGTATGCTTCTTATTCCTGAGTTTTCGTATTTAAATGCTAAAGGGAGCTATAATAGAATTAATTTTGCTATTAATAAGATACTTAAGTTTTGCTTTATTTTTTCTTTTTTAATTATGGGAATTTTTTGGTGCTTTTCGGAGGAGCTTTCTAGTAGTATTTATAGTGAGGCAAATGTTTCTATTTTTATAAAAGTGCTTTCTCCTCTTATTGTTTTAATGTATATTGATAATGTTGTTGATGGTATTTTAAAAGGATTAGATAAGCAAGTTGCTGTTATGGGAATTAATATCTTGGATTTATTTACGAGTATAACTTTTATTTATTTTTTACTACCTATTCAGGGTATAAAAGGTTATATTGTTGTGCTTTTTATTAGTGAAATTTTAAATGGATTGGTTAGTTTGCTTCTACTAATTAAAGAAACTAAGCTTAAAATAGATTTTGCAAATTGGCTGATAAAACCTTGCTTTGCAGTGTTTTTACTTAATTTGATTTTTAGGAATTATAGCCCTAATAGTATTTTTGAATTGGTATTTCAAATTTTAATTTTTTGTATTTGTTACTTTGCTACTATTGTTTTACTTAGAGGGTTGGTTAAGAGTGATTTGAAATTTTAATACATAATTCACTTAAAGAATAAAGGTAGATTCGTTAAGCTAGTATTTTTTCAATTTGTATCAACAATTTCTTATTGCTATATGATTCAGACCTTGTGCTCTCCCCTACATTAAAAAAAAGAAAAAACACCAACTGTTACTTATTTAAGTACAGTTGGTGGCATACTTTAGTTAGAAATATTTATCATATAGCAAGTCCATAGTATTGGGGAATCCATTTTCATTGAGAGCTTCTTCATATGCAAAAAGGAAGTCATCACTCAACTCTTCTATAGTAGGGAATGCTTGCCTGTATTCTTCTTCCATATTAATAATAGGGTAGTCTTTCACTTTATAAGTATAATAAAATCTTATGAGCGCATATATTTCTGCTTTTGTAGTTACAATAATTGAAAAACCATTATCTTTTATTGTATATAAAACACTTTTAATGGCTTCAAAGTCTTTCCACATATTATTAGACCAATAACTACATATTTTCCCCAGCTCTTCAGTTTTTCTATCAAACTCTTGCTCTTCCGCTTCTAGTCGTTCTTTTTCTTTTTCTAATTCTTCATATGAATACTTATAAGTGATATACTTATTTTGCGTACTATCATCTACTGAGATTTCGAGAAGACTTTTTACCATTTCTAAATCTTCTTCATTATAATCGTTTACTAAAGCATCCTCTTCTTTTTCTAACCGCTTTACTTGTTCATATGCAATATAAAAGCTATTGCATAAACTTTTAAAATAACTTTGTAAATCGTACTGATTCATTTTGTATTCACTCATATTGTTTCCTCCTTATAAAGTTATTAGGTTTCTACTATTGTTACTGCATTGCATTATATCACAAGGTTTAACATAAAGCAATAAAATTATTTAATTTTTATTCCAATTCACTTTTTCCAGTAGCATAGTCTATTTTTATACCTGGTTGAACATTGTATATATATACATTAAAACATACTCCCTTTCCATTATCTTCAATAGAATACGCTTCTATTTGTACTCCACTTGCTACTAGGTTATTTTCTTGGAATACTGGTGTAACTCTATATAAAACATGGTTTTCTGGTTTTTCTTCTATATAGTCTGCTACTTTGTTTTCGAATGGTAGCATTCCTTCTACGTTCATATATCGAGTTCCAGTTATTAAGTTTTTTTCATTTGCGTTTTCTCCTGCTAGTTGGTAACCTATTAGGTGGCACCTATTGTATAGGTAATTTCCTTCTACTATTCCTTCATATTTTACTGTTTGCCAACCTGATGGTTTTATCATTCCTATGGCTTCTCTTTTTTCTCCTTTTGCTGGCATTATTTCTTTGCATATATTGGCATATGCTACACCACACCTACCTAAACTATCTAATGGGCTATATTTTTCAAATGCTTTTTGTGTATAGTCTGCTTCTTCAAAAGATGGCATATTGTTATTTATTATTATGTATGGAGATTTTTCATATTCTGGAATCGATTGTATATCAAATGCTAATGTATTTACATTTTGAATATTGTCATTATAATTTCCGCCTTCAAAAAAATAACCTATTGTTCCTATTATAATAACTAAAATGACTAGAACTAATTTATTTGTTAGATTATTTATTTTTTTATTATTTTTCATTTTGATTTTTACCTTTCCTATTCTTATATAGGTAGTATAACATAATAAAAAAATATATAAAAGTTTTATTTTAATTTTCTTCAAAGAACATATCATATCCATTTTCTGAATATAATTCGTATTTTCCATTTTTATATTGTAGCATCGCTCCTTCTTTTGCTACATTTAGTAGGTCTTTATCTGTTATTTTTTCTTTAAATTCTATTTTTGATTTCTCAGTATAGTCGCATAAATAGATTTCATTATTTCTATCTTCTGTTACTAAATATAGGTGTCCTTCTTTTCTGTAATTTTGCAATTCTTCATCTACATCTATTTCTGAAATATTTTCATTTTCTTTTATCTTTGGTGTTTCCATATTTTTCAAATAATTTGTTAATTCTTCTATAAAAGCTTTTACATCAAATTTATTTTCTATGTCTTCTTTTATATTTTTTAATATATTTAAATCCATAATTCTTCCTCCTTATTTTTATATTATACTATATTTCATTTGCGTTTATTGTAGAAATTTGTAGGTTTACTTAAATTTATTATTTTCTATTGAGGTTTTATGTATATTGTGCTATAATGTCAAAAGCATTTTAATTTAATTACCCAAAATAAAATTTTTAATGGGTATATCTTTTCTATTACCTAAAAGGAGGTATTTTATATGGAAATTGGTTTTTATTCAGGTAGCTTTGACCCTTTTACTGTTGGACACTTGCATGTAACTAAGGAAGCTCTTAGATTATGCGAAAAAGTTGTTATTGGAATTGGTACCAATTCTGATAAGAAACGTAGATTTGATAAGGAGTTGATGAAAGAAACTATTGAGAAGGTTCTAATTCGTGAAGGACTTTCTAATGTAACTGTTATAACTTATGAAGGCTTGACTGTTAAGGCAGCTCTTGATAACAATGCAACCCTTCTTATAAGAGGTATTCGAAATAATTATGATTATCTTTATGAGGAAAATATGGCTATAATTAATAAACAGTTTTCTGGATTAGATACTATTTATCTTAGAGCTGGTGATTTTGGAATTGTTAGTTCTAGTATGGTTATGGAATTTCTTAAAAATGGCGTAGATGTTTCTGAATACCTTCCTAAGGAAGTTTTGGAAGTAGTAATGAAAAGTAAGGTATAAAAAGTAAAGTGCTGAGTCTAGGCTCAGCACTTTACTTTATTTACATTTAATTAATTTTTTTAGACCTTCCTTCTTTGGCTATAACTACTCTTTTGAATTCTTTCTTTGCCTCTTTTAAGTATTGTATTGTATTTTCTTCTGGCCAAAAGTGAGTTAGCATTAGTTCCTTTACTTTAGCTTCTTTTGCAATTATTCCTGCTTGTTTGGCTGTTAAGTGTGAGTTAATTTCAGGGAAACCATAGCTTTCTAGCAAACTTGCTTCACATATTAGTAAGTATGCTCCTTTTGCAAATTGTACTATTCTATCTTTACTTGTAAATGATGTGTCTGAAGTATATACTATACTTGTTTTTCCATTTGTAACTTTTATGGCATAAGTTTCTACTGGATGGTCTGTAGTGCAAAATGTTACTTGCATGTTTCCTATGTTTATTTTTGTATTTTCAGAAATTTCATGATAGTTTGCAAATGAATTGCTTTCTGCTTTTATATCTTCATTTATACTGTTTGGTGATTGTGGAAGATATATATTGATTGGGCTATCAATTCTTTTTTGATTATGAAATACAAAAGATGCATATTGTAAGTTATAAATATCATTATAGTGGTCTCTGTGTAAGTGACTTATAATTACTGATAAGTTTTTCAAGTCTTTAGGATATTTTAACATTTTATGGGTTCCGCTTCCGCAGTCTAGCATTAGCAAGTTTTCACCTTCTTGTATAAAAAATCCTGGGCAGTTGTGTTTTTTGGTGTTGTATGGTGATTGTGTTCCTAATACTTTTAATTTCATAGTTTTTAATCCTCCATAATTTTGCCAATTATCATATTAATAGTTTCTTCCATTTTTTGTTCATTGTAGTCATTTTCAAAAATATAGTTAAATTCGGCTTCTTTATATTCTATACTTGCTGAATCTCTTTTTTCAAAGTATTTTTCTGAGATGTTATCTCTTTGTATCACTCTTTCTTTTCTTTTTTCTTGGTCTGCTTTAACTAATATTTTTGAGTCACATTTTTGCCAATACTTAATAGTAGGTAATTTTATCCATTCTAAAACTATTGCATTGCTATTTGAATTAGCTAATATGGTATCTAACTCTTTGTATGCATCTGCCTCTGTTATCTTCTTTAACTCGTTTAGCTTTTCTTCATCTGAAAAAACTATATTTCCCATTTTCTTTCTGTCTATATTTCCGCTTTCATCTAGTATTTCATTTCCGAATTTTTCACATAATATACGAATTATTTCTGGCTTTTTTAATGGCATATGACTTATTTTATCTATATCTATATACTCACAATTTAATTTCTTTGCTAGTAATTTTGCAAAGGTGGTTTTTCCACTTCCAGATTTTCCTGTTACTCCAATTATTTTCATAGGTTATACCTCCTTTAAAATTATTTAATTAGGTTTATATTTATACAAATTTGTTAGTATTTTATCATATATCTTGTTTTTATGTCAAATATCAAAAAAACATTATATAAGGCGAATGGAATCCCATTCGCCTTTAAATTATTCTTTTGTGTACAAAAACTCTTCTAAATCCTTATTAAAAATTTTCTTTGTTATATGTACTTCTCCTTCATTTATTATTTCTGTTAATGTATATCTTTGAACCCTTCCTTTTACTACATCTATTTCTGAGGATATTTCTTTTTCGACTTCTGCTGTTATAGAAACACAAATAGGTTCTTCTAATACAGTTGATATCCATCGCAATATTGGAAAAACATCATAATAATACCAATGTTCTTCATTAATTTTGAAAAGAAATTCTAGAACATCTTTATCAAATTCCATACCAATTGTTGGATATTGAATTTTTATAGTTCTGTTAGTTACATATGATTTTAATGTAGCTTGTGTAATATTTTCTTCCTTCTTATATATAAAATCAACTGCTATTTCATCATTTTTACCATCTTCTTTTAGTTTCAATACACCTGATTTAATTATGTGTATGCTATCTTCTAAAATTTCAAAGGTAAAATCTCTGTCCAGTAATGGTTCTAACTTACTATTTCTTCTTCCTATTGTATAGGTGTTCATCGAATTATAGTCATATATAGTATCCTGTATCATGTAATAATTCTTTCCTTCACTATCTGTAAAGTCTATATCTAATCTTCTACCTGATCTACAAAAAAACTTGTTAATTTTGATTGGAAAAACGATTTCATTTAAAGGCAATAGCAACTCCTTAAATTGATTAATCTTAAGCTCTTTATATTTTCCTAAGTTATCGCACCATTTTAACATGTGCATTTTTAGTTCAGTACTATCTCCTTTAAAGGTAATATCTTCATAAAAATTTCTTGTACCTATTTTTGTCCGTAAATACAACATTAATTTTTTAGATTTCATATTTTGTCCTCCTTCTTTTGCAATTGCAAAATGAATGTTTAAACGTTTTCGTTCACATTTTAACATAATTATATATAAAAATCAAGCATTATGTTTATTTATAATTTTATAACTTTCTCCCACTCTAATTCTTCTTTTCCAAAATGCCCATAGTTTGTTGTTTTTGCATAAATTGGCTTGTTTAAACATAAATATTTTATTATTCCATTTGGTGTTAAGTCAAATTTAGTTTTTATTTTTTCTACTATTTGTTCTTCTGGTATTGTGTTTGTTCCAAAGGTTTCTACTAATATTGATGTTGGCTTCTCAACACCAATTGCATATGATATTTGTATTTCGCATTTTTGGGCATATCCATTTGCTACTATGTTTTTGGCTATGTGCCTTAACATGTATGCTGCTGACCTATCTACTTTACTTGCGTCTTTTCCCGAAAATGCTCCTCCTCCGTGTCTTGCATAGCCACCGTAAGTATCTACTATTATTTTTCTGCCGGTTAGACCTGTATCTCCTAATGGACCTCCTATTACAAATCTTCCTGTTGGATTTATATATATTTTTGTATTTTCGTCTATCATATTTTTAGGTACTATTTTGTCTATTATTTTTTCTATTATTTCTTGTTTTAGATTGTCGATATCCACATTTTCTTCATGCTGTGTGGATATTAGTATTGTGTCAATTCTTTCTACTTTATTTCCTTCATATTCTACTGTAACTTGTACTTTTCCATCTGGTCTTAGGCCTTTTATTTTTCCTCCTTTTCGTACATTTGTTAATTCTTTTGATAGTTTATGTGCCATATTTATTGCATAGGGCATATAGTTTTCAGTTTCATCGCAAGCATATCCAAACATTATTCCTTGGTCTCCTGCTCCTCCTATATCCACTCCCATTCCTATGTCAGTGCTTTGTTTTGTTATATTTGTTATTATTTTGCAAGTTTTATAATCTATGTCTAACTCACTATTGTAATAACCTATATATTTAATTATTTTTCTTACTAGATTTTCTATATCAACTTCTCCTTTTGATGTTATTTGCCCTGCTACTACTATTAGGTTTTTTGATGCAAATGTTTCTACTGCTACTCTTGAATTCTCATCTTTTTCTAAATAGCTATCTAAAATGCTATCTGAAATTAGGTCACATAGTTTATCTGGGTGACCTTCTGTTACGCTTTCTGATGTAAAAAATTTCTTCATATTTTATTCCTTCTTTCTTTTTTCAGAATTTTAAGGT
Organism: uncultured Clostridiaceae bacterium; assembly: GCA_948444845.1. Classification (GTDB taxonomy): domain Bacteria; phylum Bacillota; class Clostridia; order TANB77; family CAG-508; genus UMGS1663. The sequence goes on along the minus strand of CAOJVB010000005.1, from coordinate 3,927 downwards.
TATATATTTGTAGTCATATTATGTATGTTTATTTTTGATTTGCTCTTAATTTTATACATTTCTTCTCTTATATTACCCCTCTATTCTTATTATTTGTATGTTATTCAAGAATATTTAATATTCAAATTTTCTAAATGGCAAAACCATATAAGAGAATCTAATTATTTCATAATCATATTCTTAGGGAACTAACCTTTTTCGTTTTACTAAATATAAGTTATCTGTAACTCACTAACATTCAAATAGCTAACTTAACTATGGTGGATAGCTCTCCTAATAATATAGAAAACCTCTGGCTTACAACGCCAAAGGTTAATATTTTCGTTTTATGAAAATTATCAGCCAAAGCGTTTGCTTTGTCGGTATTAGCACCTTATTTTATAGGTTGCTGTGGAGTCATTGAGCCGATTCTCTCGTCCACTCTTGATAACATATTATTGCCATTATATTTTTTATTATTTATTTTGTCAATATGTTTTAATTTGTTTTTATAAAAATGCCTAGAAATTTATTTAAATTTCTAAGCATTTTTTAGTTTAACTTAATATATCAGACATTATATGTTTCATTATATAATTATTTTCACTACCATATGCTGATAAGAATTTGTTTATCAGTGGTGTATTTGGAAGGTCTTGCTGTGCTGAAATAATTTTATGACCTGCAATATTTCTTTGTGAATAAAAATCTATTAACGCTACTATTTCTTCTTCTTTCCCATTTATCTCAATGTTTATTTTTTTTCTTACTGCTTCATGTATTATTTCGCTTATTTGGTCTCTTTGAACATAACGCATTCTTTCCCAAAATAATAATTGATTTTCCAACTCTATTTTTTCTTCATCACTTATTTGTTTTTCTAATTCTCTTTTAAGTCTTTTAATTTCCTTAATTGTTATATTATGAGACCGTGAAATGTTTAAAAATTGAGTTTGTAATACTTTTTGCATATAGTCTTCCTCCTTATAAGTTATTTAATTTCTACAAGGTTACTGCTTGAAGTATAACATATTACTATACATAATACAAGTTATTTTTATATTTTTATTACTTCTGTTTTATTATATTAAATTAAAGTGTCCAAAAGGGACAGATTACCCATTAGGAAACGTCCCCAATGGGACACTAAATCCAGTCGTCATACTTTTTAATATACAACTTCTTAACTTCTAATGCTAACAAGCAATATACTATTGGCACTGCAAATATAAATAGTATATATTTTAGTGTAAGTGGTACTAACCCTAAAAATTTTCCTATAAATGTAAATGGTACTAGTATTGCTACAACACATATTATTGCTGTGAATATATATACAATTTTTGAGGCGTTACTTTCTATGAATGGCTTTTTAGCTGTTCTTATTATATGAAGTCCTATTAAGTTTGATATTATTCCATATGAGAACCATATTGTTTGGAATATGGCTGCTTCTCTTATTCCAAATACAAACCATAGTGCAGCAAATATTATTAGGTCGAATATTGCGCTTGTTGGGCCCATTACTATCATAAAGTTTTTTATGCTTTTTATACTCCATTTTCTTGGTTTTCTTACGTAATCATCATCTACGTTATCCATTGGCAAAGAAAGTTGACCTATATCATATATTAGGCTTTGTACTAGTAGTTGTATTGGAGTTATTGGGAAGAATGGCAGTAGTACACTTGCTATTAGTATTGAACTTACTTCCCCAAAGTTAAAGCTTGCTGCTAATTTTATATATTTCATTAGATTTCCAAAAGTTTTTCTTCCTTCTATTACTCCATCATTTAATACTTTTAGGTCTTTCTCTAGTAGTATTATATCTGCGGTTTCTTTTGCTATATCTACTGCTGTATCTACTGATATTCCTACTTCTGAGTTTACTAGTGGTGGGCTATCGTTTATTCCGTCACCCATATATCCTACTATGTTTCCCATTTCTCCTAATACCCTTACTATTCTTGCTTTTTGTATTGGCGATAGTTTTGCAAATACATTTGTGTCTTTTAATATTCGCTCTAGTGCTTTATCTGATAATTTATCTATTTTGCTTCCTAATACTATTCTTTTTGTGTTTATATCTACTTTTTCACATACTGCTTTTGTTACATATTCGTTATCTCCTGTTAGTACTATTACTCTTATTCCGTTATTGTTTAACATGTTTATTGCTTCTTTGGCACTTTCTTTTGGTGGGTCTAAGAAACCTATGAAGCCCATTAGTATCATATCTTTTTCGTGTTTTACTTCAAAATGTTTTATTTCTTTTACGTCTGTTCTTTCACATATTCCTAATACTCTAAGGCCTTGTTCGTTTAAGCTTTTTGCTATGTTTTTTATATTTGTTTTTATTTCTTCTGTAAGTTTTGATACTTCTCCTTTATATTCTACTTTTGTACATATATTTAATATTTCTTCAATAGCTCCTTTTGTTATTAGCTTTTCTTTTTCTCCATCTGTAACTACTATTGATAGTCTTCTTCTTGAAAAGTCGAATGGTATTTCATCTACTTTTTTATATTCTTTTGCAATAGTTTCTATTCCCTCTTTTTCTCCTCTTGCTATTATTGCTTCATCTATGTTGCCTTTTAGTCCTGTTTGGAAATATGAGTTTAGATATACGTGTTTTAGTACATCCATATCTTCATTACCTTTTATGTCTAGATATTTTTCTAATACTATTGTATCTTCAGTTAAGGTTCCTGTTTTATCTGTACATAGAATGTTCATTGCTCCAAAACTTTGAATGGAATCTAATTTTTTTATTATTGTTTTTTTCTTTGACATTTTTACTGCACCTTTTGCAAGGCTGGAAGATAGTATTACTGGTAGCAAAAGTGGAGTTATTCCTATCGCTATTGCTACTGCAAAGGTGAAGGCTACTAATGTTCCATGAGTGTTTACATTTAGTACAAATATTATTGGTATCATTACTAGCATAAATTTGATTAATAGCTTACTTACACTTTTTATTCCTTTTTGGAATGCTGTTTGTGGTTTTCCGTTTGTTACTGTATGTGCTATTTTTCCGAAGTAGGTGCTATCTCCTGTTTTTATTACTACTGCTTTTGCGTATCCACTTGTTACATTTGTGCCCATGAAGCATATATTGTTTAAGTCTGTTATTGTTTCTATTTTACTATTTTCTAAACTAGTGGCCTTTCTTGAGGCTTCACTTTCTCCTGTTAAGGTTGATTGTGATACATATAAGTCTTTTGCTTCTATTATTTTTAAATCTGCTGGTATTATATCTCCTGCTGAAAGTATTACAATATCGCCTACTGTTATTTGATTTAAGGCAATCTTTTCTTCTTTTCCATTTCTTAAAACTAGTGCTTTTGTTTCTATTAGGCTTTTCAATTTTTCTGCTGCTTTATTTGATTTGAATACTTCAAAAAATTCTAATAGTGTACTTACTGCTATTAGTACAAGTATTACTATTATGTTTGAATAGTTTTTTGTTTCTGGCAGTATTACATCTGTGTATGTTAGAACTACTGCTATTCCTAATAATATTAGGTTAAATGGACTTAGTAAGCTTTCAAAAAAGTAGTTATACCATTGTTTCGGTTTATTTTGCCTTATTTCGTTTAAGCCATATTTGTGCATGTTTTCTTCTATTTGTTTTTCATTTAAACCATTCTTTATATCTATATTACTTTCTTTTACAAATTCATCTACATTTTTTAAACTCTCTTTTTCATACATTTTTATAATGTCATTTTTCTCTTCTTTTTCTTGCATATGTAATCTCCTTAAAATTCTTTTTTAAGATTATACCCATTTATTTGCTTTTTTATTATTTTTTATTTACATTATGTTAAATTTAGTGTATAATGCTTTTGTTGAAACTAATAACAATATCTTTTTCTTAATTAAGGAGGATTTTAGTTTGAAAATAAAAATTAGAAAAATGAAACCAAAATAGATAAAAATGGCATA
>CAOJVB010000004.1 GCA_948444845.1 uncultured Clostridiaceae bacterium | reverse complement strand
CATATGGTGGAGTATTCACAAAATTAATAGAAAGAAACACAACAATACCAACAAAGAAATCACAAATATTCTCAACAGCAGCAGATGGTCAAACATCAGTAGAAGTACACGTACTACAAGGAGAACGTGAAATGGCTGCATACAACAAAACATTAGGAAGATTCCAATTAACAGGAATACCAGCAGCACCACGTGGAGTACCACAAATAGAAGTAACATTTGACATAGATGCAAACGGAATAGTACACGTATCAGCAAAAGATATGGCAACAGGAAATGAACAAAATGTATCAATAACAGCATCAACAAACTTAACTGATGAAGATATAGACAAAGCAGTAAAAGACGCAGAAGCACATGCAGAAGAAGACAAGAAGAAAAAAGACGAAATAGAAGCAAGGAACAATGCAGAAAGCTTAGTATACAACTCAGAAAAAACTATTTCTGAACTAGGAGATAAAATAAGTGGAGAAGAAAAAGCAAAAGCAGAAGAAGAAATAGCAAACGTTAAAAAAGCACTAGAAGGAACAGACACAGAGGCAATAAAACAAGCAACAGAAAAATTAACAACAGTATTCTACTCAATCTCAGAAAAACTATATAGCCAAGCACAAGGGCAAGCAGGAACAAACGCAGAAGGACCAAAAACAGACGAAAACGGAAACGTATATGATGCAGATTACAAAGTAGAAAACGACGATAATAAATAATTTCAACAATTAAAATAAAACAACTGTAGGGGCACGGGGCACCGTGCCCAAAAAAATAATAAATAAAATAATCTGTAGGGACACCGTTTGCGGGAATACATTGTAGGAAATGACTTAAGCAGTGCCCTAAAATACAATAAATATGCAAAACAAAAGGCACGGTACCCCGTGCCCCTACATATAAAATAAACGAAATATTAACAGGAGCAAAAAATGTCAAGCAAAGATTTAACAATATCAGAAATGCAAAAAATGCAACAAGAATTATATGAAGCACACAAAGATAAGTGGGGGGAAAACAAACCAGAACATGCAAAAAGTCATCTACTATATATGATAGAAGAAATGGGAGAATGTATCTCTATTATTAAGAAAAAAGGAATTCCAGCAATAATGGAAGATAAAGAAGTAAGAGATAGATTTCTAGAAGAAATAACAGATGTACAAAATTATTATATAGAAGTTTTAAACAGACTAAATATCACCCCAGAAGAATTCTCAAATGCATACATAGAAAAGCATGAGCATAATATGAAAAGAAATTATGGAAAAGAAAACAAAGAAAAATATAATAATAAAACATTTTAGGAGGCAAAAATGTCAACCAAAAGAGATTACTACGAAGTATTAGGAGTAAGTAAAACAGCTACAGATGAAGAATTAAAAAAAGCATATAGAAAGCTTGCAAAAAAATATCATCCAGACGCAAACCCTGATAATCCAAAAGAAGCAGAAACAAAATTTAAAGAAGTAAATGAAGCATATGAAAATCTATCAGACCCTCAAAAAAGAAGAATGTATGATCAATTTGGGCATGATGGTCCACAAGGTTTCGGAGGAGCAGGCGGACCATTTGGAGGTCAAGGCGGATATTATTCATATTCGACCTCAGGTTTTGATGGATTTTCAGACTTTGGAGATTTAGGAGATATATTCTCATCATTTTTTGGAGGAGGATTTAGCGGAAGAAGTTCAAGAACAAACCAAGGTCCAACAAAAGGTGCAGACTTACGAGCAAGTATAGATATAAGTTTTGAAGAGGCATATTTAGGAACAGAAAAAGAAATAGTTATTTCAAGGAATGAAGAATGTAATACTTGCCATGGAAATGGTGCAAAACCAGGAAGCACAATAGAAACATGTAGTATATGTCATGGAAGTGGAACAGTAAAACAAGTACAAACTACAATACTTCGGACAAATGCAAACAACTAAAACATGTTCAAACTGTCATGGAACAGGAAAAGTAATAAAAGAGCCTTGTGAAACATGCAGGGGAAAAGGAACAGTTCGCAGGCAAGCAAAAATAAAAATAAAAATTCCAGCAGGTATAGATAATGACCAAACCATAGTATTAAGAAATGAAGGAGAGCCAGGGGAAAGAGGCGGAACAAAAGGAGACTTATACATCACAATAAGAATACGTAAGCACAGTATATACACAAGAAAAGGTGATAGAGTATACTGTGATATACCAATAACATATACACAAGCAACATTAGGTGCTGAACTGGAAATACCAATGGTAGATGGAAAACACGAAAAATATAAAATACCAGAAGGAACACAAACTGGAACAAGCTTTACAATCAGAAATAAAGGTTTCAAAGCAGTTAATGGAAGTTATCAAGGAGACTTTGTATTTACAGTACAAGTACAAATACCAAAACGATTAACTAAAGAACAAAGGGAACTTTTAGTTGAGCTAGCCAAAACAATGAATGAACAACCACCTGTTAAGAAAAAAGGAATATTTGGATAAATATAAAAAAAGGCTGTAAAAAAGTCCGTCCCTTTTGACAGACTTTTTTTACAGCCTTATTTGTGCAATTAACCAGAGCATGTATTCAATTTATTTAATAAATCTTGTAAACTTTCTCGTAAACTTTGCTTTTCATCTTCTAACTGTATCATTTTAGAACAAATGTCCTGATAAATAATAAGTTGAAGACTACTCATATCAATAAATTCTTTAATGTTAAATGGTATTTTTAACTCAGTGGGAGCTAGAAACTTGTAAATTTCGTCAAAATTATAATTAGCAAGCCACATAACAGCTTGGTTATAATAATTATCAGAATATACCTCATCGTATCTTTTGGTAAACTCAAGAAATTGAGCTTTAAAGTCAGAATCATAAAATTCCTTAAGATTCAAATGGTTCATTGTGTTATCCTCCTTTATTAAAAAAAGAACATAAATAATAAATTACTATAATAATATAACACAAATAAACATAAAAATCAATTGATATATGAAAAAATATGAAAAAAATGAAGCTGCAAAAAAAGTGTGTGAATTTATTACATTCCTTTTGACACAGTTTTTTTTACAGCTCCATTTTTTGTAATTCAAATAAAATAAAAATTATACTCTAAGTTGCTATATTTATTATACAATATTCTACAAAATTTGCAAGCGTAAATTTATAGAAACTTGATTTTTATTTAATAGGAAATTACAATTCAAAAAAGGAAATATTACTAAAAACATTGTAAAATTGTACATTAAATGATAAAATACAAACATAAAATAAAAATAAGAGGTGTTAATTTGAATAAAGAAAATATTTATAATGACCTAACAAAAGAATTAAAAAATTCAAAAGTATATATGGATGAACCAATGAGCAAACATACATCATTCAAAATAGGAGGACCAGCAGATATTTTTGTAGTGGCAAAAGAAGTTAAGGATATAAAATATGTACTAGAATATGCAAATGAAGAACAAATAAGTATTACTGTTATAGGAAATGGAAGCAACTTATTAATAAAAGACAAAGGCATAAGGGGAATAACGTTACGGAATAGATTTACAAGAAATTAATATTGAAGAAACAAAAGTAATAGTAGGAGCAGGAGTAAAATTAGGTGTTGTAGGCCTTAGGGTGCAAAAAGAAGGTTTAACAGGTTTTGAATTTGCATCTGGAATTCCAGGGACTATTGGTGGAGCAGTTAGAATGAATGCAGGTGCTTATGGTGGAGAGTTTTGCAATATTGTAGAAAAAGTTACGTGCATTAATAAACAAGGAATAATAAAAGAATATTCAAATGAAGAATTAGAATATTCATATAGACATAGTAGATTTCTAAATACTGATGAAATTATACTATATGCTACATTAAAATTAGAAAAAGGGAATAAACAAGAAATAAAAAATAAGATGGATGAATTAATGCTTGCAAGAAGAACAAAACAACCATTAGAACTTCCAAGTGCAGGAAGTACATTTAAAAGAGGAAAAGATTTTTATGCTTCAAAAATTATAGAAGAAGCAGGGCTTAAAGGTTATACTATTGGAGGAGCACAAGTTTCAGAAAAACATTCAGGTTTTGTAGTAAATGTGGGAGATGCAACAGCAAAGGATGTTTTAGATTTAACAAATTATATGAAAAAGATAGTATATGAAAAGTTTGGAAAACAATTAGAATTAGAAGTAGAAATTGTTGGAGAATAGAAAAAATAGTTTTGTAAATTAGGTCGCTTAAGAGAGCGACCCCTACAAATAAAATTTTGAAAAGATATAATAAATTGGAAATATATAAGCAGAGAAGAAGAAAGGAACAAAAAATGAGAGGTTTTTTTAAATGGTTTGGTAATAGTTCAAAAATAAAAAGATGGATATTATTAATATTAATAGGAATAACTTTAGCTTCATATGGAATGATGAATTTATTAATAGGAAAAGAATTAAACTTTATGGAATTAGCAAAAATAATAATAAGTTTCGTAATAGGCTTCACATTTGTTATTGTAAGTATAATATTTATACAAAAAAGAACATTAGAACTATTTGTACAAGCAACTGATACAAGAGAGGAAGCAAAAGAAGGAAATGTAAAATCATTAATATTTAATAAGAAAGTATATGATGAAGGACCAAATATAGTAGTAATAGGTGGAGGAGCAGGATTAGATTCTGTTTTGAAGGGGTTAAAAAATTATACAAATAATATTACGGCAATAGTTACAATATCTGATTATGGTATGGCAGCAACATCATCAAGGAAAATGCTAGAAACTATGCCTTTAGATGATATAAAAAATAGTTTTGTAGCATTATCATATAATGAACCTGTAATGAATGGGATATTAAACTACAAATTTACTTCAGGAAGGCTAAAAGAATTATCATTTGGAGATATTTATTTATTAGCTATGAAAGAAATGTATGGAGATTTTACATCTTCAATAGAACAAAGTAAGAATGTACTAAATATGACAGGAAGAGTACTTCCAGTAACACTTCAGGAAATAAGCATTTGTGCAGAACTAGAAGATGGAACAGTTATAGAAAATAAAGAAAAAATACCAGAAGTAGTTTATGATAAAGTAAGTAAAATAAATAGAATATTCATAAACCCATCTAACTGTATGCCAGCCCCAGGAGTTATAGAAGCAATTCAAAAAGCAGATGCGATAATAATAGGTCCAGGTAGCCTATATACAAATGTGATACCAAACCTTCTAGTAAAAGGAGTAGCTAAAGCAATAAAAGAAAATAAAGGATTTAAAATATATATTAGTAATATAATGACAGAAGCACGGTCAAACAGATAACTATTCATTATCAGACCACATAAAAGCAATAAATGAACATGCAGGAAAAGGAATAATAGATTATTGTATATATGATACAGGAGAGATAGTTCCAGAATTTGTAAGAAAATATAATAGACAAGGTCAAGATTTAGTAGAACAAGATACTACAAAAGCAAAAGAAGAAGGAGTACGTTTATTGCAAAGAAACTTATCATACATAGATGGAGAATTTATAAGGCATAATCCAGACGCAATTGCTTCAGCAATAATAGAACTAATATGTGAAGATATGAAATTTAGAGACATGGAAAATGACTCAAGATATGTAATGCTAAATTCGAAACTAAAAGATACAAAGAAAAGAATAAAGAAAACAATGCCAAAACAAAAAATGGATAAAAGAAAACACATAAAAAATGAAAAAGTAAGTAAATTTGCAGAAAAATATCAAGACAGAATAGAGTCTATAAAACAAAGTGATAAAAAAGCACAAATAAAAAGAGAGCAAAAGATAAAACAAATGAAAACTAGAGAAAGTAATAAAGCAATAGAAGAAAAAATAGAAAATATAGGAATAGAGCAAAAGGTGAAAAATACAAAAGAAAAAAGACAATCAATAAAAAAAATACTAAAAAAGAAAAATACAATTAAACCAAAGCATTAATAATTAGAGGTTGGAAAGATTTGTGATGAAAGATTTGGGACGTGTCTAAAAATTTCCTATCTTTTTGTTTTGAATTTAAGATGGAAATTTTTAGACACGTCCCAAATCTTTCCAAAAGGAGATACAAATGAAATATGAAAATATAGAATTAGAAGAAGGAATAAAAAAAGAATGGCTAATAACAAATGGAATAGGTGGATATGCAAGTTCCACTATAATTCGGTGCGAATACAAGAAGATACCATGGTCTTTTAATAGCACCACTTTCTCCACCTGCAAGCAGAAATTTAATACTTTCAAAAGTAGATGAAAGTATTGAAATATCAGGGAAAAAATATGATATTTATACTAATATAGGAAAAAACTATATATCAGAAGGTTATAAATATCAAATGAGTTTTGAAAAAGAATATGTACCAATATATACATATAAAATACAAGATGTAATAATAAGAAAATATATATGCATGCAATATGGAAAAAATACAGTAACAATATTATATAGGATATTTAATGGAAAAGATAAGTCAAAATTAATATTAGCACCAATAGTAAATTTTAGAGATTTTCACAAAGATACATATAATCATGAATTTGAACTATGCCAATGGCAAAAAGACAGAAAACTAAAATTGGTAATAGACAAACAGTCTACTATACCAATATATATAAACGTGTCAGAAGGCAAATATATAAAACATGAAAATGACAGTTTTAAAAATATGTATTATATAGAAGAGGAGAAAAGAGGTTTCAAAGCAGAAGAAAATCATGTAGTACCAGGAAGATATGAAATAGAAATAGAGCCGAATGAACAAAAAGATATAACATTTGTAGCATCATTAGAAGAAAATATAGAAGAAATAGATGCCTTTCAAATAATAAGCAAAGAGATAGCAAGAATTTGTGAAATATTATATAATTCTGAAATAGAACAAACAGATGAAAATAAAGACTTAATAAGAGATTATATAATAGCAGCAGATAACTTTTTAGTATATAGACCAACATTTAGACTTCATACAATAATTGCAGGTTACCCATGGTTTTTAGACTGGGGAAGAGATACATTAATTTCATTTGAGGGTTTACTTCTAAAAACAAAAAGATATGAAATGGCAAAAGAAGTGTTACTTACAATGATAAGAGACATAAAATATGGTTTAGTACCAAATGGATATTCAGGATATGATAATAGACCATTATATAATAGTGCAGATAGTTCATTACTATTATTTGAACAAATACAAAAATATATAAATTATACAAACGATTATGAGTTCATAGAAAAAGAGATTTATCCAGTACTCGAAAAAGTAATAGATTCATATTGTACAAAAATAGATGTTGATGATAATAATATATATTTGGATGAAGACTACTTAATATCATCTGGAACACCGAATACACAAAATACATGGATGGATGCCAAAATAGGTAATTTTGCAGTAACACCAAGAAATGGTAAAGCGGTAGAAATTAATAGTATGTGGTATAATAGCTTAAAAATAATGGAAGACTTAAGTAAAAAATTCAAAAATGAAGAAAAGAGTAAAAAATATAAAAGATTAGCAGAAAAATGTAAAAAGAGCTTTAATGAAAAATTTTATAATAAAAGAAGAAAATGTCTATATGATGTATTAGGAGATAATAAAATAAGACCAAATCAACTATTTGCGTTAGGATTGACATATCCAATAGTAAACCCAGAATCTGAAGAAGCAAAAGAGATATTTGAAACAGTAACAAAAAAATTACTAAATAATTATGGCTTAAAAACATTAGCAAAAGGGGAAGAAAACTACATAGAAAAATACGAAGGCGATAGTATGAAAAGGGATATGAGCTACCACCAAGGTGTAACTTGGCCATGGTTATTAGGAATTTACTATGATAGTTTCAAGAAAATCATACAAGCTGAAAAATCAAAAACAAAAAAGAAAGAGCTAGAAGAAAGACTAAAAGAATTTGTAAAAAATGTAGAAACTACATTTAGAAAAGAATTTGAACAAGGAAAAACAGTAGGAGGAATACATGAAATATATGATTCTGTAAAACCATATGAAGCAAGGGGAACAATTTCACAAGCATGGAGCGTAGCAGAAGTATTTAGAATAATATTAAATTAAAAACTCCTAAATTAGGAGTTTTTAAATTTTAATTATTATGGTATAACATTTTCGAATAAAGTTCATATACAAAAGCTTTATGAACTAAATGATTAAATAATTCATTTAAATGATTATTAGAATCATTAGGATTAGACTATTTGATAGCTTTGGCAGCAATAATAAAGCTATCACTTTTGTTCATTAATTTGATACTTAAATTTTTTCAAAAATTTTTAAACATTTTTTTCCTCCAGTTTTTGAAAAAAAGCTAATAAAGTAACAATTAAATTATAACACAGGATAACATAAAATGCAACCATTTAAGAAATTTAAGTTTCGGTTTTTTGCAAAATGCTGATTTGTTATTTTCTTACAACAAGTTATATTAAATAAATGGAAACGTTTGCCAACCGAAATGGAAATTTTAGTATTTTCAATAAGTTTATAAAAAAATATCGAAACTCAAATTTAAGAAAGATGTAGAATTTTGTAGAAATATTTTTCTTGTAATTATTAATCATATAGTATATAATAATAATAATGAGCAGAAAGGAGAGAAATTTAGAAAATGAGAAATTTAAGTATAGAAGATGAATTAAGATTAATGCCGTTTGTAGAAGAAGGTATAAAAGATATCGAAGAAAATGGTACACTTAGTGAAGAAGAATTTTGGAAACTAGTAGAAGATGATGAAAGGAGAGAAAAATTATACAACAGACCAAATACTATAAAATTAAATATAGCAAAATGTTTAGGAAAGATATCAAAGAAATTCGTAAGAGTGTAAAATCATTGTATATAAACTCTTACGAAAAGCTTAAACATGAAATGCATAAAAAGCTAATATTACTAAAGGAAAATCCACAATTATATCAAAGAACTGAAATTAATAAAGAAATAAGAAGATTTTTTATTCACAAATATGTTATTTTTTATAGGATAAAACAAGATAACATTGAATTAATTAGAATATTACATCAAAAATCAAATTATAATCAAAAAATAATCTATAAAACAAAATCCTTAAAAAGATTTTTAATAATATCAAAAATGAAAAAATAAATAAAAAGTATATTATTGTCGAAAACTTCTAACAAATCGACAAAACTTCTTAAATTTTACTATTGGAAAAAATTACCATTTAATATATAATTAGAAAAACAAAAGAGAAAAGGAGGAAGAAAAATTGAATTCTAAATATATTAAAGAGGACAAGCTTCTAATATTGGAGTTACTAGAAGAAATTGACCACCATGGAGTAGAAAAAATAAGAAGAAAAGCTGATGACGAAATAACTAAATATATGCCAAGGAAAGTAATACTTGACTTTAACAATGTTAAATTTATGGATAGCGCTGGAATAGGAATGGTACTTGGTAGATATAAAATTATAAATATGTTAGGTGGAAGCCTAGAAATGGAAAATGTAAGTACACCACTCAAAAAGATATTTGATATGAGTGGAATTACAAAAATATGCCCTATAAGAGGTTAGAAGTAGTAATTCAAAAGAGAAAGTAAAAATAATATATGTAGGGGCTTAATCGGTTAGAAATACCTAAGAAAATTTACGTAAATTACGCCCACTAGACAAATGAAGAATAATATAAGATTTTTCTAGTTTAGAGAAAGGATACTAAAAATGAAAAATATTTATGAGAATGAAATGAAATTAGAATTTGTTAGTAAATCAAATAATGAGGCTTTTGCACGTATTAGTGTTGCAGCATTTGCAGCACAATTAGATCCAACAGTAGAAGAACTAGCAGATATAAAAACAGCAGTATCAGAAGCAGTTACAAATGCAATTGTGCATGGATATGAAGATAAAGAAGGAACAGTAAAAATATTATGTAAGTTAGTAGGAAATTCTATTACAATAGAAATTTCAGATACAGGTAAAGGAATAGAAAACATAGAAATGGCAAAAAGACCATTATATACATCTAAGCCAGATCTAGAAAGGTCAGGAATGGGTTTTACAATTATGGAAAACTTTATGGATGAAATGGAAGTTCAATCTATAGTAGGTTTAGGCACAAAAGTAATAATGAAAAAAGTAATAAAAAAAGATGAGGTAGAAGAAGAAACAATAACAGAAGTATTAAATCAGATTAGTAATATGAAATAGGGGAAAAGGAGATACTTATGTTATACGAAAACAATACAAAAGATATATTAGAAGCTCAAAGTGGAAATGAAGATGTTATGGCAAAACTAATCGAAGAAAACAATGGGCTTATATGGAGTATAGTAAAAAGGTTTAAAGATAGACGGTTATGAAATGGAAGATTTATACCAAATAGGAACAATAGGTTTTATAAAAGCAATAAAAAGATTTGATACTTCATTTGATGTAAAACTTTCAACATATGCGGTTCCATATATATTAGGAGAAATAAAAAGATTTATAAGAGATGATGGAACGGTAAAAGTAAGTAGGGGAATAAAAGAATTAGCAGTTAAGATAAGGGAGTTACAAACAAATTATCTGAGAGAAACAGGCCAAGAAATAACTATATTAGAAGTGGCAAAAAAACTAAAAATTTCAAAAGAAGAAGTTGCTGTTGCATTGGATTCCTTAAACCCAGTAGTTTCAATTTATGAGGATACATATTCAAATGATGAAGGTTCAATAAGTATTATTGATAAAATAAAAAATGATGTAGATGAGGCTGAACAAATATCAAATAGAATTAGTATAAGGGAAATAATTAATTCATTAAATGATAGAGATAAGCAAATTATAATGCTTAGGTATTACAAAAATAATACACAAAGTCAAGTGGCTAAAATATTAGGGATAAGCCAAGTACAAGTTTCTAGAATAGAAAAGAAAATATTAGAACATATGAAACTTAAAATGGCTTGATTGTAAAATTAGCTGCTCCCAGGGAATTAATTTATTTTTTTTAAATTAAATTTTCTACCCTCCCACAAAGAGTAAGTAAAAGTATTGAGTTCCATTTCATTACACTTAATATTTGACTTACTCTAAGCGGTCCCCACTGGCTTTACGAAAAATTAATTTTAAAAAAATAAATCAATCCCCTTCACGCTACTCTAAATGTGCAAGTTACGACTATTTTGATTAGATATGTGTTGAAAGGAGAAAATTAAAGAAAATGAAAAGAATTGCATTGTATATATTAATATTTGTTTTTATATGTTTTGGAATACCTATAATATTTACTAAAAATAACTCACAAAATGTATCGAAAGAAATAACTTCAAATATTGAAATAACTCCAAATACATATGACTATAAAGATTATCAAACAATTAAATTACTACATAATAGGGCAAACCAAATAGAAGAAATAAACTTAGATGAATACTTATATGGAGTAGTATCAGCAGAAATGCCAGCAAATTTTGAAAAAGAGGCATTAAAAGCACAAGCAGTTGTTGCAAGAACATATACTATATATAAAATAAAAACAAATAGTGGAAAACATGAAGGAGCACATATATGTGATAATTCAGCATGTTGCCAAGCTTGGATAAGCAAAGAGGACAGACTTTCAAAATGGGATGAGCCTTTAAGACAAAGTAATTGGGATAAAATTGTAGAAGCGGTAAATAGCACACAGGGTAAAATAATAACATATCAAAATGAACCAATAAATGCATTTTTCCATTCAAATAGTGGAGGAATGACAGAAACAACAGCAAATGTATGGGGAGGAACAGGGTACCCATACTTACAAGCAGTAGCTACATCAGGTGAAGAAGCATATTCTCAATATCATTCAGAAGTTGTTCTGACAAAGCAAACTTTTATAGATAAAGTAAAAGAAAAACATAGTAATTTTCAAATTGATTTTAATGACCAAGAATGTATAAAAGTTTTAGAATATACAGACGGAAATAGAATAAAAAAAGTAAAAATAGGAAACTTGGAATTAAGTGGTGTAGAAGTAAGAACATTACTTAATTTGAAATCAGCCAATTTTAAATTAAGTATAGACAATGAGAATGTGAAATTTGAGGTAATAGGTTATGGACATGGAGTAGGAATGAGTCAAACAGGTGCAGATAGTATGGCAAAAAGTGGAAGTAACTATGAAGAAATTGTAAAACATTTTTATACTGGAGTAGAAATTACTAATATGTAGAATGGAAGTTAGAAGTTGGAGGTTTGAGTTTGAGTAATTTCTTTAAAGAAATTACCATAGTTCTAACTTCTAACTTTCAACATCAAAGTTCCATGTATAAAATTAACAAAAAAGGAAATACTCTAACTAAATAAAAAAGGTAATGTATATACATACCAAAAACAAGGAGGAGTTATAATGAGGAACAATAGAAGAGCAAAACCAATTAATGAAGAAATGGAAACTAAAAAGCTGATTTATATTTCGGTAGCAGTAGTTATAATTGCAATATTAGCATTTACTATTACGTATATAGCATATAGTAAAGTGCTTTCAAATGATTCACGGTGCAGGAGATGTTAGAACAAAAATAACAGAACTTTCATTAGCACAAAATGAACAATCATCTGAGGCAAGTAGTTCCATAGGTAAAAATGTAAATGAAATGAGGCAAGAAGGAGAACAAACTAATAAAATAGCAATAAATACTACAAATATACAAAAACAAGAAACTAAAGAAAATGATAAAGAAGAAAAGCAAGTAAATGAAGTAACAAGTCTACCAAAAGAAGAAAAAAAAGAAAGTAGCCAAAATACACAAGTGACACAAACTACTACAAAAGAACCAGAAAAGAAAGCAGACCCAACATTTATAAAACCAGTAGAAGGAGAAATAATGGTAGAGTATGCAAATGAAAATTTAGTATATTCAAATACTTTAAAAGAATGGGTAACACATAATGGAATAGATATAAAAGCAGAAAAAGCAAGCATAGTGAAAGCAGCAAGTGATGGAAAAGTAAAATTTATAAAAAATGATCCAAGATATGGAATTACAGTAGCAATAGAACACGATAATGGATATGTGTCAATATATGCAAACCTTCTAACAGCAGAATTTATAAAAGAAGAAGAAAAAGTAAAACAAGGGCAAACAATAGGGACAATAGGAAACACAGCAGTATTTGAAATAGCAGATGAACCACATCTTCATTTTGAAATATTAAAAGAGGATAAATATTTAAATCCAAGTGAATATATAAAATAAAAAGGAAAGAAATGGGACGTGTCTAAAACTTTCCAAAATTGATAACTTATATAGATATAAAAGTTATTTCAAATTTTGGAAAGTTTTAGACACGTCCCATTTCTTTCCTTCCAGCCCACGTCCCATTTCTTGCACTATTTTATTACAAATGTATTACAAAGAAATTATTTTTTTATTACAATATGCTGCTTTTTGTTGTTTTAATTATATTATTGTAGTAAAATAAAATAAGTAATAGTATTTTGTAAAAAAATAAGGAGGAATATAGATATGGCAATGAATCCAATGCAAAGAAAGGCTAATAACTATTTACTAATAGGTGTTTTAGTTACATTATTAATAACAGGAAGTATAATTGCAATTTTAGTAATGCAGTTGAGTAAAATAAATAAACAAATGGATGCACAAAAAGCAAAAATACAAAAAGTATATATAGTTTCAGAAGATATAAAATCAGGAGAAAAGATAGAATTATCTAATTTAAAGAGAGTAGATGCATTAAAAGATTCTATTCCTAGTAATGTTATAAACATAGATAATTTATCAGAAACTACAATATCAAAAATAGATTTACAAGTAGGAACAATACTTACTGATAATATGATAATAAATAAAGAAGAACAAACAACATCAGATGTAAGAATTCAAGAATATAACATGATAGAACTTCCAACACAAATAAAAGATGGAGACTATATAGATATTCGTTTAAGACTATCAAATGGAACAGACTATATTGTAATATCTAAGAAAAAAGTAGAAATACCAACAATAAATGGAGCAGATTCATTAAATACTATAAAAATAAATGTTGCAGAAGAAGAAATTCTATTAATGAGTAATGCAATCGTAGAAGCATATTGGGCTACTGGCTCTAAATTATATGCAACAACATATGTTGAACCAGGATTGCAAGAAGAAGTAACACCAACATATTTACCAAGTGATAAAGTGATTGAACTAATGACTGCAGATCCTAATATTGTAGCAGTAGCAAAAAGTGAATTATTTACAAGATATAATAGTAGTGCAAGTACTATTAGAGGAAATATAGTAAATAATTTAAATACATATTCTGCACAAGGTCAAACTAATGTTGAAAGTAAAGTACAAGAGGAAATAAATAAATCAAGAGCAGAAAGACAAAGTTACTTAGATGCATTAAATCAATATTAATAATTATTAGTTTACTAATTAATGGAGGAAATGAATGAAAAAGATAGCATTTATTGGAGCATATGACAAAACAGATTTTTTGATATATATAGCTAAGATCTTAGTAGAAATGAAGCAAAAGGTTTTAGTAATAGATGGAACCGTTACCCGGAAAAGCAAGGTATATTGTTCCAACTATAGAACCTTCAAAAAAATATATTACTGAATTTGAAGGTATTGATGTTGCAGTAGGATTTGAAAGCTTTGAAGATATTAAGGCATATCTTGGAATATCAGAAAAAAATGAACTAGAATATGACATAGTATTGATAGATACAGACATGGAAGAAAGAGTAATAAGTTATGAAATAGAAAATTGTGAAAAGATATATTTTACTACGTCATTTGATATGTACTCTATAAGAAGAGGAATAGAATCAATAAGTGGAATAAAATCTATAATATCTGCAACTAAGGTTTTATTTTCAAAAGAAGCAAGTAAAGCTGAAAATGATTACTTAAACTATTTATCAGCTGGAAGTAATATAAACTGGGATAATGAAATAATATATATGCCATTTGAATTAGGAGATCAAACAGTTATATATAAAAACCAGAGAGTATCAAAAATAAAGCTTAAAGGTTTAACAAAACAATATAAAGAAGGGCTAATATATATTGTAAACCAAATAATGGGAGAGGAAAATTACCCAGCATTAAGAAAAATATTTAAGAAAATTGAAAAAGGAGTATAAAATGGCTATAATAGCATTTTGGAGTGACGAAAAAAGAGAAACAGGGCAAACTTTATCAATGGTAGCATTAACAACATACATGGCAATAGAACACAATTATAGAATTTTAAATGTAAGTACAAATTTCAAAGACCAAACATTAGAAAATTGTTATTGGAATACCAAAAATGAAGAGCCACATTCAAATAAAATTGCACAAGAAAAGGTATCTACAGTAGGAATACAATCAGGAATAGAAGGATTAGTTAAAATAATAAAGAGTAATAAAACTACCCCTAATATTGTATCTAATTATAGTAAAGTAATTTTTACTGATAGATTAGACATATTAGAAGCACCTAAAACAAAAGTATATAGTGAATATTTAGAATATGCAAAAATATATCCAGAAATATTAAGCATAGCAAATAGAAACTATGATTTGGTATTTGTAGATATTTCTAAAAATATGGATGAGGAAGAGGCAAATAGAATTTTAGAAATAGCAGATGTTATAGTTATAAATATAACACAGAAATTACAAATTATAGATAAAATTAGTAAATTAAGAGAGGAAAATAGTTTCTTTAAAAATAATAATGTTTTAATAAATGTAGGCAGATATGATAAATTTTCAAAATATAATATAAAAAATATTTCTAGATATTTAAGAATGAAACAGAATATTTTATCAGTTCCATATAATACACTATTTTTTGAAAGTTGTTCAGAGGCAAAAGTAGTAGAGTTTTTCTTAAGATTAAGAAATGCAGATGAAGGAGACAGAAACCAAACATTTATGCAAGAAGTATCAAGAATGGCAAAAACAATAATATACAAATTGCAAGAAGTACAAATGAGAAGGTAATACAATAATATCTTATCACGCAAGACATTGACCCTAGGAAAAGAAGTGCCCTCATAATAAATAATGTGAGAAACCCAGCACGGGACATATCTTATCACGCAAGAAATGAACCTAGGAAAAGAAGTGTTCCCGTAATAAATAATGCGAGAAACCCAGCGAGGGACATATCTTATCACGGAAGAAATGACCCTAGGTAAAGATGTGTCCCCGTCAGAAACTCAAACAAGATAGAGTATAGAAAGGAGCCTAAGAATGAATATATTTAACATCGTAATGATAGTCGCTTTATTAATAGGTGCAGGTATTGTTATGGCACTTAGATTAAAGAAAAAACAAGATGAAAAAGTAGAAGCCCAAATACAAATTGATGATAAAACATATACATTAGAAAAAATGACTGCATTTGTAAAAAAGAGGCTAGATGAAATAACAAAAATTAACCTTTATGATATAGGGCTTTCAGAAGAAGAACTAAAAAGAAGAAAAAGTAAAAAGTATGAACTTAAAAAGGCTCTGAAAGGTTGTACATATGGAGATGTAAATGATAAAAAATATGTTAAAGAATTAATATATGATTTATTAGCAAAAGAATATGGAGTAACAGAAATAAATGTTTCAAAGGCAATTTCTTTTGATGTACCATCACTTTTAACAGGACAAGACAAATTTGATATTATATTATATATGTATAAACAAGAATTTGGATATGAAGCCTTGACAGAAATAATAAAAAAATATGATTTAGCAAAATTAAAATATGTTGCAGGAGAAGCAAAGCCTTCTTATGTAATAACAGAAGAAGAAATAAATGATATATTTGAAAAAGAAAAATTTGTACTATCATTTCAAGACAAACTAAATGTAGTAGTACAAAGAATATATCAACACTATAAAGGATATAGCAGTATAGATGAAATAAGAGATATGAACATAGATGGTATATCAGGTGGTGTATCAGGACTTCCTGAAAGCTTTTTAAGTCAAGTAGCACAGGCCGATAGTGACTATTTAGGACAAGTAATAGAACATAAAGTTCCTAGAGCATGTGACAGTATTTGGATAATGTTTCAAGGTAAATCAATTCGTTTGGCATTCCTTTCATTTGGAACAGAAGCAGAACTAAAAAGAGTATGTCAAAACATATATAAATATAACAATCCAGGTCAATTATCAGACACAAATGGATATAAAATAAATGAAATGAAAGATGGTTCTCGTGTTGTTGTAGTAAGACCAAGTATGTCAGAAACATGGGCATTTTTCGTAAGAAAATTTGACGTAAAACGTTCAACATTAGAGCAATGGTTTAAAAATGAACCAGGAGCAGATGAATCAATAGAATTATTAAAATACCTAGTAAAAGGAGCAAGAATAACATCAATTACTGGTGAGCAAGGCTGCCGGAAAAACAACATTACTAATGGGAATGATAGAAAACATATATGAAACCATGAACCTTCGTATTACAGAAACAGCATTCGAGCTTCACTTAAGAAGAATATACCCAACAAGAAACATATTATCAATGCGTGAAACAGAAACAATATCAGGTCAAGACTGTTTGGACGTACAAAAGAAAACAGATGGTTCAGTAAATATAATTCGGAGAGGTTGCAACAGACCCCGTAGCATCTTGGATGATTCAATCAGCCCAAGTTGCATCTAAATTTACATTATTTACTCACCATGCAAAAACATTTCCTGACTTAGTAACAGCACTACGTAACTCAATGTTAAGAGCAGGAGTATTCAAAGACGAAAGAACAGCAGAAGAACAAGTAGTTTCAGTATTAAACTTTGATATACACCTAGCCAAAAACTTTAGAGGAAAAAGGTATGTAGAAAGAGTTACAGAATGTATACCAGTAGAAGATAAAAATGAATACACATTTGACCATAGAAAAGAAAAAACAATAGAAGGTAAACTAGATAAATTCATGGACAATGCTACATATTACTTCACAAAATCAACAAATAGAGAATTATATAAACATGTAAACATATTAGAATATCATGATGGAGAATATATATTAACAAATAAAATATCAGACACAAACATAAAAGAGATGATAAACAATATGGACGAAACAGATGCAGAAGAATTCTCAAAATTTGTACAAAAACACTGGAATACAAAAATAAAACAATTTGAAGAAGAAACAGAAAACACACAAAAAACAGAGCCAAAAAAACGTGGAAGAAAAGCAAAAACAGAAAATCATAATTAAAAATATATTTGTAGGGGCGTGCAATGCCCGTCTGTTAAAACACAGCTATTATAAAAATATTAAAATAACAATTATTTATAGAATATTCTTCGAAGGGAAGGACGTGCATTGCACGCCCCTACAAATAAAAAGATAATTTCAAAGAGTAGGAGGTGAAAAGTAAAATGGATAACGAAATGATGAAATACTTACTAATGCGGAGTAGCAGGTTTATTTGTAATAATAGTAATAGCATATGTAATTATTCAAAAAAATAACAAAGATAGAAAATATATAACAAGCTTACAACAAGGAACAAAAAAGACAAAATTTTCTTCAGAAATTATGTACCAAAAATTATATCTATTTTACCTAAAAACACCTTTTATAAAAAGATATATACTAAAATTAAGAAGAAGATTAGAAATAATAAATATTGATGATGAATATTTAACAAGACTTCAATCTTCAAAAATATTAACAAAGACGTTTTTTCTAGTAATACCAATAACAATAGCAATAATATTATTGACTAAAAATAATATGCTATTAATGAGTATATTACTAGTTTTCGAAATATTTATGTTAGATACCTTCATAGATGGAATGGTAGATAAAATAGATAATAATTTATTAAAACAACAGATAAACTTCTTTACAGAAATAAGACATGCCTATCATGAATTTAATATGGTAGAAGAAGCAATATACCAAACAGCACAAGATGATGACAACCCAGAAATGTCAAGACAAGCGGAAAGAATATATGAAGTACTGATATCAAATGACCCAGAATCAGAACTAGAAAAATATTATGATGTAGCACCAAATAGTTATTTAAAAGAATTTGCAGGAGTATCATACCTAACAAAAGAATTTGGTGACAGAAAAGTAGATGGAGCATCACTATACTTAAAAAACTTAAACAATATAACACAAGAAATGCAACTAGAAATACTAAAAAGAGATAAACTAGACTATGTATTTCAAAGTTTATCAATAATAGCAATAGTACCAATGTTATGCTTAGAACCAATAAAAAATTGGGCAGTATCTCAATTTAGCATTGTAGAAGGTTTTTATAACGGAAAAAATGGAATGTTAGTGCAAATATTAATACTACTTACAACATTTATATGTTATATATTAACAAGAAAGCTAAAAGATAATGGTTCAACTGCAATAGATACAAGGAATACAGAAAATCCATGGCAAGAAAAATTATATCGTATAAAAATTATAAAAAAATTCGTAGACTTGTTTGTACCAAAAGATGGAACAAAAGACAATAGAAAAATAAAAACTCTTATGAAAAATGCAGCAAGTAAGCAGAAAATAGAATGGATATATATAAATAAAATAATACTTTGTGTAGTTACATTTATAGTATCAGTATTCTTATTTAATCAATTACATGGAATAACAATAAGTAATGTATATACTGATCCAACAGTAACATATGACATTATAGGTGATATGGCAGAAAAAGATAGAAGAAAAGCAATGGAAGTTACAGCTTCAGATAATGAATATATAAAAAAATTCAAAGATAAAAGTGATTTAGAGGAAAAAGACATAATAAAAGATATGGAAAGAGGCAGAGTAAATAAAGACTATATAGATAGTACAGATGGAGACAGAGAAGTAGCTGCCCAAAGAATAATGAAAAAAATAGCTATAATAAATAGTGAATATTTAGGATGGACAGAAGTATTAGGAGCAATGGTATTAGCTATGATAGCATATAACTGTCCAATACTAATGTTAATATTCCAATCAAAAATGAGAACACTTGAAATGGAAGATGAAGTAATGCAATTCCAAACAATAATACTAATGCTTATGAGAATAGAAAGGGTAAATGTAGAAATAATATTAGAATGGTTAGAACGATATGCAAACATATTTAAAGACCCACTAAGCAAATGTATAAACAACTATGAAGCAGGACCTTGGGAAGCATTAGAAGCAATGAAAGAAGATGTTACATATAATGACTTCATCAGAATAATAGAAAGCCTTCAAGCAGCAGTAGAAAAGATACCAATAAAAGATGCATTTGATGAATTAGACACAGAAAGAGACTACTATCAAGCAAAAAGAAAGGAATCAAATGAGAGACTAATATCAAAAAAAGGAATGATAGGAAAAGCAATAGGATTTACACCAATGGTATTACTATTTGTAGGCTACCTAATTATACCACTAGTATTTATAGGACTAACAAGTATGACAACATCATTCAAAGGAATGTCAAGTTAAAAGGCAAAAATAAGAAATAGTAAAGTAGAAGAAAAGAAGTGTAGGGGCAGCTCCTCGGCTGTCCGAACTTCGAAGAAACTACCTTAAATTACTTGATTATAAAATCCCGACATCCGAAAGGAGAAAAAATGGAAAATGCATCAAAAGCCTTAATAATGGCAGGAAGTGTTTTAATTGCAATAATGGTAATATCACTACTAGTAATGACATACAACAACTTAACAGAAACGATGAATGCCAAAAATGATGAGGATGCCATAGAACAGGTAATTGAATTTAATAAGCAATATGATGTATATTATAGAGATAACCTGTATGGAAGTGATATTTTATCATTAGCAAATAAAGTAGTAGATTATAATGAAAGGCAAGTAAAAGAAGAAGGATATGCAAAATTAGATATTGAAGTTACTTTTTCAAAAACAATACAAGCATATGATAACGAAAAGATAATTGAAAAAAATAAAAAGTATACTTCAAGTAAAATAAAAGAAGTAGTAGAAAATTTAGAAAAGAATGTTCAAAGTTATAAAGATATTACTAGTGAAGAAAATAGAAAAGTAAAAGAATTAGGAAAAACAATAGCATCACTATCAGGATTATGGTCAAATGAATTAGAACAATTATTAAAAGATAATGGAATAAGTAATAGAAAACAGGAAATACAACAATCTATATATAAATATTTAGGGTATAAAAATTCACTATCAACACTAAAAAGTAAAACTTTCAAAGCTACAGAATTTCAATATGACAATGTAACTAAAAGAATAACAAAAATGATATTTAAAGAAAATTAAGTAAAGAAGGGGCTGTAAAAAAGTCTGTCAAAGGGAACGGAGGAAGATTTGGAAAGATTTGGGACGTGTCCAAAAGTTTCCAAACAAAGATAAGATAGTGTAATATAAAGTTATTTAAAGTTTGGAAACTTTTGGACACGTCCCAAATCTTTCCAAATCTTCCTCCGTTCCCTTTGACATCCAACAACTAAAACTGAAGGGAGGAAACAAAATGGAAAACGCCTCAAAAGCACTAATAATGGCAGCAAGTGTATTACTAGGACTAATGATAATATCTGTTGGTGTAGTTCTATTCAAATCCTTTGGAGGTTTTAGTAGGGAAATAACCAATGAAATACAAAAAAAGCAAATAGCAGAATTTAATACACAATTTTTAAAATATGAAGGGAAAAGCTTTAATAATGAAACAAAGCAAAATGAAATAATAAAAATAACAACACATGATATAGTAACACTTGCAAACTTAGCTCAAAAAAACAATATAGAATATGAACTAACTAATCAAACTCAAAGTAAGAAGAAAAATGAAAATACATATTATGTACAAATAGATTTAGAAGAAGGAACGAAAAAAAGTACAAACTTAGAAAGATGGACAGAAAAACAACTTACAGACTTTATGCAAGAAAACAATATGGATCAGGATAACAAAATAAAATATTATTATATAAATAATATAGAAATTAGCAATATAACAGGAAGAGTTACATATGTAGAAATAAAAAAGCTATAAAAAATAGTAAAAAAGTAATAATTTACATTTGCAAAAAAACGATAATAATGTTATAATAAAAAGGAACATGTAAGATGAAAAAGTTTTTTATAATAATGAGTATTATAATATTAATAATACTAGCAGTTGTTACCTATAAATATAATTCATATAGAACGAATGAACTAAGAACACAAAAACTAAACCGTGAATATGAAGTATTTACAGAAGGTGAAATACTAGGAACATCACTTATAACAATAATAAACAAAGCAGTAGATAGCAACGAAAAAAATGGAATAAATACAGACAATAATAATATGTACATAGAAAATGACACTACATCAATAAAAATAGAAGTAAAATTTTTAGAAGCCGAAAACACATTCCCAATGGAAAGAATACAAAAATTAGGCTCTGAAGAATTTATAAAAAACTATGCAGTAATGAATTTTAGATGTACAAAAAAAGAATATCATAAAAAGACAAATAATATAAAATATATGTTATTTGAACAAATTTAGTTATTAAATTTTAAAAAATATATATCAAAAGAAAAAGGAGGAAAAAATTATGGAGAACGCATCAAAAGCATTAATTATAGCAGGTGCAATTTTATTATCAATATTAATTATAGGATTAGGAATGATGGTATTTAACAATGCAAAAAACGCATTAACATCAGCAAACTTAGACCAAGAACAAATAGACGCATTTAATTCAAAATTTGAATCATACATAGGAAATAACAAAAGAGGGACAGATGTAAGAACACTATGTGATACAGTAAAAAATAGTAATGCATCTGACAGTGAATATAAGATAACTATAGTTTATCCAGATAGCGTAGAGGTTCCAAATGCAAAATCAACAGGAGTTACATCTCAAACTGATATATTAAAAGTTAGAAATGAGCTTTTAAATGGATCTCGTTATAAGGTTTCAGCAGAGTATGATGAGGCAGGTTCTAAATTAATAAAAAAAATAAAAATAGAAAAAGCTCAATCAACAACTGAATAATAAAAAACCACAAGGAAATACAAATAACAATAATAATTCGTAAGGAAAAATTTTATGGAAAATGCTACACACGCCTTAATTATGGCATTTGCGGTTTTTATATTTGTAATAGCATTAACAGTATCGATGGTTTCATTAAATAGTGTAAAAAGGGTTTCAGATGCCATACTTTACACGAAAGATGAAACCAACTATTATACATATACAGATGTAAAAGGTAAAGCAGCACAAAATAGAATAGTTGGTTTAGAAACAATAATACCAACATTATATAAATATTATAAAGAAAACTATACAGTTGTATTTAAAGAAGCAAAATATGATTATGAAACAGGTAACTTTATAGGCGATTGGAAATACTTAACTGTTTATAAAACAGTATCAAATAGAAATTGGGAAATATATTCATATGAAAAGTTGATGAAAGAAAAATATAAAAAAGACAATGTAAGTACTGAAATATTTTCATTTGATATAGATGAAGAAACATTAAGACATGAACCATGGACAGGTAGTGAAGATAGAGTAAAACAAAACATAGATTGCTTTTTAAATGGAACACCATATAAAAATCCAAATAATGGGGAAATATATAAGAATTATTCAGATACTCCACTAGGACCAGGTGGATTTATAAAAAAATATGAAAATGACAAATTTGTTGAAACCATAGAAGAATACAAATATAAAAATATACAAACGAATGATAGTAGTTTAACAAAGGAAAAATCAAAAAGAATGATAATATTTACACATATAATAAATTAGTAAAGGAGGAAAAAATGGGAGATAGTTTAATAACAATTGTAGCAATATTTTTAGCAGCAGTATTAATGTTTATTTTTCCATTAATGGCAATGTCAGAAAGAACAGATGATGTAGCACAACTCGCAGTACAAACAGCAACAACAGACTTTGTAGACAGTGTAAGGTCAACAGGAAAACTAACACTAGATGACTATGAAAAATACATACAAACTATAGCCTCAACAGGAAATTCCTTTGATGTAGATATAGAAATTAAAATATTAGATGAAAATCCTGGAGTTAAAACTACACAAGCAGAAATGACAAAAATAGGTGAAAACTTATACTATAACTTATACACAAGTCAAGTATTAGAAAAGCTAGAAAATGATGGTAGAATAACATTAAAAGAAGGCGATATGGTTAGTGCAACAGTAAAAAATACAAATAGAACAATATCACAAATACTAAAAAACTTTTTCTATCAAATAGCAGGAAATGATACATATCAAATAGCTGCACAAAATGCTGGAATAGTTAGTGTAAATGGAAGTAAAAATAAATAATTAAGAAATATTAGAAGTTAGATATTAGAGGTTGGAAATTTAAGTTTTCTAATTTCTAAAATCTAACTTTTATTTTATATTACAAAAGTACTCCATTTGAAGTTAAATAAGGCAATAGCTAAAAAAACTCTACCTATTGAGAACACTCAATTCTTATTTTTGAATAAAAATCTGAAACATTGATTTTTTTTAGCAAAAAGATTTTTAATCGATTGCCTTACAAGTTAAAATTGTAGGGCGAACAGTGCTCGTCAAACAGAGCGAAGCCACTACAAATTAAAGAAAGGAAAGCAAAAATGAAACTACAACATTTAGCAATAATATTTATTATAATTATTTTGCCAATATCATTAGTAATTGGTGAATATATACAAGCACAAATAGATACAATATATATTCAAACTGGGTATAGCAAAAAGCTCCAAGATGCAACATATGATGCAATGAAGGCATTTCAGTTAAATACTATAAACAATAAATATTCAAGCATAAGTGACTCAAAAATAAGAGATATAGAAGCATCAATAAATGCATTTTATAGTTCATTAGCAACAGCAATGGGGGCAAGTGGTTATGATAAAGACACTTTAAAAGAATATATTCCAGCAATAGTATATACAATGTATGATGGTTATTATATATATGGAAAATATTTTAATTATATGCTTGGAACAAATGGAGCATATCAATATGGCTTAAAACCATATATATATTATTCATGCAGATATAAAGAAGGCCTAAAGGATTTTATAGTAAACTACACATTAGATAATAGTATAACAATATATGGAAAAGTGAACGACTCAGAAGGATATATTACAAGATCAGGTTACCTAATAGATTATAGATTATTAGGTCAAGAAGAAGAATGGCTTACATATAGAAGAGGAGATACAACAATAAACTATCCAACAAAAATAAAATATGGTGATATATATATTGAAAAAGAAATTTTAACAGAGCAATTAATAACAGTTAATGATGCAGGAGAAGCTAGTAAACAAACATATGAATATACAAAATATAAAAATCAAAAAATATATAAAGAAAATGGAGAAAATAAATATTTCTATTATAAAAATAACAAAAAAGAAGAAGTATCAGATGAAGGAAAATTGTTAAAAGACTCAGACATAACAGAATTAAGATATGTACAAACTATGACTGTAGATGGACATTTATATAATAATAGTGCAGTAGAATATTATGTGCAAGCAAAAGAATTTAGTAAATGGGTGGAAGAAAATATAGGAGATATTAAGCAATCTGCTGCTATGGACTCAAATGGAAATAAAATAACAGACTTTGCTATAGATATAGGGGATAAGAAAATATTCAACTTTCAGAATAATGACCCTTTAGCAGAAGGCTCAACCTTTAATGAGCATAGAATGAGTGTAATAAGAAAATCAATAGAAACAAACCTAATATCAGCAATTGCAAACTACAATGCAGGTTCTGCAGGAACATATGAATTCCAAATGCCAATTTTTACAGAAAGTGATTGGGAAAAACTGCTAAACAATATATCAATAGCAGTATTTATGCAAGGAATGCCAATAAAAGCAAAATTCTTTAATAACTACTGTATAATAACAAATAATAAAAACGAAGAAGTAGTAACAAATGAGTCAATATATATTTTAACAAATGAAAATGGAAATATAGTAGCGCATCTACCAGGTTGTAAAGAATTAGTAAATAATCAAAATAGTATAATAGGAGGATCAGGAACAACAAAAGAGGAAAAATGTAAAGCAGCAGGCTACAATATAATAGACTTTGAAAGGCAAACAATAGTAGGAGACTATATAATAAAAAAAGATAATGGAACAGTAGAGATGCCAGAAAATAGAGAAATACATTATTATCCAAAGCCTTATCAAAAATGCTATAACTGTATAGTAAATGCATCTGTAAATTATGAAACAGACGATATAATAAAAGGTAAATTAAAACAATATGATAAAAATACAGATAGCTATAAGCAAATAGATATGGATATAAAAATATTAAAAGCTAAATATTTAACTGTACTTGCAAGAGAGCGTTATAATCTATATAGAACAAACACACAATTTATATGGTAGAAACATAAAATGTATCATATCATATAATATAATTATATAAAATACATAAAAAAGAAGGTATAGGTATGGAAAACAAAAAAGTAGTTATATTAGGTGGAGGAACAGGTCTTTCAACATTACTAAGAGGACTTAAAAATTTTCCACTAAATATAACAGCAGTAGTATCAGTTTCAGATGATGGAAAAAGTACAGGAAGGCTAAGAAAAGAATTCAACATTCCAGCAGTTGGAGATGTAAGAAGAGTATTAGTATCACTTGCAGAAATAGAACCATTAGTAGAAAAAGTATTAAACTATAGGTTTGAAACAAATAGTGAATTAAATGGACATACAGTAGGGAACCTACTATTAACAGCAATAACTAATATAACAGGCAATATGTCAGATGGAATAGAAGCAGTAGGAAAGGTATTAAACTTAAAAGGAAAAGTATTACCACTAACAGAAGACAATGTAACACTAATGGGAAAAATGGAAGATGGCACTATAATAGAAGGAGAACACAATATAACAGAAGCAGAGAAGAAAATAGAAGAAGTATTCTATAAAGAAAAGCCAGTAATATGTCAAAGAGTCATAGATGAGCTAAAAGAAGCAGACTTAATAATATTTAGTATGGGAAGCTTATATACAAGTATAATACCAAACCTAATAAGTAAAGAAGTAATAAAAGCAATAGATGAATCAAAAGCAAAACTAATGTATACATGTAATATGATGACACAACCAGGAGAAACAGAAGGATATACAATATCAGACCACATACAAGTATTAAATAAACATTTAGGAAACAAAAAAATAAATGCAGTAGTAGTAAACAATGGAAAAATAGATAAAGATATAATAGAAAAATATTCAAGTTTAGAGCAAAAGGACCAAATAAATTTAACAGAAAAGCAAAAATGCGAAATTAGAAAAATGGGTGTAAAAATAATAAAAAACAACTATGTAATAGTAGAAGATGAATTGATAAGGCATAATTCAATAAGACTGGCTACAGATATTTTTACATATATAATAGGATAACGTTTTTATTCCAATTGGGAATGTTTCCTTTTGGGGTATATGTCCCTTTTTGGCAAATTTTTTATTTTCTAATAATATGTAGATACAAGGGAATTGATGTTCTTAAAACTAATATTAAAAAAATTAACTATTACTTTTATAAAAACAAATATAAAAATAGAGTATATTGAACCACTATATGGTAAAATATACTCTATGTTAAATTACTACAGTCTTCTTTTAGAGGACTAATTTTATGACAGCCTCTGGTAAAATTATTATATAGAAAAATGTCGAAAATTTATTTGTAAAAAAGTAGAAAAGTGTATTGACATAAAATCATGATGAAGATATAATAATAATGAAAAAGGAAAATAGATTATATAGTATGGAAGAAGTATTACACCACAAGCAGCTAAGCGTTTTTCTATTAATATTTGTATTAAAATTTCCATGTTACAATGTTTACCATATATAGGTAGTATTCATAAAAAGAATAAAAAAAGATTTTTAATCTATAGAAATTTTTTAATCTTTTACAAAATCCAAGGAAGAGAAAAAATAATTGAAATAGTAACAGTAATACATAGGAAAAGAAGTTATTAATTTATACTTTTTCGTTTATTAATTATGCCTAAAAATATAAAAAGTAACCAAAAGGAAAGATATAAAATATAATGTAATAGGAGGCGAAAGTTTTAATGGGCGAATTTTTATTAAACGCTATATTATGGACACTTGCGTTATATGGAGCTTTTGAAATTATAAAAACAATAATAACTATATATACATATACAAATTTAAAATCAGACGGTATATATGTGATAATTGCTGTAAAGAACCAAGAAAATAAAATAGAAGGCTTTTTAAGGAACTTTTTATTTAGAATAATATATGGAAAAGAAGAAAGTATTAAAGACGTAATAATAGCAGACTTAGATTCCACGGATGAGACAGTAGAAATACTGAATAAATTAGCAAATGATTAT
The DNA here is from genome assembly GCA_948444845.1 of uncultured Clostridiaceae bacterium. GTDB lineage: Bacteria > Bacillota > Clostridia > TANB77 > CAG-508 > UMGS1663. The sequence goes on along the minus strand of CAOJVB010000004.1, from coordinate 45,148 downwards.
GAGGGGTTAAAGGTTACTAATTGGAGGGAGTGTAAGGAGGTTATAGATAGTATAAAGAATGTATAGGTTCCAATTGGGGACGTTTCCTTTTGGGGTATAATGTCAGTTATCGGAATTTACATATAAAGATATTTTATTAAATAACCCTAATATAAAACCAGAAGATATTGTAATTATATTTAATTTTTGATATTATTATAGAAAAGGAATTAGTACAAAATAAAAATAAGAAAAGAGGACGTTTTTTGGAAATAACAGGAGAAGTAAAAGATATAATTTATCAAAATGAGATAAATAGCTATACAGTAGCAGAATTTGAAACTGAAAAAGAAGAAATAATAATTGTAGGGTATCTTCCATTTATAAATGTAGGAGATACTCTAAAACTTGTGGGGAAAATAGTAACACACCAAGATTATGGGGAACAATTTAAAGTAGATACTTTTGAAAAATTAATGCCTCAAACTTTAGGTTCTTTAGAAAGATATTTATCAAATGGAACTATAAAAGGTGTAGGACCTGCAACAGCTAAAAAAATAGTAGATACATTTAAAGATGAAACCATACATATTTTAAAATATGAACCAGAAAAATTGTCACAAATAAAAGGCATAAATAATCAAAAAGCATTAGCGATTTCAGAATCATTTATAGAAAACTGGGAAGTATGGCAAATAGTAGGATACTTAGAAAAATTTGGAATAGGTGTTCAAAATGCCAAAAATGTATATAAAAAATTAGGGGCAAATGCAATACAAGAAATAGAAATGAACCCCTATATATTAATAGATGTAGCCAATAATGTAGACTTTAAAAAAATAGATAAAATGGCAATAGACATAGGTCTTCCATATAATAATGATAAAAGAATAAAAACTGGAATTAAATATGCCTTAATGTGTTCTACTTTAAATGGGCATTGTGCTGTATTAGAAGAAAATTTAATAGCTTTTTGTGAAGAGCTTTTGTCGGTAACAGAAGAAGAGATACAAGAAAATTTGATAGAATTAAAAGTAAAAGAAGAAATAATAGTAGAAACTAGACTAGAAGATAATAAAGCGAATAAAAGTGAAAATAATATAAAAGAAATAGAAGAAATAATAAAAGAAGTAGAAAATGGAAAAGTAATAGATGAGAAAAATTGGGTATATTTGACCGCATTTTATAAAGCAGAAGAAAATATTGCAAACAGAATAAATATTCTAAAAAATTCACCTAATATAAAGAAAATAAAGAATATAAAACAAGAGCTAAAAAAATTAGAAAAGACTTCAGAAATAGAACTTTCAGAAAAACAAAAAGAGGCAATTGAAGCTATTAATGATAATAATGTATGTATAATAACAGGTGGCCCTGGAACAGGAAAAACTACTATAATAAAAACAATAATTGAAATGTTTAAAGACCAAGGAAAGAAGCCAGTACTTTGTGCACCAACGGGAAGAGCAGCAAAAAGAATGACAGAAACTACAGGTGAAGAGGCAAAAACGCTGCATAGGTTATTAGAAATAGGAAAAATGGAAGAAGAAGGTAGTTATAAAAGTGTAGATTATGAAGTAGAGCCATTAGATGCAGATATAGTTATAGTTGATGAAGTTTCAATGGTAGATTTATTTTTAATGAATTACTTAGTAAAAGCATTATACCAAGGAACAAAGTTAGTGTTAGTAGGCGATATAGACCAGCTGCCATCAGTAGGACCAGGAAGTATACTAAAAGATTTAATATCTTCAAATCAAGTAACAACAATAGTATTAAACAAAATTTTTAGACAAGCTGCTAAAAGTAAAATAATATTAAATGCACATAGAGTAAATGAAGGAGAAAGTTTTTTAACTAAAGAACAAATAGAGGAGCAAAACTTAAAAAATTTAAATGAGGACTTTTTCTATATAAAAGAACAAAGTCAAGAAAGAATATTATATAATGTAATTTCACTTTGTAAAGAAAGACTTAAAAATTATGGAGATTACGATTTCTTTAAAAATATACAAGTAATAACACCAACTAAAAAGGGTATGCTTGGGACAAAGGAACTAAATAAAATTTTACAAAAGAACTTAAACCCAGAAAGTGAATATTTGGATCAAAAGCAGGTAGGAGATACTATATACAGAGAAAATGATAGAGTAATGCAAATAAAAAATAATTACGACATATTCTGGGAAAAGTTAGAACCAAAATATGAAAGTGGTATGGGTGTATTTAATGGAGAATTAGGAACCATAATAAAAATAAATGAACAGGATAAAACAGTTACAATAAAGTTTGATGACGAGAAGCAAGCAGATTACATGTTCCAAGACTTAGAACAAATAGAACATGCATATAGTATAACAGTACATAAATCACAACGGAAGTGAGTTTGATGTAGTAATAATGGTTTTACCACAAAGTTCACCAATGCTTTTAACAAGGAACCTTTTATATACAGGAATGACCAGAGCTAAAAAGATGCTAATAGTAATAGGTGGAGTAAATGTTATCGAATTTATGATTAAGAATGCCGATATTAAGAAAAGAAATACAGGACTGGAGTATAAGCTAAAAAGCTTATAGTTAATAATGAATAATTTTTTATGTAGGGGAACCGTTTGCGAAAATACATCGTAGGACATGACACCACTGTGCCCGATGAAAAATGGATATATAGTAAATTTATTGTAGGGGTCGCAGCATTCGAAGAAGTTCCTAAAATAACACAAATTCAAAAAAATATATATTGACTTATAAGTTAAACTATATTATTATAATTATACAAGCAAAAGAGAAAAGTATAAATAATATTTTTTAGGAAAGGAGGCCAATAATATGGAAGAAAAAATTTTAAAACAAATATTAGATGTAGTAACAGATATAAAAGCAGACCAAAAAATAATGGAAAATGGAATAAATGGGAAAATAGATAAGTTAGAAAGCAAAGTAGATAAATTAGAAAGCAAAGTAGATAAATTAGCAACAGAACAAATAATAATGAAAGAAGAAATAAAAGAAATAAAAACCGATATAAAATTGTTAAACTTCAATGTAAATATCTTAATGAAGGAGCAAGAGGATGCCAAATTTGCAGTAGGTGCATGTGTACAAAAAATTCGGTGAAGTGAGTGATAAATTCGATAGACACCTAAGAGAAAGTAGTACTGATATTGTTTCTAAACCAACACTACAATTACTAACTAAAGATGAAGAACAAAAATAAAAAATATAAATAGGGGCAAAAAAGAAAGGATGTGTTAAACATGGAATCTTTAAAAAAAGCCCTTATTTTTTTATTACAAATTTTATACCCAAAACAATGCCTAATATGTGGAAAACTAGAACAAGACACAATATGTAGCAAATGTTATAAAAACTTAAAAATAGAAGGAAAAATAGATGTTTACAACAATAAAAGTTTTAATGAACACTTATATCTTTTTAAATATGAAGGAAAAGTAAGAAACATGATAATAGACTACAAATTCAACGATAAAGCATATTTAGCAGACTTATTCACAAAAACTATATTAAAAAACGAAAAAATATGTAGAAAAATAAAAAAATATGATATAATCATACCAGTACCAATTCATAAAAAAAGAAAAAGTGAAAGAGGCTACAACCAAAGTGAACTAATTGTAAGAAACCTAGCTAAAAACCTAAAGACAGAACTTGTAACAGATTTATTAATAAAACAAAAAAACACATTACCACAAAGTTCACTTTCAAAGAAACAAAGAGAAGAAAATGTAAAACAAGTATATAAACTACAAAATAAACAAAAAATAGAAAATAAAAAAATAATATTATTAGATGACATATACACAACAGGAGCTACAGCGGAAGAATGCTCAAAGTTATTAAAGCGAGTGCGGTGCAAAAGAAATATTAGTACTAACAATAGCAAAAGATATGTTAGATTAGAGGACAGAAGTCGGAAGTCAGATGTAAGATGTAAGAAGACAGAAGATGAAAATTAGAGAATAATTGTAGGGGCGACTATTTCTTAACTCTTCGAGCGATAGCGAGTTAGAGTTAAGTTATGCGATAGTGTAGTCGTCCGCTCTTCGAAGGAATTACCCTAATTCCGAAATCTGACATCCGACATCTAACTTCTAAAAAAAAAGGAGGAAAAAACATGGAAGACCTAGTAGAAAGCATATTAGATTACATTAGAGCAGACTATACTGATTATGCAATAATGATAAATGGCGAATGGGGAAGTGGAAAAACATACTTTTGGAATCATAAAATAAGAAGAAAAATAGAAAGTATGGAGCTAAATGGTAAAAGATATAAAACAATATATATGTCACTATATGGAATATCAAACTTAGAAGAAATAAGCAAAAAAATATTTATAGAAACGACACAACTAATGGATAAAAATCTAAAAAAATATATGGAGAATAATAGCCAAGCAAATATACCAGAATATGCAAAAACAGGGTTAGACATGGCAAATTTCTTTGGAGTTACGCAAAATGGCGATAAAATAGACTATAAAGAATTTTTCTCAACAGATGATAAAGTACTATGTTTTGATGACTTAGAAAGAGCAAATGTAGATGTAATAGACATATTAGGATATATAAATAACTTTGTTGAACATGACCATATAAAAACAATAATAATATGTAATGAAAAAGAACTATCTACAAAACTAAAAAATAGTAATCTAGAAATGAAAACCTTTATAGCAACATATCTATTAGATAAAGAAGGAAGCCTAATAAAGAAAACAGATAAACCAATGGTAGAAAGAATACAAGATACCATAGAATATGTATTTGATAAAGCAAATGACTATGAAAGAATAAAAGAAAAGCTGATAGGAGAAACATTCGAATATGCACCAGAATTTAATTATATTATAAATGGAATATTAATGCGTTACGAAAAATACCCAGAATTAATAAGATTTTTAAGAGAAAATACAAACTTAATAATATCAACATTTAATAAAAGTGGAACAAGGAACTTAAGAATATTAAAACATGCATTAAATGACTTCAAAAAGATATTTGATATGGTAAATAAATCATATCCAAATACAAATAATAGAGTAATGCAAACAATGCTAATATTCACAATAGCAATATCATTTGAAATAAAAGCAGGAAAAGTAACAAAAGATAAATTCATAAACATAGCTAGTAATGAAGAATATAAAGCAATATTAGTATCATCAAGGGTATTTATGGATAATAGGCAATTTTATATAAAAGAATTTGATAATAATTATTACTACAATTTTAAAGCAGAATATCGCTTCTTCAAGTTCATAGAAATATATGTACGTACACGTATATTTAATATGAAAATATTTAAAGAAAATATGGAAGTGATAATAAATACAGTAGATACAGACAAGTTGCCAGGATATAAAAGACTGCTTACAGAAGAATATTGGAAGATTCCAGATGATCAATTTGGTAAAATAATAGACGAAATAATAGAAGATGTAAAAAATGGAAGAATTAAGCCAATAGAAATAGTAAAACTATTTGCATATTTTAGTTATTTTATAAAAAAGAATCTAATAGATTATGATATAAAAACAATAAAAAGTGTATTTATAAATGGATTAAATATGTCATCATTAAATGCAACATATTGTTCAAATGTAGAAGAAGAATTAGATACAATAGCAGTAAAAGATGTAAATCAAGAAATGGAAGAAATGCTAAAATACTTTGAAAATGTAAATGAAGCTTTAAAAGACAAGATGTATATAGAAAAAGCAGAAGAACTATTTAAATATATGCCAATGAAAATGGAATTATTTTATGACAAATTTGCAAAAGAATGTATGAAAGTACCGATATTCAAATATTATGATGTATTTCAAATGTTCCAAAGAATATCATGTGCAAGTAATGAAGATATAATAACAATAAAAGAGATGTTAGAAGAAAGAGCAAAAAAATACACAAAAGGGATAGAACCAGAAATAAAAAATATGAGAAGGCTAAAACAAGTAATAGATGACTATATAGATGGAAAAGAAATTACAATAAAAATAGTAATGCTACAAGATTTTTCAAAAGGTTTAGAAAACATATTAAAGTTATATGATACTGTGTAGTTCTAATTTAAAATAAACAAAAGGGATGTTCCTTTTATGTTCTGTTTTCAGAACACAATGGACATTCTTTTTTGTATACTAGGAAAGTACTCGGTTTTAAGTTAAAATTGTAAGAACGACTATTAGCTCGTCAGAGAGACGAAGCTCTTTCATATATAATAAAAAAGTATGATATTTTAAGTTAAAATGTAGGGGCGAGCAGTGCTCGTCAGTGTGGCGAAGCTTCTTTTGTTTTTTGAATAGTAACATTACGAAAATTTGAATTTCAGAATAAAAAGTAAAAATAAATAATTTTATTTTGAAAACAAAAATTGATTTAGAAAATTACTTTAAATTCAAATTAATATTTGGCATAAAATGATTAAAAACCCTTGACATTTACATAAAAAAACAATATTATATACAAAGTAGCAAATAAAAGAAAAAAAAGGAGAAAAATGTCTATGCATACACAAATATTAACTTCAAAATTTGGTGCAGAACTAATAAGTTTTAAACTAAATGGAGAAGAAAGATTGCACCAAGGAGAAGAAGTAATAGATAAAAATGGAAAAGTAATTTGGAAAAGGAGGTTTCCAGTATTATTTCCAACAGTAGGTAAATGTAAAAAAAATCAAACAATAATGAATAGCAAAACATATGAAGTAGCAAAAAATGGTTTTGCACAAGACTGTGAATTTGAGCCAATAACAAAGCTAGATAACTTCCATTCATATGTACTTAGAAGTAATGAAAAAAGTTTAGAAAAATACCCATATAAATTTTCTTTATATGTAACATATAGGTTAGATTCAAATAAATTAACAGTAATTTATAAAGTAATAAATGAAGATGAAGTAGATATGCCATTTGGAATAGGTTCTCTGCCAGCAATAAAAATAGATTATGAACAACTAAAAAACGACAATTATTATTTAGAATTTGAAGAAGATGAAAACAAAATACACTTTTTATATTTAATAGATGGGTTAGTTGGAACAGAATATGCAAGAAATATTATGTCTGATAAAAGAAAAATAAATTTACATGCAGATATATTTAATAATGATGCGATAATAATGAAAGGGCTAAAATCAAATAGAGTAGCTTTGAAGAGAAGAGATATAGGAAAAGTAATGGAACTAGATTATACAGGATTTCCATATTTAACAGTATGGTCAAAACCGAATGCACCGTTTATATGTATTACACCATGGATGAGTCTGCCAGATACAGTTAAGGGAACAGGGGTATTTAGGCAAAAGTCGGATATAATAATACTTGCACCAAAGGAAGAATTTGAGTGTAAATATACGATAACATTTTATTAGTTCCCATTCCAATTGGGGACGTTTCCTTTTGGGGTATCTGTCACTTTTGGGAATGTATATAAATAAAAAAGGAGAAAAACTTAAAAATGGAAATATTAAAATTGATAATACAAATAGTATCATTAGTAGTTATAACCATAGGAGTAGTAATGATATATGATGCAAGAAAAATAAGCAAAAAATGGTTTAGCTTTGGAGATAGAAATTCATCAGTAAAAACACTAAAAATAATAGGATTTATTATAGCTATAATAGGAAGTTTAATTATAATATTAAATTAGAGGTTGGAAGTTAGAAGTTCGGAAAGATTTGGGACGTGTCCAAAACTTTCTAAGCCTTTAAAATTTAAAATTGTGTGAAAGTTTTGGACACGTCCCAAATCTTTCTTGGACACGTCCCAAATCTTTCCGTCCCAAATCTTTCCGAACTTCTAACTTTTAAGAGGAGGAAACAAAAGATGCCAAAAGTAACATGGACAAAAGAACAGCAATGTGCAATATATGAAAAAGGTTCAAATATATTAGTAGCAGCCGCAGCAGGAAGCGGGAAAACTGCTGTATTAGTAGAACGTATTATAAATAAAATAGTAAATGAAAATGTAGATATTGATAAATTACTAGTAGTAACATTCACAAATGCAGCAGCAAGTGAAATGAGGGAAAGAATATTAGATGCAATATACAAAAAAATAGAAGAAAATCCAGAAAATGTAAGACTTCAAAAGCAAATAAATCTTTTAAATAAAGCAAGTATATGTACAATACACTCATTTTGCTTAGAAGTAATTAGAAATTATTTTTATGAACTAGACTTATCAGCAAACTTTAGAATAGCAGATTCAGCTGAAATAGAGCTTTTAAAGCAAGATGTAATAGAAGAACTATTTGAAGAAAAGTATTATGAAAATGATGAAGATTTTATAACATTAATAAATACATATACAACTTATAGAGGTGATGAACCGTTAAAAGAGTTAGTACTAAAAATATATGACTATATTCAAAGTGCACCATTTCCTAAACAGTGGTTACAAGAAAAGATAGAAATGTTTAACTTAAAGAATGAATTGCAACAAAAATTTGACTATGCACAAACAATATGGGGAGAAATATTATTAGAAGAATACAAAGATAAAATAGTAGAAAATAGGCTAAAATTAGAAGGAGTAAAAGATAAATTAACAAGGTTTTCTGAATTAGAAAAATTTACATGTGCAATAGTAAATGATATAGAAGCATTAAAAGAAATAGAAGAAGGAATTTCAAAAACTAAAGAAAACATATGGGATACTATATATATAAAAGCAAATGAACTAAAATTTGGTAAGTGGCCAACAGATAAAAAATGTACAATAGACTTAAAAAATGAAGCAAAAGAAGTGCGAGACAAAGTAAAAAAAGATATAGAAGGAATTCATAAAAAAATATTTATATATGACTCAGAAAATGCAGCTAAAGATATATATGAAATGTATGATAGTTTAAAAAGAATAGAAAAAATAGTAAATGAATTTGAAGAAAAATTTGCACAAAAAAAGAAAGAGAAAAACATAATAGACTTTCATGACATAGAGCACTTCGCACTTAAAATATTAGTAAAGCAAAATAAAAATAAAGAATATGTACCATCAGAAGTAGCAAAAAAGATTATGGAAAAATATACAGAAATAGCAATAGATGAGTATCAAGACAGTAACCTAGTACAAGAATATATTTTAAAAGTAGTATCAAGACAAAATAATACATTTATGGTAGGAGATGTAAAGCAAAGTATATATAAATTCAGACAAGCAAGACCAGAACTATTTTTAGAAAAATATGAAAAATACAAATTGGTAGAAGGAAATACAAAAATAGAAAATAATGCAAAATATGAAACTACTGTAAGGGCCATTATTAATTGTCTGCCCTTCGAGGAAATTCCTCAAAAAACTAACGAAAATGAAACAGGTGAAAAAATAAAACTATTCAAAAACTTCAGAAGTAGAGAAAATATATTAAAAATAACTAACTTAATATTCGACCAAATAATGAGCAAAAGATTAGGAGACATAGATTACACAAAAGAAGAATACCTAAATTTAGGGGCAAACTATGAAAATCCACCAGAAGGTTCAAATTTTGCAGGAAAAGCAGAATTACACATAATAGATATGGCAAAACGGAGAAGGAGAACTAGAATATAATGTAGGGGCAAGTATTAATCGTCCGTCCTTCGAAGAAATAGATCAAGAAAAAAAATATGTACCAATAGATAAAAGCGATGAAGAATATACAAATAGCGAAGAAGAAACCCAAGAAGAGCCAATAGAAAATACCTTAATAGAAGCAAAATTTGTAGCAAAAAAAATAAAAGAGTTAGTAAATAGTGATTACATAGTATATGACAAAAAGAAAGGCTACCGAAAAATAACATATAAAGATATAGTAATTTTATTAAGAACCACCTCTAATACAGCACCAATATATGAAAAGGAATTATCAGAATTAAATATACCAGTTTTTAGTGATAGTTCAAGTAAGTCATTAGAACAAGTAGAAATACAAACAATAATGAGTGTTCTTAAAATAATAAACAATCCACTTCAAGATATACCACTAATAACAGTACTAAGGTCTAGTATAGCAAACTTCACAGATAACGACCTAGTACAAATTCGCTTAGCTGATAAAAGTGAAAGTTTCTATAATGCAATGTTAAAGGCCAGAGTAAGTGTAGAAAGTACATTAAGGCAAAAAATAACAAATTTTATAAATATGCTAGAAAAGTGGAAAAACATGGAAGAATATAATACATTAGATGAACTAATATGGCAAATATATGAGGAAAGTAACTATTACAATTATGTAGGTTTATTGAGTAATGGAAAACTAAGACAAGCAAACCTAAAAATGTTATTTGAAAAAGCAAGGCAATATGAACAGGCAAGTTTTAAAGGTTTATATAATTTTATAAACTTTATAGATAAAATAAAAACAAGCAATAAAGATATGGGAAGTGCAAAAATAATTGGAGAAAATGAAAATGTTGTTAGAATAATGAGTATCCATAAAAGTAAGGGGCTAGAATTTCCAGTGGTATTTCTAAGTGGTACATCAAAAAAGTTTAATCAAAGAGACTTAAATGACAATATTTTAATGCACCAAGACCTAGGATTTGGACCTAAATATATAAACTATGAAAGAAAAATAGAATATAACACACTAGCAAAAGAAGCATTAAAAATAAAGTTAAAAACTGAAAGTTTATCAGAAGAGATGAGAATACTATATGTTGCATTAACAAGAGCTAAAGAAAAGCTATATATAACAGGAATAGAAAAAGACTTTGGGAAAAGCATAAAAGAAAAAGAAGAATTAATACAAATATACAATGGAGACAAGCTAAATAGAAATTTGATAAAAAAATATAAATCATACTTAGATTGGATAGAATTAGTAAACTTAAACTGTAAAGAAGAAATGGAAGACTTACTTAAAATATATGAACATAGTTATAAGGAGTTTATTAGCAATGAAAAAAAAGAGGAAGAGCAAATTGATTTAGTAGAACTACTAAAGTCAGAGGCTGGAAGTCAGATGTCGGAAGTTGGAAGTTTGAAATATACTCATATAATGAACAATGAAGAATTACAGGAAAATGCAGGGAATATTATTAACCACCAGCACTTCGAAGAAGCTATCAAAGACACCACAACTATGAAAATCGAAGAAATCCTAAACTGGAAATACAAATATAAATCATCAGAAAATATACCAACAAAAACATCAGTAAGCAAAATAAAAGAAGAAAAAGGAAAACAAAAGGCACTAGCACAATTTGGGGCACAAAATGAAGAACAAAAACATATAGAACAAACATTAAGTGCTCCAAAATTTACAAAAGAAGAAACAATAACAAGTGCACAAAAAGGAACACTAGTTCACTTATGTATAAAAAACTTAAACGAAACAAAACAATATAATTATGAAGATATACAAAAATTAATACAAAGCTTACAAAATAAAAAAATAATTACTAAAAAAGAAGCGGAAGCAATAAATATAAACCAAATACTACAATACACAAAATCTAATTTGTTTAAAGAACTAAAATGTGCAAAACAAGTGCACAAAGAAGAACCATTTTATATAAACATAAAAGCAAAAGAAATTTATGAACAAGAAATAGAAGAAAACATACTAGTACAAGGAATAATAGACTTATACTACATAGATAAAGAAGGAAACTTAAACTTAGTAGACTACAAAACAGACTATGTACAAAATGAAAATGAACTAATACTAAAATATAAAGAACAATTAGATTTATACAAAAGAGCACTAGAAGAAGCACTAAAGATAAAAGTAAGCAAAGTAGTAATATATAGTACATATCTAAAAAAAGAGATAGAACTGTAAAGGGGAGAAAAATATGAAAAATAGAATTAAGTTAATAATAAGTATAAGCCTAGTATTAATTATTATGATGACAATAGTAGTAATTTATATATTACAACAATATGAAATTTATAAGAATGTAGAAGTTGCTATAATAGACGATTATCGTGTTATTGTAAAAATACAAATATTAAATACTCCATATGGAGATATTAGCGAACATGAAAATTTCAAATATCGTATCTTTTATAAAAAGGAAATTTTTATTAGAGATAGTAATGGGCATAAAATAAATATTAATGAATTAAAAATTGGAGATACTATACAAATAATTAGAAAAAAACCAAAATTTGAATATGAATAAATATTTATTATATAAGTAGACAATATAAAAGATTGAAAAATGTCGAAAAAACAAAGGAAATGTCGGAAAAAACATAAGAAATTTCATTGACTTTTATAGTAATTATATGGTATTGTATGAATATAAATAGGAGTACTTCTAACAATAAAAAAGGAGGTATAGATATGAAAAAAAATATGACAGCCAAAGTACTTATTATATTATTAATAGGTATTATGTTCGCAATGCTTTTTAAGAATACTGTTAAAGCTACAAGTATAGAACAAATAGATTACGATATAGATAAAATATTAGAGACAGAAGAAAAAATTATGAAATATGATGCTAGAACAAATGAAATTACAGAAGTTAATATGGAAGAATTAGAGCAAGTTCTGAAAATGAAAAAAAATATTAATAGTGAAATACCATATAGTACTATGCCATATATTCCAAATGAAATATATTCAGACAATGCAAAAATTAATCTTTTTTCAACTGATAGAGAAAGAGTAAATAATACTTCAATTTATCCTTATAAACAGACATGTAGAATAGAGTAGTATGAGGAACAAATATACGAAGCAAATGCTCATCGTGCTACAGCATCAATTGTTGGACCAAAAGTTGCCTTGACAGCTGCACATTGTGTGTTTAACGAAAACCAAAATAATGCTGTGTATAGAAATTGGACTCTATATCCAGGTTATAATGATGGTACATATTATGGCACAGCTTGTGGTTGGGATCAAGTATATTATTCTGATAACTGGATGAATAATCATACGTCAGAAGATGATTGGGCAATCTGTGTATTACAGTCAGATGTTGGTAATCAAATTGGTTGGCTTCGGTGCGGTTTCTTATGGTTCTAGTTCTGATTTAAAAAACTTACAAGTTAGACTTGTAGGATATCCAGGAGACAGTAACTACGGTTTTAGTTGGAAGGCTAAATATCAATATGAAAGTATTGGAAATATTACAAGTGTTAGTAATTATTACTTTAAATATGATGCTTTTTCTTGTCAAGGATTTAGTGGTGGACCTATAATGCGTACTTCAGATAATTATATTGTTGGAGTTCACATTGGAAAGCAAAATGGTTCAACACCTATAGGAGTAAGAATTACACCTAATATGGTTAATATAATAAATAATCTTAATAATTAAAGTTAACATACTTAATTAGCAAAATTAACAATAAAAGAAGGTTTTAATAAGAACCTTCTTTTATTTGCGAAAATATATATAATTTGAAATATAAATATTTGAATTACACATATTTATATTTCTTATATCATTTGTATGATACAAAAGAAAATTTGTTAGGGGTAAAAAAATAAAAATTGGTTAAAATAATAGAAAAATGAAAAGGAATGATGATAATGAAAAAATATTTAAAAATTGCAATAATACTAATTATTTTAGGCATTTTTTATTTATATATAGCTAATATAACCTTAATTCCAAAAAGTATAACACTTCTTCAAGGAGAAAAATTAGAACTTGCAACTTTGTGGGGAATAAACTTAAAACAAATAGCAACAACCAATCCAAATATAGGTGAATGTAAAAATGGAAGTATAATAGAAGCATCTACTGACTTAGAAGAAACAAAACTAACACAAATGCGGAAAAATAGATATGGGAGTAAAACTATTTGATAGTTTAAATGTTGCAAATTTAACTGTAAATGTAATACCAAAAACCACAGTTATACCACTAGGAAATACAATAGGGCTAAAATTATATACAGAAGGTGTATTAGTAGTAGGAATGTCTGAAATAGAAGGAGAAAAGCCATATGAAAATGCAGGAATAAAAGAAGGAGATAGAATAATAAAAATAGATAAAGAAAAAATTTTAAATACAGAAGATTTAGTACAAACAGTAAATAGTTCACAAGGTAAAGAAGTACAAATAACATATATAAAAGAAGATACAAATGAAGAAAAAGTGACAAATATATTGCCAGCCAAAACAAAAGATAATGAATACAAATTAGGTTTATGGGTACGTGACGCAGCAGCAGGAGTAGGAACACTAACATTTTACGAACCAGATAGTAAAATGTTTGCAGCATTAGGACATGGAATAACAGACATAGACACTGGAAGTTTAGTAACAATAGCAAATGGAGAATTAGTAAGTTCAAATATAGTATCAATAACAAAAGGAGAAAAAGGAAATCCAGGAGAAATAAGAGGAAGTATAGAAGGAGAAGCAAAACTAGGAGATATATCTAAAAACACATCGTTTGGAATATTTGGTAAAATATCAAACAAAACAAGACTAGAAATAAATCAAAATGAAATAGAGGTGCTTGCAAGAAATGAAATAAAACAAGGAAAAGCACAAATAATATGTGAATTAGAAGAGGGAAAAAAGAAAACTTATGAAATAGAAATACAAAAAATATATACAGCTAATAATAAAGATAATAAAAGTATGATAATAAAAGTAACAGACAGAGAACTATTAGAAAAAACAGGAGGAATAATACAAGGAATGAGTGGCTCACCAATAATACAAAATGGAAAATTTGTAGGAGCAGTAACTCATGTACTGGTAAATGACCCAACAACAGGTTATGCAGTATTTGCTGATATGATGCTAAAACAAATGAAAACAACATAGTAACATGCTAGAGCCTATAACAATATAAATTCGTTTTTATAGTTTCCAAATATAATGTAAATTTTGTGCAAACGCTACATTATAAAATACTAAGATATATTAAATAAATATAAAAGTAATTTTAGTAACACTATAAAAAAACTAACATATAATATTATAATAAAGGTTAGAAGTAAAATTAAACTTCTAACCTTTAAAATATATGCTATTTTACAAAATCTATTGAAAAAAATATATTTAAATTGTATAATAGCCATGAAGAACGTTTAAAGGAGAGGAAGAACTTGGCAAATATAAGTGAATTAAAAAAATATAAACATATACACATGATAGGAATTGGTGGAACTAGTATGAGCGGAATAGCTCAAATAATGAAACATTGGGGATTTACAGTCACAGGTTCAGACTGGGCAGAATCAGAAGTTACAAGAAAATTAAATTTAGATGGTATACATGTAGTAATAGGCCATGATGTAAATATGGCAGCAAAAGCAGATGTAATAGTATATACAGCAGCAATAAAGCAAGATGACCCAGAACTTGTAAAAGCAAGAGAGCTTGGAATAGAAACAATAGAAAGAGCAGATTTCCTAGGAAAAATAACAAAAGCTTTTACAGACACAATTTGTATATCTGGTACACATGGAAAAACAACAACAACATCAATGGTATCAATGTGCTTTATAGAAGGACTAAAAGATCCATCAATACAAGTAGGAGCAACACTAAAAGCTATAGATGGAAATTATAGAATAGGAAACAGTGAACACTTTATAATAGAAGCATGTGAATATGTTGAAAGCTTTCTAAAATTTTATCCTAAAGCAGAAATAATACTAAACATAGATAATGATCATTTAGACTACTTCAAAAATATAGAAAATATAAACAGAGCATTTATAAAATATGTAGGTTTACTACCAGAAGATGGTTTATTAGTTGTAAACATAGACAATAAATATTGTGCAGAGCTACACAAATATACTAATGCAAAAGTAGTAAGCTATGGAATAGAAAATGAAAAAGCAAACTTTATAGCAAGAAATATAAAATTTAATAAAAATGGTTTTCCATATTTTGATGTATACTATAACAACAGCTTTTATGCATCATTTGAGTTATCAGTACCAGGAAAGCATAATGTATTAAATGCACTAGCATGTATAGCATTATGTCACAATTATGGAATAGAAAAAGATAATATGAAAACAGCACTAAAAAAATATACAGGAGCACATAGAAGGTTTGAATATGTAGGTACATATAAAGGAGCAACAGTATATGATGACTATGGGCATCACCCAACAGAAATAACTGCAACAGCTTTAGGTTTAAAACAAAAAGAGTACAATAAATCATGGGTAGTGTTCCAACCACATACATATAGTAGAACAAAAGAACACATAAATGAATTTGCACAGAGCCTAATAAATTTTGACAATATTATAATAACAGATATATATGCAGCAAGAGAAACAAACACATATGGAGTAACATCTGAAAATATAGTAGAAAAGATAAAAGAATTAGGAAGAGAAGCAGTATATATACCAAAATTTGAAGATATAGTAAAATATTTAGAAGAAAAAATAGAAAAAGATGATATAATACTAACATTAGGAGCAGGAACTGTAACAAATATAGGACCAATGCTTGTGGAAAATTAGAGAAGAGTGAATAATGAATAGTGAATGGTGAATAATTTACAAAATGTAAGTAATTTACAATTTACCTTGATTTGCATAAAGGGTAAAAAGATATCCATTCTGCTTTGACAAGGGAATGGGTATTTTTACTATTCATTGGCAACCATTTTGTGGTTCTTATTTTCTAAATATATTATATACAAAAGTACTATTTTTGTATATAACACTTGTATAAAAGCAAAAAGTATAGTAAAATAGAAAATGTAAAATAAAAAATCCAAGAAAAAAGCAAAGTATGTAAAATAAAAAATGTATTAAAAGAGAGAAAGGTGAAAAGCGCTGAAAGCCTTTCATACATAAATTACAGAAATTTCACTTTTTTAGGACTATTTTTGAAAATAAAAGTAGGAAATAGCGTAAACCTCTGCGTTAAAGGGAAAAATAAGGTTAATGAAAATAAACATTAATAAAATTAGGTGGTACCACGAAATGCAAGCAATTCGTCCTATGTAATAGGATAGAATTGTTTTTTTGTTGAATAGGAAAAATTGATATTTTATTTAAGAAAATTCGTTGGAGCATGGTCAGTTACTAGCTACCACCTACATCTATATCAAATGTGAAAAGTAATTAGTTAATAATAAATTATTTCACGTTGTAAGGTGAAAGTGTGACCTGCGTAGCAAAACCACTTTTACTCAAAAGTATTTAAAAAAATTAAAATATAAAAAGAAGGGAGAAAAATAAAGATGAAAGAACAAATCGAGGAAATTAGAAGAAAAGCAAATGAAGAGATAACAAACGTAAAAGATGCCAAAAATCTAAATGAATTAAAGGTAAAATATTTAGGAAAAAAAGGAGAACTAACAGCTGTATTAAGAGGAATGGGTGGGTTGTCACAAGAAGAAAGACCAGTTATAGGAAGTTTAGTAAACATAGTTAGAGACGAACTAGAAAGTAAAATACAAGAAAAAGAAGAAGCATTTAAAAAGCAAGAAATGATGGAAAAATTAGAAAAAGAAAAAATAGATATAACACTTCCATCAAATAAAATAAAAAGAGGAAGTAAGCATCCATTAAATAGAATAATAGAAGAAGTAGAAGATTTATTCGTTTCAATGGGGTATGATGTAGTAGATGGACCAGAATTAGAAACAGACGAATACTGTTTTGAAAGACTAAACCTACCACAAGGACATCCAGCAAGAGATATGCAAGACAGCTTCTACGTAACCCCAGAATACTTACTAAGAACACAAACATCAGCAGTGCAAGCACATGTAATGATGGAAAATGAAGAAAAAGCGCCAATACGAGTAATTTGCCCAGGAAAAGTATACAGAAGAGATGATGACGCAACACATTCACATCAATTTGCACAAGTAGAGGGACTAGTAATAGATAAAGACATATCATTAGCAGAACTAAAAGGAACATTAGAAGTATTTATGAGAAAAATGTTAGGAGAAGATACAAATTTAAGGTTCAGACCAAGTTACTTCCCATTCACAGAGCCATCGTATGAAGTAGATGTAACATGTTTTAAATGTAAACGGAAAAGGATGTAACCTATGTAAGCAAACAGGTTGGATAGAGTTACTAGGTTCAGGAATGGTACATCCAAATGTATTAAAAATGAATGGATACGACCCAGAAAAATATACAGGGTTTGCATTTGGAACAGGGCTAGATAGGTTAGCAATGTTTAAGTATGGAATAACAGATATACGTTTATTGTATCAAAATGATGTTAGGTTTTTGAATCAATTTGATAGAATGGACTAAGTTCCAATTGGGGACGTTTCCTAATGGGGTATCTGGTACAAATGGGGTATCTGTCACTTTTGGGAAGTAGCACAAATAATTAAGGTACTCCAATCTTCTAAGGAATGACTTGAAAAACAATAGTAGATATCAAAAATAATCCACCTTATGAGTTTATATATTAAGCTAAATTCTGATTTTAATATATATAAAAACATAAGGATAATCTACAAATTGCAATTATTATTATAATATATTAATTATCAAATTATTAAAAATATATTATTATAATATCAAAATAAATATATATAAAAGAAAAAAATGATATTCGAAAAGGGACGTTATACCCCAAAAGGGACAGATACCCCAAAAGGAAACGTCCCCAATGGGAAGGAAAAGGAGAGAAAAAAATGAAATTAAGTACAAATTTTGTCAAAGACTATGTAGATATAGATGTAGATACAAAAATGTTAGCTGAAGATATGACTAAAGCAGGAAATGAATATGAAACAGCAGAAAACTTCATAAATGCTACAAACTTAATAGTAGGAGAAGTAATAGAATGCGAGATGCACCCAGATTCTGACCATTTACATGTATGCAAAGTAAATGTAGGAGAAGAAACTTTACAAATAGTATGTGGAGCACCAAATGTTAGAAAAGGTTTAAAAGTTATAGTAGCTCTTCCAGGGGCAGTTTTACCAGGAGATTTTAAAATAAAACCAGGAAAAATTCGTGGTGTTGAATCCAATGGAATGCTTTGTGCAATAGCAGAGTTAGGCTTAGATAGCAAATTTTTGAAGCCAGAAGATAAAGAAGGAATACACGAATTACCAGAAAATGCTGAGGTAGGAGAAGACCCTATAAAGTTAATGCAAATGGATGATAGTGTAATTGATTTTGAACTAACAGCAAACCGTGGAGACTTACTAAGTATATTAGGTATGGCACATGAAATATCAGCAATTTATGATAAACAAGTTAAACCAATAGATTTATTACATAAAGAAACTAATGATGACATAAACAATACTTTTAAAGTACAAGTAAATACTAAAAACTGTAATATTTTCTTAGCAAAAAGAGTAGAAAATGTAGTAATAAAAGAAAGCCCAACATTTATAAAAAATAGACTAATGGCATCAGGAATTAGACCAATTAACAATGTAGTAGATATAAGTAACTATGTAATGCTAGAAGTAGGCCAGCCACTTCACTACTACGATGCAGATACTTTAAATGGAATGCTAGAAGTAAGAATGGCACAAGATGGAGAAAAGTTAACAACATTAGATGAAATAGAAAGAACATTATCATCAGAAGATATAGTAATTTCAAATGGAGAAAAAGCTATTGGTTTAGCAGGAGTAATGGGTGGATTGGAAACTGAAATTACAGAAAATACAAAAAACATAATTATAGAATCAGCAATATTTGACCCAGTAAAAGTAAGAAAAACTTCAAAAGAAATATTAAGAAGTGAAGCAAGTACAAGGTTTGAAAAAGGCTTAGACCCAAATAGAACATATATGGCAATTGAAAGGTCATGTAATTTACTTGAAAAATATGCAGATGCAACCATAGTAGGTGGTTTAGTAAAATATGATATTTCAGACTTATCTGATAAAAAAATAGATATAACATTTGAAAAGATAAATAAAGTATTAGGGCTAGAAGTGCCACAAGAAGCAGTATTAGATGTATTTAGAAGATTAGGATTTACATATGAACAAGAAGGAGAAATAGTGCATGTATCAGTTCCAAAAAGAAGAATAGATATATCAATTGCAGAAGACTTAATAGAAGAAGTTGGAAGAATATATGGAGTAGATAACATAGAAGGAAGACTACCAAAACTACCATTAAAACAAGGTTCATATAATAAAACATTAAGGCAAATAAGAAACAAAATGATAGACTTAGGACTAAACGAAACACTATCATATATATTAGTAAATGATAAAGAAGCAGTTAGATATACAAAAGACAACTTTGAACCAATAAAACTATTAGACCCAATGACAGAAGAAAGAAATACTTTAAGATACAGTATGATTCCATCACTAGTAAAAATATATGAATATAACAAAGCACGTAGCCAAAAAGATGTATCAATATTCGAAATAGGAAAAGGATTTTACAAAAAAGAAGAAAAATATGGAGAAGACTTAAAACTATGTGCATTAATAGCAGGAGAGCATACTTTAGGGCTAAAACCAGAAAAATCAAGTTTTTATGATATAAAAGGTATAGC
Organism: uncultured Clostridiaceae bacterium; assembly: GCA_948444845.1. Taxonomy (GTDB): domain Bacteria; phylum Bacillota; class Clostridia; order TANB77; family CAG-508; genus UMGS1663. The sequence continues at coordinate 24,748 of CAOJVB010000004.1, read as the reverse complement.
AGAAGAAATATTAGACTATTTAGGTTATAATGGAAGATACAGTTTTGTTATAAAAGATGAACTACCACAAGAATTCCACCCATATCAAACAGCATTAATTTCAGTAAATAATGATATATTAGGAATAATAGGAAAACTACATCCAGAAATGCAAAAAGAAGATGTATATGTACTAGAAATAAACTTAAGTAAGTTATTAGAAAAGAAAACAGGAAAAATGAAATACAAAGAAATATCAAAATTCCCAGTAGTAAGAAAAGACTTAGCGGTAATAGTACAAAAAGATGTAAACTCAGAAGAAATAGCAAAACAAATAAAAAAATTAGCAGGAAGTATGCTTTTGTCAAGCAAAGTATTTGACATATACACAGGAACAGGGATTGAAGAAAACAAAAAAAGTATAGCATATTCACTAGAATTTGGAGCACAAGATAGAACATTAACAGACGAAGAAATAAATACCATATTAGAAAAAATAATAGTAGGACTTGAAAAAAGTGGAGTGCAAATAAGGAAATAAAAGAATTGGAAAGATTTGGGACGTGTCAAAAACTTTCCAAATCTTTCATTTTCTAGACGTAAAGGGGACGTTTCCCAATAGCGTCCAAAATGGAGCATTTGGAAACGTCCCCTTCACGTTTTTAAGTTCTATTTTTCCAATTTATTGTGCTAAAAACTTTTGCTTAGCACTATCAATTTTAGTTTGTTCAGCAGTATCTGTTTGATACCAACCTTTTTCCTTCATTAAATTATAAATTTTATTTTGAATATCTAAGCTTTCATTTAAAGCATCTTTAAAAGCTGTATGAACTTCAGCGGTAGAAGCTTCTATAGTACCATGAAGGTATAAATCACATACACCTTTAATAACTAATAATTCATTTTCCATTAAATCTTTATCTTCCATACTTACCTCCTATAATAAATTTAAGAATTTGTTTGCTAAATCAGTATGTTTTTGTGCTAGACTTCCTATATAACTAGAAAGAGTAGGGTCTGTTAGTTTACTTGCAGTTTTAGTACTACATGATTTCATAAAATTTTCATGCCCTAAGCTATCCTCAATATATAAAAGTTCTTTACTTGTCATTATAATCACCACCTAATAATATAATTAACAAAATTTATAAAAATATACAAATTTATGTAAAGGTATTGAAATGAATTTATAAAAATGATATAATAAATGCAACTTATTAATCTGTTTTATAAAAATGGAGGGAAAAGCAATGAAAAAAAGAATAATTTTATTTTTAACTTTCCTATTAACAAATATGTTTTTAACAGGTTGCACAGTATCAACATCATATGAACGGATAAAAGAAATAAACCAAGTTGCAAATGAAGTGGCAGAAAATGGAGCAGGCTATAAGCTTCCAGAAGGATATAGCATAAAATATCCTGATACAAAAGACACTGGAATAATTGAAATAACCAGTAGAAAAGGAAAAGAAGAAATAATAAAGGCAAAATATGAAATAGCAAATGGCACAGCTGAAGTGATACATATTGCTATTGATGATAATGCAGATGTCTTTTATGGTATTGGGATTTTAGTTTTAATGATATTTAGTGGAGTGATAGGAGGAATGTTAGTACATTCTTTTAAATAGAACAAAAGGAAAATAGTAGTGTACAAAGCTACTATTTTCTTTTTATATACTAGGAAAGTACTCTTTTTTAGTTAAATTTGTAGGGGCGAGCATCGCTCACCAGCGTAGTGAAATCAAATTTGTTATATTATAGCGAAAAATTTAATTTTTAATACTTATATATGCATCTTTCAGATAAATCAGCAATAGGTACATCTATTTCAGACCTACCATCCATAAAGCCAACCTTTGCAACATCATTATTTACTTCTTGAACCCAAACAGGTCTATCCTGATAATAAACATCTCTAATTTCTTTGTTTTTCATAATTTCGTAAATTCTATTTCTATTCATTTGTAACCTCCTCAAAATATATTTATTTAAAGTATACACTAGGGAATTTAAAAATATTCATAAAACATTTACAAATAAACCAAATTATAGTATTATAATAAGCATGAAAGAAGGGATTATATGAAAATATTAGCAGTAGGAGATCTAGTAGGAGAAAGTGGAGTAAAAAAATTAAAAGAGATTTTGCCAAACTTTAGAAAAGAAAATAATATAGATTTTGTAATAGTAAATGCAGAAAATTCAGCAGGAGGAATGGGGATAACAACAAAAATATTTAATGATTTAAAGGCGTTAAATGTAAATGCAATTACAATGGGAAACCATACATGGGGAAAAAAAGATATATTCACATTTATAGATGATGAAAAACTTTTAAGACCAGCCAATTATTCAAGAGGAGTAGTAGGAAAAGGCTATAATATATATGAATGTAAAAATAAAAAAATATGTGTAATAAACTTAATAGGAAGAACAGAAATGGGGGTTCAATCAGATAACCCATTTATAAAAGCAGATGATATTATAAAAGAAGTAAAAGAAAAGGTAGATTATATAATAGTAGATTTCCATGCAGAAGCGTCAGCAGAAAAAATAGCAATGAAATATTATTTAGATGGAAGAATAACAGCACTATATGGAACACATACACACGTACAAACAGCAGATGAAGAAATAACTCAAAAAGGAACAGCATTTATATCAGATATAGGAATGACAGGTCCAATAAACTCAGTAATAGGAATGGATGTAGAAGCATCTGTAAAAAGATTTGTAACATCACTTCCAGAAAGATATAAATTAGCAGAAGGAAATTGTATGTTCAATGGTTGTGTAATAGAAATAAATGACGAAATATGTAGAGCAACATCTATAAAAAGGATAGCTATTAAGTAAATGACGAAAAAAGAAGAAAAAAGGCGAAAACTTTTCCAATTTTTTCCATAAAAGTACTAGACAATTCCCAGAAAATGTAATATAACTATACCTGTAATTCAAATAAAAATAAAATTATAGGAGGCAAAAGATGGAAGTTTTAAAAATCTCATCAAAATCAAACCCAAATTCAATTGCAGGAGCAATAGCAGGGTTAGTAAAAGAGGAGAACAAAGCAGAAATGCAAGCAATCGGAGCAGGAGCTCTAAATCAAGCAGTAAAGGCAGTAGCAATAGCAAGAGGATTCGTAGCACCAGCAGGAGTAGATCTAGTATGTATACCAGCCTTCGCCGAAGTAGAAGTAGAAGGCGAAGACAGAACAGGTATTAGAATTATAGTAGAATCTAGAAAATAAAAATATAAGGAATTGTATAGAAAGTGTGTCAAAAGGGACGGAGCAAATTGACACATCTTTAAAAGATAAAGTGTGTCAATTTGCTCCGTCCCTTTTGACACACTTTCTATACAATCCCAAAATAATAATTTAAAATCATTTATAAATTAAAAATCTAATATATTTCCAATAAAAACTTGAAAAAACCAAAAAAATCTTATATTATAAATAAAAATTTCCACAATATAAATAAGAAAAAAACATCAATCTTATAAATATTATACCAAATTTAAAAGAAAGGAGAAACTCGTATAATAAATTAACATTATACGAAAACAAAAAATGAAATCAAATATCTTTAAATATATTTTTATAATATTTGCAATAGGAATAGTTATTTATTCAATATATGCACTATATTTCAAAGATAAAGGAATAGAAGAAGAAAACAAACAAAGCAAAGGAATAGAAATAGTAGAAAAAACAGATATAAGGCTAGGTATATCAAACTATGATACAATAAACCCATTAATATCAAATAACAAAGAAATACTAAATATAGACAAGCTAATATTTGAACCACTAATAAATATTACAAAAGATTATAAACTAGAAATGTGCTTAGCTACAGAATGTTCAAAAATATCAGATATTGCATATGTAATAAAAATAGATACAAATAAAAAATGGCAAGATGGAAGTTCTTTAGTAGCAAAAGATATAGTCTTTACAATAGAAAAATTAAAAGAAGGAAAAAATATATATTCATATAATGTAGAACCTATAGAAAATATAGAAATTTTAGATACTAATACAATAAGAATAAACTTAAATAAACCAGTTGCATTTTTTGAATATAATTTAACATTTCCAATTATATCCAATAATTACTATATAGGTGAAAACTTTTATGAAAGTACAAAAACGCCTATGGGAACAGGAATGTACAAAATATCAAAGTTAGAAGCTAATAACATAGTTTTAGAAAAAAATGATAAATGGTGGAATAAAGAAAAACAAGATGCAAAAATAGAAAAAATTGATATAAAAATATTTACAGAAATAGGAGAACTATATAATAGTTTTAAGCTAGGAAACATAGATATTTTCACAACTTCAAATAATAACTTAGAAAATTATATAGGAACAATAGGTTATGCAAAATGTGAATATGGAGGAAGGGAATTTGACTATTTGGCATTTAATTGTGAGGATAATATACTAAAAAATGTAGAAGTAAGAAAAGCTATAGGTTATGGACTAGATAAAACAGCACTTATAACATCAGTATATAACAACAATAAATATATATCAAATTTTCCAATACACTATGGAAATTATTTATACAAGGAAAATGCAGTAAGTTTAGGATATAATGAGGAGCAAGCAAAAAAAGTATTAGAAGAAAATGGTTGGATTTATAAAAATAATAAGTGGCAAAAACAAGAAAATTATAGAACAAATAGAATTAGATTAAATTTAACAGTAAATAAAGAAGACGAAAATAGGGTAAAAGTAGCAGAATTTATAAAACAAGAATTAGAAAAAATAGGAATAACCACAAATATCAATAAAGTAACAAAAGCAAGTTATGATACCATAGTACAAAATAAAAATTATCAAATGATATTAACAGGAGTATATAATTCATACTCGCCAGATGTAGAAACATTTTTAGGAAGCGGAAACTTACAAAATTATAATAATGAAGAACTAAACACAATTATAACAGATATAAAAAATATAAAAGATGAAAATTTACTAAAAGAGAAATATAGTAGAATCATAGAAATTTATAATAATGAAATGCCTTTTATTAGTTTATATAGGAATAAAGGAACAGTTGTAAGAAGTCAAAATTTAGCAGGAGAAATAACACCAAATAATTATTTTAGTTATTATAATTTTTACACTTGGAGTAGAATGTAAAAAAATCAAAAAAACACTTGACAAAAATTTTTAATACGATATAATAAAACAAACAAAGGTTTAGAAAACAGAAATTTAGGAGGAAAAATAAATGAGTAATACAAATTCAGAAAAAATGAAAGCATTAGAAGCAGCATTAGGTCAAATAGAAAAACAATTTGGAAAAGGTTCAGTAATGAAACTAGGGGAATTCCAAGCAATGAATGTTGAAGCAATACCAACAGGGGCATTAAGCTTAGATATAGCACTAGGAATAGGTGGAATTCCACGTGGAAGAATAATAGAAGTATATGGTCCAGAATCTTCAGGAAAAACAACACTTGCACTACATATGATAGCAGAAGCCCAAAAAATGGGAGGAGAAGCAGCATTTGTAGATGCAGAACACGCATTAGACCCAGTATATGCAAAACATTTAGGAGTAGACATTGATAACCTAATAGTATCACAACCAGATACAGGAGAACAAGCATTAGAAATAGCAGAAGCACTAGTAAGAAGTGGAGCATTAGATGTAATAGTAATAGATTCAGTAGCAGCCTTAGTTCCAAAAGCAGAGATAGATGGAGACATGGGAGACTCACATATAGGACTTCAAGCAAGGCTAATGTCACAAGCACTAAGAAAATTAGCAGGAGCAATAAACAAATCAAAATGTGTAATAGTATTCATAAACCAATTAAGAGAAAAAGTAGGAGTTATGTTTGGTAACCCTGAAACGACAGCAGGAGGTAGAGCATTAAAGTACTATGCATCAGTACGTTTAGACATAAGAAAAGTAGAAAACATCAAGCAAGATGGAGAAGTAGTAGGAAATAGAGCAAAAGTAAAAGTAGTAAAAAATAAAGTAGCACCACCATTTAGAGAAGCAGAATTTGATATAGTATATGGAAAAGGAATATCAAAGGAAGGAAATATACTAGATATAGCAGTAAACTTAGACATAATAGAAAAAAGTGGATCATGGTTTAGCTATAATGGAGATAGAATAGGACAAGGAAGAGAAAATGTAAAAAAATATTTAATGGACAATCCAGAAATGGCAAAAGAAGTAGAAGAAAAAATAAGAAGTAAATTCTCAGAAGCATTTGAAAAAAGCTTAGGAGATGAAGAATCAGAAAATGAAGATGAAGAATAAAATGATTTATATTCTTTTAATATTTTAATTAATAACAAAAAAGTAAAAAAATCTAAAAATAATCTTGCATAAGAAAATAATTAATGATATCATTATGGAAAATAATTAATAATAGATTAAAAAAAAACCGAATTTTTCGGAGAAGTTTTTTAATCTATTTTTATTATGTGAAAAAAATAGATGTTAGGGAACCATTTGCTTATAATATATTATATAATAATAAGTTACTATGCCCTTTATATTTGAGAAGGAGAGGTAGAAATGAAAGTAGCATTTGATCATGAAAAGTATTTGAAAATACAAAAAGAAAAAATTGAAGAAAGAATAAAAAAGTTTGATAACAAATTATACTTAGAATTTGGAGGTAAATTATTTGACGATTTACATGCGAGCAGAGTGCTTCCAGGCTTCAAAGCAGATGCAAAAATAGAACTTCTAAAACAATTTAGAGATGACTTAGAAGTAATATTTTGTATAAATGCAAATGACATAGAAAAAAACAAAATAAGAGCTGACTATGGAATTAGTTATGAGCAAGATTTACTAAGACTAATAGAAAAAATGCAGAAAATTGACATATTAGTTAGTGGGGTAGCAATAAATATGTATACAGGCCAAAAAGGAGTAGAAAAACTAGAAAAATCATTACAAAATAAAAACATAAAAGCATATTTATTTGAGCCAATTGCAGGTTATCCAAATAATATAGAAAAAATATTTAGTAAAGAAGGTTTTGGAAAGAATCCATATATAAAAACAACTAAAAAGTTAGTAGTAGTAACAGCTCCAGGTCCAAATAGTGGGAAGTTAGCAACATGTTTATCACAAATGTATAATGAAAATCAAAATGGAGTAAGAGCAGGTTATGCAAAATATGAAACTTTCCCAGTATGGAATATGGGATTATTGCACCCAGTAAATGTAGCGTATGAAGCATCAACAGCAGACTTAGGTGACATTAACATGATAGATCCATTCCATATGCAAGAATATAATATAGAAGCAGTAAATTATAATAGAGATATATCAACATTTCCAATACTAAAAAACATGTTAAACAGTATAATGGGGGAAAATATATATAACTCACCAACAGATATGGGAGTTAATATGATAAAAGGCTGTATTGTAAATGATGAAATAGCAAAGGAGGCTGGATGCCAAGAAGTTATAAGAAGATATTATAGTACTATTTGTGATATGAAGAAAGGTATAAGTTCACAAGAAGTAGTAGATAGAATAAGTGCATTAATGACAAAATTAAATATAAATAAAGAAGATAGAAGTATAGTTAAACCAACAATCTACAAAGCAGAAGAAAAGAAAACAAATATTGTAGCGATAGAATTAAAAGATGGAAAGATAATAACAGGAAAAGAATCTAAACTATTAAGTGCTTCAAGTGCTATGCTTATTAATACATTGAAAGAATTAGCAGGCTTGCCAGACGAAGAATACTTATTGTCACCAGAAGTATTAGAAGGAATATTTAAAACAAAACAAAAAATATCATACAAAAAAAATTATTATTTAAATATTCAAGAAGTACTAATAACACTTAGTATATGTAGCTCAAACAATGAAAGTGTAGAAAAAGCAATGGAACAACTAGAAAAGCTTGGACGGACTAGAGGCACATTCTTCATATATAGTTACAAGTGAAGAAAATAATGTAATGAAAAACTTAGGAATAAGGCTAACATGTGAGCCTAAGTTTGACAATTAGTAATAACTAAAAAAGAGATGTAACCATTATGAAAGTAAATGGTTATATTGTATAAGAGTTAGAAATATAGAACAAATACATTTATGTTATTGGGAATCATATTACTTAAGATAGTATAAAAAATAAACAGAAGACATAATAGATATTTGTGACAGAATTGATAAAATTTAAAATAATATAATGATAACAGTTTTAGCCATTGTAAACCAAATTTTAAAAATTTAAGGAGTAACAATATGAAAAAAATATACGAAAGAAATTTAGCAAATTATATTGCAAAAATTATATAGATATTATAAACTGTCTAAAATAGAAAATGAGAATAAGCAGATGTGATTTTCCATTTTCTATATATATTGATTAAAAATTTTTCAATAATTATATATAGAAAAAGAGGTGCAAAGGCAATGAAGGATATTGAAATCGCAAGAAATACAAAGTTAGAGCCAATTACAAATATAGCCAAACAAAATGAAATAGAAGAAGAATATTTAGAACCTTATGGAAAATATAAGGCAAAAGTTTCTTTAGAAAAGTTGCAAAAATTAGAAGATAAAAAAGATGGAAAGCTAATACTAGTAACAGCCATAAACCCAACTCCATTAGGAGAAGGAAAAACAACTATTTCTATAGGATTAGCAGATGGTTTAAGAAAAATAGGAAAAAAATCTATGTTAGCTTTAAGAGAACCATCACTAGGGCCAGTATTTGGAATAAAAGGAGGAGCGACAGGCGGAGGCTATTCACAAGTAGCACCTATGGAAGATATAAACTTACACTTTACAGGAGATATACATGCAATAACTTCAGCCAATAACTTACTTTCAGCTATAATTGATAACCATATATATCACGGAAATGAGCTAAATATAGAAAAAGTAACATGGAAAAGATGTGTAGACTTAAATGATAGACAACTAAGAACAGTAAATACAGGTTTATCAAACGAAAAAAATATTGTGCCACGTGAAGATGGTTTTGATATAACAGTAGCATCAGAAATAATGGCAATATTCTGCTTAGCATCAAGTTTAGAAGACCTAAAAAGAAGACTAGGAAATATTATAATAGGCTTTGACAAAGAAGGAAAGAAAGTAACAGCACATGACCTAAAAGCAGAAGGAGCAATGACAGTACTACTTAAAGATGCATTTAATCCAAATTTAGTACAAACACTAGAACATACACCAGCCTTAATACACGGAGGACCATTTGCAAATATAGCACACGGCTGTAATAGCGTAGTAGCCACAAAAATGGCTCTAAAACTAGCAGATTACGTTGTAACGGAAAGCCGGCTTTGGAGCAGACCTAGGAGCAGAAAAATTCCTAAATATTAAAACAAGAAAACTAGGAAAAGTACCAGACGCAGTAGTTATAGTTGCCACAATAAAAGCCTTGAAATATCATGGCGGAATTCCAAAAGATGAACTTACAAATGAAAATATAGAAGCCTTAAAAAGAGGAAGTAAAAATCTTCTAAAACACATAGAAAACCTAAAAGAAAAATTTGGACTAAATGTAATTGTAGCAATAAACAAATTTGCTCAAGATACATCAAATGAAATAAACATATTAAAAGAAATACTAGAAGAAAAAAATGTTAACTTAAGCCTAGTAGAAAGCTGGGAAAAAGGTGGAGAAGGAGCAACTAACTTAGCTGAAAAACTAGTGGAATTGTGCAATAATGAAAGCAAACAATTTAAATATATATACTCATTAGAAGATAGTATAAAAGAAAAAATAGAAAAAATAGCTTGTAACATATATGGAGCAGAAAAAGTAGAATACACAGAAGAAGCGGAAGAACAAATTAAAAAAATAAATGAATTAGGCTATGAAAATCTACCAATATGTATAGCCAAAACACAATACTCATTCTCAGATGACGCTAAAAACTTGGAATGCACAGAAGCATTTAACATTCATGTAAAAGAAGTAAAACTAAAAGTAGGAGCAGAATTTATAGTAGTACTAACAGGAAAGGTAATGACAATGCCAGGACTTCCAAAAAGACCTGCATCAGAGCAAATTGATGTAGATGAAGAAGGAAATATTGTAGGGATATTTTAAATAAATAAAAAATAGAGTAGAAAATAAATCGTTAAGACTTAGTAAACGGGAAGTTGTTACTAAGGCAAAAGTATAAAAAGCTTGCGTATTTATTTTCGCATTCCGCTATGAAAAATAAAAGAAGAAAAAATGTCTTCTTTCGTTTTCGCGTGGAATGAAAATGAAAGGAGACATTTTTATGAATATAGAAGAATATTTTGATAATTTTTATAAAGGAACCAAAAATCCAACACTAAAAGCAATGGAATACTTTATGGAAGAATTAAATCATCCAGAAGAGAAACTAAAAGTTATTCATATAGCAGGTACAAACGGAAAAGGAAGTACCACAGAAATGCTAGCTAATATTTTAACAAAAAGTGGCTACAAAGTAGGAAAATATATTTCACCTCATTTAATAGAATACAATGAAAGGATTAGTATAAATGGTCAAGACATAACAGATAAAGAGATGGAAGATATAATAGAAAAGCTAAAAGATAAAATAGAAAAATATAATAAAATAAGTAAAGAAAAAGTAACTTTATTTGAACTATTAACGACTATGGCACTATACTATTTTAAAGAAAAAGAGTGTGACTTTGTAGTTCTTGAAACAGGTTTAGGAGGTTTATATGACTGCACAAACATAGTATGGCCGTTAGTATCTATTATTACTTCTATTGGCTATGACCACATGGCAATATTAGGAGAAACGTTAGAAGAAATAACAGTGCAAAAAGCAGGAATTATAAAACAAAATTCTAATACTGTTATAATAGAACAAAAAGAAATGATACAAAAAATAATAGAAGAAACTTGTAAAAGTAAAAACAATACATTAACAGTTGTAAAAAAAGAAGATATAAAAAACAAAAACTATCAAGACGAATTTTTAACATTTGACTATAAAGAAAATAAAAATATAAAACTAAACCTAAAAGGAGACAAGCAATTTGAAAATGCTAGCTTATGTTTAGAAACAATTAATATACTAAGAAAAAAAGGACACAAAATTTCAGAAAAAGCAGTAAAAGAAGGACTATCAACTGTCATACATAAAGCAAGGTTTGAAACTATAAATAAAGAACCAAAAATAATATATGATGGCGGACATAATAAAGAAGCAATTCTAAATTTTATAAATACAGTAAACACATATTATAAGAAAGAAGAAAAAATTTATATTATATCAATACTAAAAACAAAAGATTACAAAACAGTATTAAAACACCTACTAAAAGACGAAAATTCTACATTCATATTTACAAGTGGAAATGATGAAAAAAGGTATGTATCAAGAGAAGAACTATATGAAACAGCAAGAAAAATGACAAGTAATGAAAATCTATACCAAAAGACTTTGCAAGATGCAATTTTATATATACAAAGTCAAAGGAAAAAAGTTAGTTTTATTGTGGGGAGTTTTTATATTTATGGAGATGTTATAAAAATGATAAAAAATAAAATTTTATAAAAGCATAATAAAAAATCAGTAATCATGTTGCAATTGACATAAAAATATGGTAAAATACAAATGTCTTTCGTGAATATGCGAAAAAATAATAAAGTAACAAGTACTCAAAAACAATTGTAAGGAGGAAAAAGTATGCAAGTAAAAGAACAAGGTGATTACAAAATGCCCGATTGGAAATTAGAGGTTCGGTGCACTGGAAGAGATTGGGAGCAAAAACAAAAGCCATGCTACAGTCTTTTAATAGTAGAAGACGGAGATATTGTAAAACGTTCATGTTATGAAGATGAAATTAATTATGGATGCATTTGCCCAGTATGTAAGTGTTTTACAGAGATTCCTGAAAAAGATATACCATATAACGTAAAAAAGTTTGCACCGCGGGTTGCAAGTAGAGGTAGTGATGGTTATTCAAAACTTTCTGATGAAGAAAAGAAATTAAGCGAAAATCTCTAAATGATAGAACTAGTAGATATTAATATATTTGTACTGAACCCAAAAAATTGGACATTTTTTGATTAGGTACTAGGCAACTTGGGAATGAACTCTGTATTGTACAGGGCTCATTCCTTTTAATTTGCCCTTTATCCTTTTATTATTATAATAATCTATATATTCTATTATATCTTTTTCTAATTCTTCTATGGTTTTATATTCTTTCATATAAAATAATTCTGATTTCAATAAACCAAAGAAATTTTCTGCTAATGAATTATCTAAACAATTTCCTTTCCTAGACATACTTTGTCTAATTCCTTTATCTTTTAATAATGCTTGATATTGTTTCATTTGATATTGCCACCCTTGATCGGAATGTAATATCAAATTTGTATTATCTGGAATCCTACTAAATGCCTTTTCTAACATATCTACTATTTGTGCAAATACTGGATGTCTAGATAAATTAAAACTTATTACTTCTCCATTAAATAAATCAACTATTGGTGATAAATATAATTTTTCGTTATGTACTTTAAATTCTGTAACATCTGTAACCCATTTTTCATTTGGATTTTCTGCTTCAAATTTACGATTTAATAGATTATCACATATTTTACCTACTTCACCTTTATATGATTTATATTTTTGTACTCTAACAAAACACTGTAATCCTAATTCTTTCATTAATTTTCTTACTGTTTTATGATTAATACAATATCCTCTATTGTGAAGTTCTAAAGTTATTCTTCTATATCCATATCTTCCTTTATTTTCATGATAAATAGCTGTTATTTCTTCTTTTATTTTTTTATATTTATCTGGTTCTTTCATTCTATTTAAATGGTAATAAAATGTACTTCTTGTTACCTCAGCATATTTTAACAAAGCCTCTAACTTAAATTCATGCCTTAATTCCTCTATTACAATCACTTTTTCGATTGTTTTGGCTTCGTTCTTTCCTGAACTAAGGCTTGCAATTTTTTTAAGTATGCATTTTCCATTCTAAGTCTTTGAACTTCTTCAATTAAATCTTCTTCATTTTCTTTAGCTAGTTTCTTTTTTCTTGGTTTAGAACTCATATTTTTATTTCTACCACGTCGCTCTTCATAAAGTGCTTGTGGTCCTTCCTCATAATATATACGTTCCCATTTATCTACAATATCACGATGCCCTATATTAAAATGAAATGCAGTTTCTACACATGATAAATGGTTATTATGCATATATTCTACCACACTTTGTTTAAATTTACCATCATATGATGACTTCTTATTTTTTATTATACCTGATATTCCATGTTTTTCATATTTTTTTATCCATCTTCTAACTAATTCACTGGATGGAATATTAAAATAATCAGCAACATATTTTACTCCATAATTTTCTTTTTGATAAAATTCTATTACTTTTAGCTTAAATTCATTTGAGTATTTAGACATAAAATGAACCCTCCTTATTAAACTTATTTTGTCTAATAATTTGGGTTCACTTCAATTTTAATGTCTACTAGTTTTTTATAAATCCCTTACAAAAAACTTACATCTAATCAATTGTAATAAACATAAAAAAATGCTAAAATAAACAAGAAGGGAGCTAAAAAATATGTCTAAAATATTAATAGTAGAAGATGAAAAAAATATATCAAAATTAATACAAGACACTGTAAGCCTAGCAAACTACGAATTTGATTGTAGCTTTGATGGAGAAGATGCACTTAAAAAGATAAATGAAAATACTTATGATTTAATTTTGCTAGATATAATGCTACCAAAATTAGATGGATTTCAAATAGTAGAACAAATGGAAAATAAAAATGTACCAATTATATTCTTATCTGCGAAAAATGATGTAAGCACAATTGTAAAAGGCCTAAAAAGTGGAGGGAAAGATTATATAACAAAGCCATTTGAGCCATTAGAGCTTTTGGCAAGAATTGAACTTAGAATGGAAAATAAAAAAGAAAAAGAATATAATTTTAAAAATATAAAAATAAACGAAAATACAAGAACAGTATACAAAAATGAAGAAATAGTATACTTAGCACCAAAAGAATATGAACTATTTATATTACTTATAAAAAATCAAAACAGAGTATTAACAAGAGATGAAATATTAAATAAAGTATGGGATATAAATGCACAAATAGAAACAAGAACAGTAGATTACCACATACAACAATTACGAAAAAAATTAGACCTAAAAGAAAACATAGTAACTGTAAATAAAATAGGCTACATATTAAAAGAATAGAGGAGTAGATAAAAAAATGGGATTTGGTCAAAAAATATTTCTAATGTCTTTTACACTAATTATAATAGCAATAAACTTGATAGGTATAAATATGATAAACTATACATATCAGTCTAACATAGAAAAAGAAACAGATAAAAATATGATTCAAATTAACAACATAATAAATGAATTAGAATATGGAATTAATAACTTATCTGGGATAGGGAATATTTATTTAAAAAATAATGTAAATATAGAGATATACAATGAAGGAAGAAGAGTATATACGAATTTTAAAGAAGATTATTCCAAAATATTAGAAGAGAAAATATTTACAAAAGAAGATAAAATGTCATATGATGAATTGCAGGAAAAATATGATCAATACGAACAAGAAAAAGAATTTGAAACAGATGAGACTATAACTACGTACATAGAAGGTAACAAACTATTTATGAGAATGAGAAAATATACAAATGTAGTAGTAGTAATGTCAGATATTTCAAAAATAAATAACATGAAAAAAGAACAAATAGACTATTTCATAAAACTTAGTTTAGCATGTTCACTTACCATCGCATTTTTACTCTCAATAAGTGTAAGTTTTCTAACAAGAAAAATAAAAATATTAAACCAAACAGTAAAAGAAGTTGAAAAGGGAAACTATACAGCAAAAGTTAAAAAATTAGGAAATGATGAAATAGGAAATGTAGGAAAAAGCTTTAACAAAATGACAAAAGCACTTCAAAGAAATATTTCAGAAATAGAAAAAGTTTCAGAAAATAGAAAAAGATTTATAGGAAACTTAACACACGAAATAAGAACACCTTTAACCTCAATAGTAGGTTACTCTAGCTTAATAAAAAATAGAAAAGTTGCAGATGAAAAAGTCGTTTTAGAATATAGTAAAAGGATATATGATGAAGGAAGATATATAGAAGAAATATCACAAAAACTAATGGATTTAATGCTTTTAGAAAATGGAAGTATTACAAAAGATACAATAAATTTATCAGAAGAATTAAATAAAATAATAGAAGATATGCAAACCACATTTCCATATGTTTTATTCCAAAAAGAAATTGAAAAAGATATATATGTAAATTTTGATAAAACATTATTAAAAACCTTAATAATCAATTTAACGAAAAATGCAATAAACGCATATGAAAACAATCCAATTGTAAGAATAGAACTGGATAGAACGAAAGTTATAAAAGTGATAGATTATGGAAAAGGTATAAAACAAGACGATCTAGAAAAAATAAAAGAGCCTTTTTATACTTTAAGTAAAGACAGAAACAGAAAATTTTCAGGAATGGGACTAGGGCTTCCACTATGTATACAAATAGTAGAAATGCAAGAAGGAATACTAGAAATAGAAAGTAAAGAAAATGAAGGTACAAAAATTATAATAAAATTAGGAGACAACTATGAAACTTAAATCAATTTTTAAATTTATAGCAATAGGTATTGTTATTATATGTTTATATATAAGTTTTATTTTAAATATAGAAAATTTTACAATATCTTATAATAATAAAAAACAAGAGTATAAAAATACATATTATAAAAGTGATAATAGTTCTGATATATTATCAAAAATAGGATATGCAATAGATGAATGTTATAGTGAGCTAACAGAAAGTAACATAGATGTAATAAGATATAACAAAATTATAAGAAATATTTTAGAAAAATATAGTTATATAGAAGATAATGAAATTAATAAATATATAAGTAAAATGCAAAAAAAAGGAAGAATAAAATTATTATATGATAAATTTATATATATAAATGAGGATGAATATAAACTAATATTTACACCAGATGTAAATAATATTGAATACAGAGCTTCTGGAATAAAATATAATAATAGTAGTACTTCATATGTTGACGAACAAGAAAGTAGAAATGAAAATAAAAACGAAATATATGAAAAAGTAAGAAATCTGTTAGAAGAACTAGGAATAGTAGAAAAGTTCGGTTTTGAACCAGAAACATTATATGTTCAATATTTCTATACAACAGGAGAAATCCAAAGTGAAAGCATAAATGAAGGAGTATATGTAATAGAAGATAATAAAAATCATATAAAAGTAGAAATAGAAGTACCAACATATGAAATTGTGAGTTTGCAAGTTGGGTTTGAAGATTACTTGACAATAGAATAGGATAGAATGACAAAGAAGGCATCTTAAAAAATAGATGTCTTCTTTTAATATGTATTTAAACCTTACAATTTACTTACAACAAGATTGCAAAAAGATGATAGAAAAAGTAGTAATAAAATAATATCATCTAATAAAGAAGTGGAAAGACAGAAATTGAATAGAAAAAAGAGATGGCTTAATCGAGTAAGGAATACCTAAGAGAATTTACCGAATTACACACAAAAAGAATTTGTAATAAGAGAGATTTAAAATAATCCACCTTATGCATTTATATATATTAAAATAAAAATTGAACCCTCCAAGACAAGGGGTATTCCCCCGCCTCAATGGGCTGTCGGGCTTCAATTTTGATTTTAATATATATAAACACATAAGGTTACTCTACAAAATATGATTACTACTATTCTTATTTTTAGAATTGGGTGTATTATTGAAATTTGATGTAGGGGTGATTATCAATCGCCCAATCTTCGAAGAAAACACCATAAATTCTGACTTCCGACATCTGACCTCTGACATCTGACCTCTGACTTCCGACATCTGTTTCTGACCTCCGACTTCTGACACATCTAAATAAATGTAAGAAAAAGTTAAGATTTACTTAAGTACTTCTTAAAACCTTCTTTTCATTTATTTTGTACAATTAAAATGGAAGGAGAATAGAACAATGCAAACATATGAAGAATTTATAAAAAAACAAGAATTATGCGATTTTCAGCAATCTGAGGAGTGGGCAAAAGTAAAAGAGTTTTGGAAAAATGAAATAGTTATAGTAGAAGATGAAAATAAAAATATAATAGCAAGTATGAGTATATTAATTAGAAAATTCCCCATATTTGGAAATATAATGTATGTGCCAAGAGGTCCAATAGGTGATATATATAACGAGGAAACTTTAAGAAAACTAACAGATAAAATGAAAGAGGTAGCAAAAAGGTATAAAGCATTTGTAATTATAATAGAGCCAAATGTAAAAAAGGGAAATAAGGAATTTAGTAGTTTGGTAAAGAAATTAGGCTATAAAGTAAACAGTAAGGCTATAAAATTTGACCAAGAAATACAAGCAAGACATAATTTTAGATTAAACTTAGAAAATAAAACAGAAGATGAAATATTCAAAAACTTTGCTTCAAAAACAAGGTATAATGTAAGGTTAGCAACAAGGAAAGGAGTAATAGTAGAAGAAAAAAATGAAAACGGAATAGATGAGTTTTATGAGCTAATGAAAGAAACAGGCAAAAGGGATAATTTTAGGACAAGACCCAAAGAATATTTCGAAAAAATATTAAAAGAATTTCCATATCAAACTAAAATATATATAGCTTATTATGAAAATGAGCCAATATCAGCAATAATGCCAATAATATATGGAAACAAAATGTGGTACCTATATGGGGCAAGCTCAAATAAACATAGAAACTTAATGTCAACATATTTACTTCAATGGGAAATGATAAAACTAGCAATAAAAAATAATTGTAAAGTATATGATTTTAGAGGAGTTTCAATAGAAAAGCGGAGAAGAAGATGGACTATATAGGTTCAAAAAAGGCTTTGGGGGAGAATTTGTAGAACTAATAGGAGAAATATATATTCCATTTAAACCAATTAAATATCTTTTCTATAAAATTGCAAAGAAAGTATTTTGTAATTTAAGATATGTAGTTTATAAATTAAAAAGTAAGTAATTATAATCATATTAAAGCAAATTACCGAATATAAATATAAAAGAGGCACTTTGTGAAAAATATGTGAATTTTCAAACAATAGTATTGACATTAAAAGTAAAAAGGTATAAATTATTAGCAGTCTCAAATAAAGACTGCTAATTTTAATATTAGTAAATAAATATTTTTAAGGAGGTAATGTAAAAATGTTAAAACCATTAGCAGACAGAGTAGTAATTAAAATGATAGAAAATGAGGAGACTACAAAAAGTGGAATAATATTAGCAGGAAAAGCACAAGAAAAGCCACAATTTGCAGAAGTACTAGAAGTAGGACCAGGAACTGAAAAAGTAAAAATGGAAGTAAAAAAAGGAGATAAAGTAGTTGTAAGTAAATATGCAGGTACAGAAGTAAAATATGAGGGTGAAGATTTAATAATAGTTAGTCAAAATGATATTTTAGCAGTAGTAGAATAATTAAAATTATGAAATCAAAAATTAATGTAGGGATAGGCCTTGTGTCTACCCAGCACTTAGAAGAAATTGCTCAAATGAATAGTAGCAATTGTAGGGGTCGCCGCCATCGGAAACCCGAGGAATAGTAGAAAATTATGAAAACTATAATTAAAATTAATATAGGAGAGATTATTAATTGCATGCATTTCGTATAAATAGCTTTTATGAATAGTGAATAATGAATAGTGAAGAGTACAAAACTCTTCGAGTTTTGAAGGAGGAAAAAAATCATGTCAAAAGAAATAAAATTTGGCGAAGATGCCAGAAAAAGTTTATTAAATGGAGTTAATAAATTAGCAGATACAGTAAAGGTAACTTTAGGACCAAAAGGTAGAAATGTAGTTTTAGATAAACAATTTGGTTCACCACTAATTACAAATGATGGTGTAACAATAGCAAAAGAAATTGAACTATCAGATCCATTTGAAAATATGGGAGCTAGGCTTGTAAAACAAGTTTCAACCAAAACAAATGATGTAGCAGGAGATGGAACAACAACAGCTACAGTTTTAGCACAAAGCATGATAAAAGAAGGTGTAAAAAATGTAGCAGCAGGTGGAGACCCAATGGCTATAAAAAGAGGTATAGATAAAGCAGTTGAGCTTTCAGTAAATGCATTAAGAAATATAAGCGTACCAGTTAATGGAAAAGAAGATATAGCAAGAGTTGCAAGTATATCTGCCAATAATGAAGAAGTAGGAAAACTAATTTCAGAAGCTATGGAAAAAGTTTCAAAAGATGGAGTAATAACAATAGAAGAATCAAAGACTTCTAATACAGAATTAACAGTTGTAGAAGGTATGCAATTTGATAAAGGTTATGTATCACCATATATGGTAACAGACACAGAAAAAATGGAAGCTATAATGGATAACCCATATATATTAATAACAGATAAAAAAATAAGCAATATTCAAGAAATATTGCCATTATTAGAAACACTAATGCAAAGCTCAGGAAAATTATTAATAATATGTGATGATGTAGAACAAGAAGCATTATCAACACTTATATTAAATAAATTAAGAGGTGTATTAAATGTAGTAGCAGTAAAAGCACCAGGTTATGGAGATAAAAGAAAAGAAATGCTACAAGATATTGCAATATTAACAGGTGGAGAAGTTATAACATCTGATTTAGGTCTAGAATTAAAAGATACATCCATAGAACAACTAGGAAGAGCAAAACAAGTTAAAGTAGAAAAAGAAAATACAATAATAGTAGATGGAATGGGAGATAAACAGCAAATAGCAGAAAGAGTATCAAACCTAAAAGCTCAAATAGCAGAAGAAAAAAGTGAATTTACAAAAGAAAATTTACAAGAGCGCTTAGCTAAAATAGCAGGAGGAGTAGCAGTAATAGGAGTAGGTGCAGCAACAGAAGTAGAAATGAAAGACAAAAAGCTAAGAATAGAAGATGCACTATCTGCAACAAGAGCCGCTGTAGAAGAAGGAATAGTAGCAGGAGGGGGAACAGCTTTCTTAAATATAATAGAAGAAGTAGAAAAAGGAATAGAAAGTTTAGAAGCTGACGAAAAATTAGGAGCAAATATAGTATTAAAAGCACTACAAGAACCAGCAAAACAAATAGCAATAAATGCAGGTTTAGAACCAGCAGTTATAATAGAAAAAGTAAAAAATAGTGAAAAAGGAATAGGTTTCAATGCTTCAAATAATACATATGTAGATATGAAGAAAGTAGGAATAGTAGACCCAACAAAAGTATCAAGAAGTGCACTTCAAAACGCAGCATCAATAGCATCAATGGTACTTACAACAGAAAGTATAGTAACAGAAAAGAAAGAAGAAAAATGTTCTTGTGGAAGCCATAATGATATGGGCGCTGGAGCAATGGAAGGAATGTACTAGTAAATTTCTCCATTGCATGGAGAAATTTAGTGAAGAATTAATAGTGAAGAGTATAAATTAAAAAAATAATGTAGTGGCAGACCTTGTGTCTGCCTTTAATATTCTTAGGAAAGTGTACTATTTTAAGTTAAATTGTAAGGGCGAACATAGTTCACCCACTTTGCTAAGTTGTTTTTCTTATTGAATAGAAAAAATCGGCTTTTGGAATATATTCAACGTTGTAGGGGGCGCACTTTGGGCGACCTATGTGACGAATCTACTTTTTTATATTTTATTAAAAGTGTATAGATAATATTGATAAAAAAACAGTTAAAACTATTGTAGAAGTAAACATAAAATGATACAATGAAGCTATGTTACTAAATAAAACTATTTCTTAATTAAGAAGGGAGAAAAAATTATGAGTATTTTACGGAAAATGTGTAACAAATTACTTTGGAGCTATGTAACTGACTTTAAAGATGGTTATGCATTAGCAGTACCAGAGGGAAAATGTATAGTATATCTAATAGATGAAGATTATGAGATTGCTGGTTCAACAGATTTAAGAGTATGCTTATTTGATGAAGTAAGTGTAAAAAAGGCAATAAGTAATAACTGTAAGTACTTAGCAGCATTAGCTGAAGAGTGGGGCTCACGATACTATACATTCATTGATACACAATTAAAAGAAGTTGAAGGGCATAAATATGAGAATATTTTATATTATGTGCCAGGAAAGTCTGCAATAGTAGTGGAAATGAATGGAGATGTAACTGTTCTGAATAAGGACTTAAAAAAAGAGAAAGTTATATGTAGTTCAAATCCAGAGAATAGGTATGTTGTAGTAAATCAGGATTACTTTTATGTAACAAACGAAAAAACTCTGAAATTGGTTAATATAAACACCAAAGAAATAAAAGAGTTTGAAGGAAACCATGTAGAAATGGTTGCAGACGGTGAATTTTACAGAATGCTTCAGAACGGTGAATATACTTATTACGATAAGAAATTTAAACTTATGGAAGATTATAAAAAAGTATGCCAAAAAGATAAACAGGGGAGAATTCCGATAATGCTCAAAAATGGTGAGATTTTTATATACCATTGTAACTGAATAAAACCATAAAATGAAACCTAGAGGCTTAAAAATAGTCTCTAGGTTTTCTTTTAATATAATTTTACTATTGCATGAAGTTTAGTCTCATCTTCACTTTTTATAGTAACAAAATGTTCTCCATCAATATTAGAATAGAAACATTTAACATTCTCTCCTAATAAAGCGCCAGTTTTATACATAATTTCTATATTATCAAAAGAAGTATTTTCATAAATATCTTCTGGTATAACCTCATAGGCTAAATCTAAATAACATATATTATGCATATGTTTATTAATATCAATATCTCTTCTTTGCACAGTATATTCAAAAGTAAGAGTGCTATTTTCAGGTTCTTTAATTTTTTCAAAATTAAAATTATCAAAAGTACATTTATTCTCTGTTTGATATTTTTCTACTAATTCATCAGTAAAACGCATTAATCCTTTTTCTAAATGAATTAAAGTCCACTTAGAAGTAGCAATAGTGCATAGTTCTCCGTTTGCCATTATATATTTCATAATCACGATAGCAACAAGCACGAACAGCTCCTCGTGACCAAGTTTTTACATGAATAGAATCACCATATTTAATTCTTTTTAAAACTTTAATTTTCCAATGAAGTAAAACCCAACTTAAATGTGTTTTTTCAATATCTTTTAAACCATACCCAGCAATATCAGAATGGTAACCACCAATATCCTCAAAAAAGCCAAGCATAGCTCTATTAGTTAATTCAGTTTTATTATCAATATCACGTATACTAAAATCAAAATCATGTTCAATAATTGCCATTTATTTTTATCCTCCTTGTTACAAACTTTTTACATTATAACATAAATTATAAAAAATGTACTAAATATTTATAAAATTGTGGTATAATATAAAAAATCCTCATAAGAGGATTTTTTAAAGAGTATTTAACTTAAGTGAGTCAAAGTTCGTCAAAACCAATACATAATACAAAGAATGCTATAACAGGATGCCCAGTAAGTGCAAGTGTAACAGCAACTGCCCCCATAGCGATATAACCTACAACTCTAACTTTGTCTTTGTCACTCATATATTAAGTTTCCTCCTTATAAAACTGGTGGTAGAACTATAAAATCTAGTTCTAATTAAAAAGTTTCTAAAAGATATTATACAGCAATAAACATAAAATGTCAATATGCATCAAAAAGGAGAATGAATAAAATGTTGAAATTATTAAAAAAATGTGAGGTATGTCCTCATAAATGTAAAATAAATAGGGTAGAAGGAATAAAGCGGTAACTGTAAAGCAACAAATAAGCTAGAAATATCGCTTGTAAGTTTACATTGCTTCGAAGAGCCTTGTATTAGTGGAATAAATGGCTCTGGAACTATATTTTTTACACATTGCAATTTACACTGTATGTTTTGTCAAAATTATGAAATAAGTCAATTAGGAAAAGGATATGAAATAACAATACAAAAATTAGCAGAAATTTTTATAGCTCAGCAAGAAAAAGGAGCTCATAATATAAATTTAGTAACACCTACAATGTATGCATACCACATAATAGAAGCAATAAAAATAGCAAAACAAAATGGTCTGAATATTCCAATAATATATAACTCAAATGGATATGAAAATATAGAAACAATAAGAGCTTTAAAGGGCTATATAGACGTATATTTACCAGACCTAAAATATTATTCAAATGAAGTAGCTACAAAATATTCAAAAGCACCACATTATTTTGAAATAGCAACTAAAGTAATTTTAGAAATGATAAATCAAGTAGGTAGTCCACGATTTGATGAACAAGGGATGATAATAAAAGGTGTTATGATAAGACACTTAGTACTTCCAAACCATATACAAAATACTAAAAATATTTTAAAATGGATAAAAGAAAATATACCAGAAGATGTATATATAAATGTAATGGCACAATATTTCCCAACATATAAAGCAAAAGAAGATAAACTAATAAATAGAAAATTAACAAAAAGAGAATATAAACAAGTAGAAGAATATTTCTACTCATTGGATTTTAAAAATGGGTATATACAAGAACTAGGAGAGCATGAAGAAGAATATGTGCCTAAGTGGGATATCTAGCTTGAAAATTCTGTAAAATATTGTCAGAAATTTCTTATATAAATTTAATAAAAATTATTGATATAAAATCAAACGTAATATAGAATACTAATAATGTATTTGATGCATACTAAAAATAAAAAGCAGGAAGTATATGAATACTTACATGAATATGGGGTAGGAGCTAGATGTACTTTCACTGACTATACTTGCTCAAAACCATGTATTTGGGGAGCAAAAAATGCATTAGATAGATTAATATAAAATATAAAAGGGGCTGTAAAAAAAGTCCATTAGAAAAATAAGATTTGAGTTATAATTTTAACTCGAATCTTATTTTTAATTTAAATTTTTTATTAATATCCTTTTTATGAAATTAATTGTTATAAATTTATAATTTGAAACATGACAAAAATAGATATGATTATCATACCTTTGTTATGTAAAATATACTGTCAATTTTACTTGTTAAGCACATTTTTTTATTCTATTAATTTTATTATGGTATTTATATAAATTAAAACCACATGATATTAATGCAAATTCTAATATTACATTTTCTATTCCTTTTCTACGAAGTCTTCTATATGATTTGTCATTTTTTATAATTCCAAATGTTCCTTCTGCTTGAATACTTCTATTCATACATAGTAATGCTCCTTGTATTGAACATAGATTTCTTAGAACTTCTTTATGAATTGTTGTTAATTCTTGATTTAATCTTATTGTTCTATTATTTTTTGCCTTTGGACAACAGTCTTTTTTATATTCACAATTTTCACAACTTTCACATTCATATATTTCTTCTGTTCGTCCATAATTGTTGCCTCTTACATGTCGTTCATATTTAAAGTTGAACTTTCTTCCTTTGGGACATACTATTTTTCCTTCTTCATCTTTTGAGAAATTTACTGCTCTATATGGATTATCTCTATATTTTTCATTTTTTGTTTCTTTTTCAAACATTGTAAATTTCATGAACTTTTCCATTCCATGTTGTTCACAATATAAGTAATTATTATATGAACCATATCCTGCGTCTGCAATTGGATATAATGGATATCTTCCATATTGCTCATTAAATTTCTCCATTAACGGAACAAAGTAATCCATGTCTGATGCATATTGTTTTACATCAACTGTTGCTATATATTCGTCGCATACTGCTACTTGCA